>JAEUSX010000142.1 GCA_016788405.1 Flavobacteriales bacterium
CCGGGCTACCCCGCCTGCCCCGACCACACCGAGAAGCCCGAGCTCTTCCGCCTGCTCGACGCCACCAAGCACACCGGCATCACCCTCACCGAAGGGTTGGCCATGAGCCCGGCGGCTGCGGTGAGCGGCTGGTACTTCGCCCACCCGAAGAGCAAGTACTTCGGCGTGGGCCGCGTGGCGAAGGACCAGGTGGAAGACCTCGCCAAGCGCAAGGGCGAGAGCGTCGAGTGGATGGAGAAGTGGTTGGGGAGCAATCTGGCCTACTGAACCCATTCCGCCCTTTGCCGTAGAAACGGGCCGTGAAATTGGCTCGTGGCCTATCCGTGGCGCTATTCGCCGCCTGCGCGTTCCCCGCGCTGGCGCAGCGCCTCACGCAGGACAATGGCGATTGCGCCGGGGCCATCTTCATCGCGGACAGCGTGTACCACCAAGCGGATGCCGTGCGCGGCTTCGGCAACAAGCTCGAGATCAAGGAGAACCCCAGCGAGGACCTGCAATGGTTCGAGCGCGAGCACCATACCACCTGGTACAAGTTCCGCAGCCCGGCCACCACCACGCTCTCCTTCAGCATCATCCCGGACAACATCGAGGACGATATCGACTTCCTCGTCTTCGAGGGCGCGATTCCCGGCATCTGCGACAAGGTGGCCGCCAAGCAGGTGAAGCCCATCCGCAGCAACATCTCCCGCAACGACAAGAGCAACAAGAGCATCTGCGGCCTGCGGAAGGACGCGACAGAGGATTATGTGCGCAGCGGCGTCGGCAGCAGCTTCAGCCGCGCCATCGAAGTGAAGCAGGGCGACCTCTTCTACATCGCGGTGGATTACCAGGACCGCGCGCTGGCCGGCTACACGATCAAGTTCCATTACGATCCGCCGCCCCCGCCGCCGCCGCCGGACCCCGAGGAGTCCACCAAGAAGAAGCAGCAACTGGTGATCAACGTGGTGGATGGCAAGACCGGCAAGCCGGTCGATGCCAACCTCACCATCGATGGCATGCGATTCAACGAAGTGGTGGAGGCCAAAGGCAAGAGCCGCTACCAGTATGAGATGGAGATGTACCGCAACCTGAAGATCGGCTGCGTGCGTCAGGGCTACATGTTCCAGACCATCCGCGTGAAGGGCAGCACCGAGCCCGAAGTGACCGTGGAGGTGAAGCTGAATCCGGTGGGGGCTGGTGAGCGCGTGGTGCTCGACGACATCCGCTTCGTGGGCAACGAGGACAAGGTGATGCGCCAGAGCGAGGCCAGCCTTCTCCTGCTGCTGCGCTTCCTGCAGCTCAATCCGAAGGTGCGCATCGAGATCGAAGGCCATGTGAACGGCCCCACCTTCAAGAACAAGAAGGAGTTCATCGACCTCAGCACCTCGCGCGCCAAGACGGTGCACGACTTCCTGGTGGTGAACGACGTGGAGCCCGAACGGCTCAGCTATATCGGCCTGGGCAATTCCCAGATGCTCTTCCCCGCGCCCAAGAACAAGGAGGAGAGCGAGGCGAACCGCCGTGTGGAGATCAAGGTGGTCGCGAACTGATCGCCCCGTCATTCGGCCGCTCATCACAGCTCGCCCCGCGCCTACGGGGCTGCCGGTACTTTCGGCCCGCTCCCGCATTCCACGCTGGAGCACCGGAACATGAGAGCGATCCCCTTCCTCGCGGTCTTCCTCGGCGGAGCCACCGTTCACGCCCAGCAGTCCTGGACCCTGGAGCAATGCGTGAAGCGCGCCGAAGAGCGCAACCTCAGCGTGCAGAACGCGGAGCTCAATGCCGAACTGGCCGACAAGACGCACGACCAGGCCTATTGGAACCTGGCCCCGGACCTGAACGGAGTGGCCACGCACGGCTACAACTACGGCCGCGTGATCGATCGCTTCACAAACACCTTCGCCACCGACCGCGTGCGGACCAACAACTTCTACCTGAGCAGCACGCTGAGCCTCTTCGAGGGGCTGCGCCGCCAGGGCGAGATCAAGCGCACCGGCCTCGATGCCAGGGCCGCCTTGCTGGGCATTGAGGCGGCGAGGAACCAGACCCGACTCGAAGTCGTGCAGGCCTTCCTCGACGTGGTGGCGCTGCGCGAGCGGCTGGCCGCAGCGCAGGCCCAGGCCGCGAGCACGCGCGAGCAGATCGGGCGCACCCAGGCGCTGGTGGAGGCCGGACGTCTGGCGCGCGCCGACCTGCTGGCCATCGAGTCGCAGCTGGCGCAGGAGGAATACACCATCGCCGATCTCGGGAACCAGGCCGACCTGCGCATGCTCGCGCTCGGTCGCGCCTTGCAGCTGGAGCCGCAGGAGATGCTCACGTTCAACATCGCTGCACCGGCCATCACCGGGCTGCGCGTCACCGAGCCGCAGACCGATGCGCAGGAGGTGCTGGCCAACGTGCTGCGCACCAACCCCAGCTTCGCGCAGGCGGAGACTCGGGTGAGCAGCGCCGAGAAGAGCATCGCCGTGGCGCGAGGAGGCGGCCTGCCCTCGTTGTCGGTGAATGGATCGCTCGGCACCGGATTCAGCGGCCGCAACCTGCGCGCCGTGGGCGAGCCCATCCTGGGCGATCCGGTGGTGATCGGCGCCACGGCCGGCGGCGATCTGGTCTATGCGCCCACGTACGACGTGGCCACGGAACTCACGCCCTTCAGCGAGCAGCTCGACCAGAACTTCAACCAGAGCATCGGCTTCACGCTGAACCTGCCGCTCTTCAACAACATGCAGAACCGCTTGGCGATCGACCGGGCCCGCGTGCAGCACCAGCAGGCGCGCAACAGCATGGTGGCCGTCCGCAACGACCTGCAGCGCAACGTGCTCGATGCGCTCACGGCACAGCGCGCGGGCTACCGCCAGTACGTGGCCGCGCAGAAGTCGGTCGATGCCTCCACCTTGAATGAGCAGTACGCGCAGGAGCGCTTCGCCGCGGGAGCGATCACCAGCATGGAGCTGGCCACGATCAAAGCATCACGCAACCGCGCCGAGGCCGACTTGATCGCCGCGAAGTACCAGTACCTCATGGCGCAGAAGTACCTCGAGATCCTGCAGGGGATGCCCGTCGCGCTGTAGCGCGGGCTTCCTTTCGTCGGGCCAGTTCCTTCGCCGCCCCGAGGTGCCGCGACGGACCACGGGCAACATTCCCTTCCTTGCGCCCATGCCGGTGATCCTCTGCATCGAGACCGCCACGCGCCTGTGCTCCGTGGCCGTGGGGCGCGACGGCGCATTGCTCGCGCAGCGCGAGCTGGAGAGCGACAAGCATATCCATGCGGAGAAGGTGAACGTGTTCGTCCAGGAGGCGCTCGTTGAAGCGGGACTGGCCCCGCGCGACCTGGCTGCGGTGGCGGTGGGCATCGGACCAGGGAGCTATACCGGGTTGCGCATCGGGCTGAGCGCGGCGAAGGGCCTGTGCTTCGCGCTGCGCATCCCCCTCATCGGCATCGGCACGTTGGATACGCTCGTGAGCGCTGCGGGAGAATCCCCTCAGGAGCGATGGCCGATGATCGATGCCCGTCGCATGGAGGTGTTCGCGCGGCGCTTCGACACGAACGGTGCGGCCGTGGGCGAAGAGCATGCGCTCATCCTCGACGACGCATGGGCCGAGCGTGCTGGAGCCTGCACGGTCTTCGGCGATGGCTCGGACAAGGCCGTTGAGCTTTGGACGAAGCATCCGCGCATCACGCATCAGGCGGGCATCCGGCCGTGCGCGCGAGCGATGCTGCCGCTAGCCGAGGCTCGACTGCGCGAAGGGCGAACGGATGACCTTGCCTATTTGGTGCCGCGCTATGGGAAGGAGGCCAACGTGACCCAGCCGGGGAAGAAGGGCACTGCCGCCTGACGCGGTCAACGCCGCGTCATCGTGTACTTCAGCACATGGATATTGCCGGTGGCGACGTCCTTGCGCACGCGCGCCTTCAGCAGCATGGTGCCCTCCTCGTAGACGTACTCATCACGGTTCACCTGTCGGTCGTTCACCCAGCATTCTCCGGAGATCACGTTGCCGGCGGCGTCATGCGTCCAGCGGTGCCGTGTGAGACGCGTCTGCGCCAGGTCGGGCTGCTCGATGCGCTCGCTCAGGCGGCCGTTCTCGTCGTAGCTGAAGTCGATCCGGCCGCGCCGGTTGCTCACCAGGTAATGCTCCTCGATGCGCAAGAGGTAGCCCCTCCGGTTGCTGATGAAGGTCTGATCGCGATAGGGCAGGTCGAGGTTGTTGAGATAGGACTTCCGGAGCGTTGAGTCATTGACCTGTGCGTAGCGGAAGCGCTCATCGCTGATCTCGATGACGGCCCCGGGCACCAGCTCGTAGCGGTTGGGCCCGAGATTCTCGATCCGCTGGTAGATCTCGCGTGTCACCCGTCCTTGATCATCGAGATCCAGCGCATAGGCGAAGTATCCGCCGAGGTCGTTGCGGAGGCGGCGGACCACCCGGCCCTGCTCATCGCGGTAGTACAGCACCGATGCGGTATCGCGCCCCGTTCCCGGTTGGCCGTACGAATGGTTGCTGTACACCTGGCGGCCCTGCTCATCGAACTTGAACAGCAAGCGTTCGCGCTCGGCGATCATGGGCTCGCCATCGCGCTTCACCATGCGCTCGCCAACGATGCTGGTGATGCCGTTACGCGCGATGAAGCGCTCGTTGAAGACCGGGGCATCCGGGTCGTCGGTGGAAGGGAGGATGAGCAAGGCCTGGCCGCGCGCGCAGCTGAATGCGAACAGGATCAGTACGAGGCTCGAGCAACGCATCATCGCAATTGGGAGAGCGCTTCCTGCACGGTGGGCACAGGCAGCTGGCAGCTCTTCTCCAAGCAGACAAAGATCATGCTCCCAGGCAGGGCCTTATCGCGCAGCAACGGCAATTGCGAACGGCCGATCGTGCCCAGGAAGATCCGGTTGGGGAGGTGATGCGGAGCGAAGCCCTTGCGCAGTGCGAGTGCGTCGGGGCCGGTGATGGCGATCTCGTGCAGCGGCCAGGCCATGGCTTGCGCGAGCTGTCCCCAGTTGCTGAAGGCCATCGGATGTTCGGCCATGCGGGGCAGCATGGCCTGAAGCATCGTAGCGGCCATGCCACGGAGCCGCTCATCATCCAGGAGGGTGCCCAGCGTGAAGAGCGCGCGCGCCATCGCGGAGTTGCTGGCGGGGATCACGTTATCCTCCGTCTCCATGGGCCGGGCGATCAAGGGCGGATCGAGGTCGCTGGTGTACTGGAAGAAGCCCGTGCGATCATCCCGGAAATGACGGATGGCATGCTCGGCCAGCGCGCTCGCTTCTTCGACCCACCGTTCCTCGAAGGTGACACCGTAAAGCGCGAGCAGCGCCTCCAGGGTGAAGGCGTAGTCGTCGAGGTAGGCGTTGATGGTGGATGCGCCCAGTTTCCAGCTCCGATTGAGGCCGCCATCCGGCCTACGACAGCGCGCCAGCAGATGCTCCGTGGCGCGCACGGCGGTGGCCAGCCAGCGATCTTCTCCGAACACCTCATGCGCATCGCAGAGGGCCGTGATCATGAGCGCGTTCCAGCCGGTGATGGCCTTGTCATCCAGCCCTGGCCGCACGCGGCTGTCGCGCGCACGCATCAATGCTTCCCGGACCCGCTCCAGACGGACGAGCAATTCTTCGTGCGTGACCCCGAATGCCCGCGCGAACTCGGCGTCGGGCATGCCGCGCCTCAAGATGTTGCGCCCATGCTCCCAGAGCGCCTGCCCTCCGATGTCGAAGTAGGCGTTGCCGAGGTCCGCGTCCTCACCGAGCGCTTCGCGCAGCTCTTTTTCCGCCCAGACGTAATAGCGCCCTTCGTCGCCTTCGCTGTCGGCATCGAGCGCGCTGAAGAAGGCGCCTTCGGCAGAGGTCATCTCGCGCTCGATGAAGCCGATGGTGCGGCGGGCGGTCTCCTCGTACAGCGGTTTCTTCAAGGCCTGATAGGCCTGGCTGTAAAGCGAGATCAGCTGCGCATTGTCGTAGAGCATCTTCTCGAAGTGCGGCACCTTCCAAAGGACATCGGTGCTGTACCGCGCGAAACCGCCGCCCACCCAGTCGAAGATGCCGCCCATGGCCATGCGGTCGAGGGTGAGCTCCACGTGCTGCATCAAGGCATCATCACCGGTGAGCGCCGCCTGCCGCAACAGGAAGCGGTAATTGTTCGGCATCGGGAACTTGGGCGCCTTATCAGGCCCGCCGTGCTGTTGATCGAAGCGCGGTCGCCAATTCTCCACCATCCGCTCCAGGGCCCGCCTGGATTCTGACAACGGCAAGGGCTCTTCCGGCGCGAGCATGTTGCTGGCCACGCCGCGCTGCAATTGCGTGGCTTGCCGCATGACGCGTTCCGGATCCTCCATCCATGTGCGGTGCAGGTCAGCGAGCACGCGGCTCCATTGCGCGGGCGGGAAGTAGGTGCCGCCGTAAACGGGCCTTCCGTCGGGCAGCGCGAAGCAATTCAATGGCCAGCCCCCTCGGCCGGTCATGAGCTGCACGGCCGTCATGTACACGTGATCCAGATCGGGTCGCTCCTCCCGGTCCACCTTCACGCACACGTACTGCTCGTTCATCCGCGCGGCGATGGCGGCGTCCTCGAAGCACTCGCGTTCCATCACGTGGCACCAGTGGCAGCTGCTGTATCCGATGCTGATGAGCATGAGCTTGTTCTCGGCGCGTGCCTTCTCCAGGGCCTCTGCGCCCCAGGGGAACCAATCGACCGGATTCCGCGCGTGCTGCAACAGGTAAGGGCTGCTCTCTCGCGCGAGGCGGTTGAGGCGGTTACTTTGCTGGTGCTCCATGCTCGCTTCAAAGAAAGCCTCTGGCCTTCCGGCTGCTCGCTCGTTCAGAGGTGGGCGTCAACCGCGCGGGGTTGGATCAGCGTCCGAAGTGCATAACCGGAAATGGCCGGGCACGCTCATGGCCATCGGCGTCTTCGTCGCTTTGATCAGCGCGCTCACCGTGGTGCCGTGGACCTTGATCACGCCGTCCACCATGCTGCGCTCCTTCGTCGTGCTCTGCTTCGTGGGGAACCTGCTGCCATATGCGCATTCAGGCCTGCGGCTGGGCATGGAACGATTGGAGTGGTTCCTCTTCAATCTGCTCGCCGTGGGCCCGCTGCTCACCGCGCTGCTGCTTTGGTCGAACTTCATCTTCCATGGCCCTGCGTCGGCCACCAGGCATGAGGTCAAAAGCGTCGAGGATCACGGCACCTACCTCACCTATGCCTTCGTGGACGGCTACCTCGATGCCTTCTGGATGGCGCGAAGCAACTATCGTGACTGGCCCGATTCGCACGGGCACATCCTGGAAGTGAGCACCGCGAGCGGACTGCTCGGCATCGAGGTCGTGGTTCGGAAGCGACCGGTGCTCTACCTCACTGGTTGAGGTCGATCACCTGCTCCACCTCGAACGGGAAGCGCTTCTTCAGCGCGCCCGACCTCCCGGCCACCGTGCCCTTCGCGCCCACCTTCACCTGGCCGCTCAGCGCGCTGGTGATGAGCATGGCGAGCAGCGGCCCCCCTTCCAGATCGGCGTGCAGGTGTATGGGGTACACGGATGTGGCCTTGCGCTCCAGGACCAGCGCGCTATCGAGCACCGCCTTGCCGACGAACCGGTCGTTGAGGAAGAGGTCCACATCGGGCTCTTCCACATGGATACGGAAGCTGTTCGGATTCTCGATGCGGGCATCCACGCGCATGGCGATCCGCTTGGCGTCCATGCCGAGCAATTCGGCCCCGGCGACCTCGTGGAGCACGACTTCCTGATAGGATGAGCACGACGCGAAGAGCGCGGAGGCAGCGACGATGGCGATGGGCAGGCGCATGATCCGGGGCGCGGCCAAGCTCGTGCCGATCAATCTCACGCGCTCATGAGCTCCGCATACCGATGGAAGAAGCGCGGTATGGTGCGAATGCCCATGAAGTAGTTGAACACGCCGTACTTCTCGTTCGGGCTGTGGATGTTGTCGCTGTCCAAGCCGAAGCCGAAGAGCACGGTTTTGAGTCCGAGCTCCTGCTCGAAGAGAGCCACAATGGGAATGCTGCCACCTCCGCGCGTCGGAATGGGCTTCTTGCCGAAGGTCTCCTCCATGGCCATGCTCGCGGCGCGGTAGGCCGGGCTGTCGATCGGCGTCACCGCGGCTTCACCGCCGTGGTGCGGCCTCACCACCACCTTCACGCCAGGGGGCGCGATCCGCTCGAAATGGTCCTTGAAGAGCTTGGTGATGGCGTCGCTCTTCTGGTTCGGCACCAAGCGCATGCTCAATTTGGCGAAAGCCTTCGAAGGGAGCACGGTTTTGGCGCCCTCGCCGATGTAGCCGCCCCAGATGCCGTTCACATCGAGGGTGGGGCGTATGCTGCTGCGCTCCTCGCTGGTATAGCCCTTCTCGCCGCGCACGGCATCGATGCCCAGGTCCTTCATGTAATCGGCCTCGTGGAAGGGCGCTTCGGCCAAAGCTGCGCGCTCCGAAGCGCTCAGTTCCTGCACGGCATCATAGAAACCGGGGATGGTGACACGCCGGTCCGCATCGTGCAGGCTCGCGATCATCTCGCACAGCGCGTTGATGGGGTTGGCCACGGCGCCGCCATACACACCGCTGTGCAGATCACGGTTGGGGCCGGTCACCTCCACTTCCACGTAGCTCAGTCCGCGCAGGCCGGTGTTGATGCTGGGGCAATCGTTGGCGATCATGGCCGTATCGCTGATCAGCACCACGTTGGCTTTCAGCCGCTCTTTGTTCGCGGCCACGAAGAGCCCGAGATTATCGCTGCCCACTTCCTCCTCGCCTTCGATCATCACCTTCACGTTGCAGGGCAGGCCGTCACTCTTCATCATGGCCTCGATGGCCTTCACATGCATGTAGAACTGCCCCTTGTCGTCGGCGCTTCCACGGGCGTAGATCATGCCGTCCTTGATCACCGGCTCGAATGGCCCGCTATGCCAGAGGTCGAGCGGGTCGGGTGGCTGCACATCGTAGTGGCCGTAGACCAGCACGGTGGGCTTGGCAGGGTCCACGATCCGTTCGCCGTAAACGATGGGGTGACCTTTCGTGGGGCATACCTCCACCTTCTCCAACCCGGCTTCAATCATGCGCTGCTTCACTGCTTCGGCGCAACGGGCCACATCGGCCTTGTACTTGGGATCGGCGCTCACGCTCGGGATGCGCAGCAAATCCAGTAACTCATTGAGGAAGCGGTCCTTATGGCTCTCGATGTAGGAGTCGGTCTGGTGCACGGGTGAGGCTGGTTTGGGGCCGCCGAAGATAGGCTTCGTCTACCGGGCAACCTTTGCCTTTTGGGCGGGGTCATGGATTCGCCCCGAACGTCTATTTTTCAACGCTTTTCGGCAACCACCCATGAAGGCAACCCGACTCCTGATCCTGGCCGCGCTGTGCGCCTGCGTTCATGCCCAGGCCCAACTCGTCGTGAACAACACGCAGACTCCGCAGCAGCTCGTGCAGGATGTGCTGCTCGGGAATGGGGTTCAGGCGTTCAATGTGACATACAACGGCGTGGCCAACCCACCAGCCAATGTGATCGG
>JAEUSX010000157.1 GCA_016788405.1 Flavobacteriales bacterium
TGGCTGGGTGAGCACCGACGGCGGTGACGGTCTCCGCGGATTCGTGCATCCGCAATACGATCGCCGCGCGCTGAGCGATTACGGGTACAAGACCCTCAGCGGCGACCGCACCGTGAGCAACGGCAACGCGAGCTGGAGCCGTGAGCCAAATGCCGATTACATCACAGGGCACAGCAGCGAGGTCGTGTGGCACCCCAATCTCGTGAACACTGCTTTCGTAGGCGAAGGCAATTCGATCTGGCGGACCGACGACAACGGCGCGGGCTTCACATTGGTGCATGACTTCGGCGAGTACGTCACCAGCATCGAGGTGAGCTTCAGCGACCCGAACACGATGTACGCATGCACCTACATCGATTGGTGGGGCGTGAAGAAAGTGTGGCGCACGACCAACGGCGGCGCGAACTGGACGGATATCACACCGAGCAGTGGAACCATCAACGGGAACACCTGGGTGCCGTACGACATCGCCGTGAGCGCCACCGACCCGCAGACGCTGTGGCTGGTACGCACCAGTCAATACGGCGATTATCCCAACATCAACGGGTACGTGGCATTCAAGAGCGTGAATGGCGGGACCAGCTGGATCAACATCTCGGACGCGAACCTGAACAACGAATGGCCCACCAACATCGCGCACCAGTTGGGAACGAACGGCGGGCTCTACATCGGCACGCGCCGGGCCGTTTACCACCGAAGCGATGCGGCTCCGACCTGGGCGCTTTGGAACTCAGGCCTACCCGCGAAGACTTTCAGCACGCGGCTCATCATCAACTACCGCGACCAGAAGATCCGCAACGGCACCGACCGAAGCGTGTGGGAGAGCGGCCTGGAAGCGCCGAGCGCGCCCGTTGCCAATTTCTGCGCGGACAAGACCACCATCACCTGCCTCGCGCCCAGCGTGCAGTTCTACGACAACAGCGTGCTCAGCGGCACCAGCTGCTCGTGGAGCTGGAGCTTCCCCGGAGGATCGCCATCAACCAGCATGAACCGCAGTCCGCTGGTGACCTACAGTGCGCCCGGCAGCTACGATGTCACACTCACCGTGACGGATGCGCACGGCACCAGCACGAAGACGATCACGGCCTTTGTCACCTACGCCACCTTCACGGCAAGCGCGCCGTTGATCGCGAACGCAGAGGACCAAGCCGTGACGCCGACGGGGTGGCGCCTGGAGAACGTGGACGGTCTCGATACCTGGACCAACGTGAGCGTGACCGGCGCCGACGGAAACGCGACACGCGCCTGGCGCATCGATTACTACTACTACAATGCGCCGGGGCAACAGGACCGCCTAGTCAGCCCGGTGATCACCCTGGCGGGCAGCGCGGGCTCACGGCTACGCTTCCATCATGCCTACAAGCCTTACGGGGCATCTTACACCGACGCGCTGCGCGTGGAGATCAGCGCCAACTGCGGGCAGAACTGGACACAGCTCTATTACGCTGAGGCCCTGGCGCTGGGCACCACCACGACAGGCACAAGCCCTTGGGCGCCCAGCGCAGCCAACCAATGGCTGCTGCATGACATCGACATCAGCGCGTACGACGGGCAGAGCGTTGTGATCAGGTTCACCGGGGTCAACGACTACGGCGACCGGCTCTATCTGGACAACCTGGAAGTGGTGAACCAAGGCATGCGCCTGTCGCTGAAGCTCATGCTCGATGGCCCGTACGACATCAACAATGGCCTGATGGGCGATGGGCTTCGCGCGGCATCGCTCGTCCCTTCAACAGAGCCCTATACCGCGCTGGGCTTCGCGCAAGCAGCGGATGGCGGCGGCGAGGTGATGCATGCTGGCGTGAGCGCCCGCACAGGTAGCGATGCGATCGTTGATTGGGTGCAGGTCGAATTGCGCGGCAACGCCGCCCCACAGACCATCGCGGCCACGCGTGCCGCGCTGCTGCAGCGCGATGGCGACGTGGTAGCGGAGGATGGCGTGTCACCCATCGCTTTGCTGGCTCCCGCCGGCATGTACCGTGTGGCCGTGCGGCACCGCAATCACTTGGGCGCGATGACCTCGAACGGCTTTGCCCTCACCACCGCCTCCACGCCCATCGACTTCACCAGCATCGCGCTAGGGCTGAATGGGACTGAGCCCACACGCACTGTCGGATCGATACGCACGCTCTGGAGCGGGAACGCGATGCGCGACGCCGAATTGAAGTACACCGGCGCGAACAACGACCGTGATCCCATCCTAGTGGCCGTCGGTGGCTCGGTGCCCACAGCCACGGCCGTCGGTTATCGATCGGAGGACGTGAACATGGATGGAACCACCAAGTACACCGGAGCCGGGAACGACCGCGACCCGATCCTGGTGAATGTGGGCGGCAGCGTGCCCACGAGCGTGCGGTCGGAGCAATTGCCATGATGCCATGAAGAACGAGAGCGCCCCGGAAGGATTCCGGGGCGCTCTCCCAAACGAGTACTCCGTTTCAGCAGAACTCGTCGTAGGCCATGGCCAGGTGATCGGCGATCATCTGCGCGGTGCGTCCCTCGATATGGTGGCGCTCCACGAAATGGACGAGTTTGCCGTCCTTGAACAGGGCGATGCTCGGGCTGCTGGGCGGGTAGGGCAGGAAATGCTGGCGCGCCCGAAGGACGGCGTCCGTGTCAACGCCGGCGAAGACTGTCACCAACTTATCGGGCCGTTTGTTGGAATTCAACGAGGCCTTCACGCCTGGCCGGGCAGCGCCTGCCGCGCAACCGCAGACACTGTTCACCATGCAGAGCACGGTGCCGGACTGGGCCAGGGCCTTATCCACCTGTTCGGGGGTCTTCAATTCTTCGAATCCGACCATGGTCAAGTCCTTGGCCATGGGCGCGGTGAGTTCTGGAGGATACATGTGCGTTCGGGTAAGCGTGTTTTGGCGACTTGCTGGGCCGTTCCAGCGGGGCCGAAAGTAGCTCGCCACTGGGCGGGCGGGCCATGGGAATCCGCTGGCGTGGTTGCAGCGGGGGTGTCGCCACCCTACATTCGATCTTGATTCCGAGCGTCATGATTGGCCGCGCCCGTTCCGTTCTCTGGCTCCTTGTCCCGTTCGCCATGGGCGCGAACGCCCAGCAAGGCGGCGAGGCTGCGATTGCCATCGTGCAGAGCCGGCTGCATGCGGCAGGCTTCCAACAAGCGGACCTTTCGGACCTGGTGGTGAAGGACCACTACACATCAGACGGGCTTGGTCTGACGCATACTTACTTGAGGCAGCGTCATCAAGGCATCGAGGTCTGGAATGCGGAGATCGCCGTTCATCAGCGCTCCGACGGCTCCGTGGCCGCAATTCACAACAGCGCCCGCGTCGCGCTGGCCGAACAAGTGAATGCGACGATGCCTGCCATCTCTGCCGAGAGCGCGTTGGCCATTGTCCTGTCGAGCACCTTGCCGGGCGCTGCCGTGCCCTCGGTCGTCTCCATCAGCGACGGCGGCAGGCTCGTCCATTTCGACGCAACCGGATTCAGCGATGAGCAGCCCTTCGCGCAGCTGGTGTACCAGCCTCTTGGCGATCGCCTCCGACTCGCTTGGAACGTGAACCACTACAGTCCGGATGGCACGCACTGGTGGAATGTCCGGGTGGATGCCATCACCGGGGAGGAATTGGACCGGAACGACTGGGTGAGCCAGTGCGCATGGGACCATCCTGAAGCTCCGCACCATTGCGAGAGTCCGGATGCGCCGATGGCGATGCCCGCCGCGCCGAACGACCTCAACGTTTACGGCTGGCCCACCGAGAGCCCCGCGCATGGCGGCCGCTCCTTGCGCAACGCGCCTTGGGCCCTTGGGGGCATCGCTTCCCCGTATGGCTGGAACGACACCAATGGCGCGAATGGCCCGGAGTACACCATCACCCGCGGAAACAACGCCTGGGCGAAGGAGGACATCGCGAATGACAATGAGACCACCACGGGATTCGCACCGGACGGCGGCGCCAACCTCGACTTCGACTTCCCGATCAACCTGGCCAATGCGCCCAACACGTATCAGAGCGCGCTGATCACGAATCTGTATTACTGGAACAATTTCATGCACGATGCCCTCTACGGGTACGGATTCAACGACCCAGCAGGGAACTTCCAGCAGAACAACTATGGCCGCGGGGGCACGGGCAACGATTATGTGCTGGCCGATGCGCTCGACGGCAGCGGAACCAACAACGCCAACTTCGCCACGCCTGCTGAAGGCACGCGTCCGCGCATGCAGATGTACGTGTGGACCTACACCACGCCCAACCGCACCAGCGACCTCGACAACGGCGTGATCGCCCACGAGTTCGGGCATGGAGTGAGCAACCGTTTGGTGGGCGGGCCTGCCAACGTGAACTGCCTCACCAACGTGGAGCAGATGGGTGAAGGCTGGAGCGATTACCTCGCGCTCATGGTGACCATGAAAGCCGGGGACACCGGCCCGATGCCGCGGGGCATCGGCACATACGTGGTCGGGCAACCCGCCACCGGAGGCGGCATCCGTCCTGCGCCGTACAGCACTGATTTCAATGTGAACGGCTTCACCTACGCCAGCACCAACAACACGGCGCTCACGGTGCCCCATGGCATGGGCTTCGTGTGGTGCACGATTCTTTGGGAGATGACTTGGGAACTGATCGGTGCGTACGGCCTCGACCCCGACATCTACAACGGCACCGGAGGGAACAACCGCGCGCTTCGTCTTGTGATCGAGGCCATGAAACTCACCCCGTGCAATCCCGGTTTCGTGCAGGCGCGCGATGCCATCCTGCTCGCCGACCAGAATCTGTACGGCGGCGCTGATCAAGGCATGCTGTGGGCCGCATTCGCCCGTCGGGGCCTCGGAAGCGGCGCCAGCCAGGGAACAGCCGGCAGTCGCACCGATCAAGTGGAATCGTACAGCAGT
>JAEUSX010000160.1 GCA_016788405.1 Flavobacteriales bacterium
TGCCCAATTGGCTCTTCTCGGCCAGTCGGCTCACGGCGAGCAGGCCGAAGGCGGTGCTCTGCGTGCTCCACCAATCTCCGCTGCTGAGCTTCTTCGCGATGCGGCCCACCACGGGCGCGGCCTTGTTCACGTCGCCCATGGCGATGAGCGCATCCACGATCAGCGCTTCGTCGCGCAGGTCGCTGCCGTAGGTCCAGTACTGCTCGGTGTACGCGGGCACCTGGGTGGGGATGTCCTTCACGAGCTGCTGGGCCACATCCTTGCGCCCCGCGTAGGCGTAGGCCGCCGCGAGCATCCACTTCGCCTGCAGGCCCATGTCGGTCTGCTCGCGCAAGCGGTTCATGGCGGGGAACTCATGCGCCTTGGCGATGGCGAGCACGTAGAGCCGGTAGGCCTGCGTGAGCTGCGTGTTGTAACGGCTCCAGCCCTGCGGCACCACGCCGTTCCATTCGCGCGCCTGCTTGCGCTGGAAGGCGAGCCAGTTGCTCTTCACGTTGCCGGGCATGGCATAGCCCGCGCGTTCGGCCTCCACGAGGAAGTGGCCGGCATAGATCGAGGTCCAGGTGTCGTAATGGTCGCCGCCCGGCCAGTAGTTGAAGCCGCCGTCGCCGCGCTGGAACTGCACCATCTTCCGCAGCGCCGCTTCCACGTTGGCGCGCGCCATCTGCTCGCCGCGCTCCGGCAGCTCCATCACCTTCGCGATGAAGATCTGCGGGAAGGCCCTGCTCGTGGTCTGCTCCAGGCAGCCGTGCGGGTAGTCCAGGAGGTATTGCAGTCGGCGGCCCATGTCAACCGGCGGGATCGTGCTCACTTCGAGGTAGGCGCTGTTGGTGCCTGCGACCCCGAGCGGGGCGGGCGTTGCGCTGTAGCTCTTGCCCGCATCCACGAGTCCCTCGGTGACTTCAGTCGCGGGCAGGTTCGGCTGGCGCACCTGCAATTCGATCCTCTCGTTCGCGCTCTCGCCGGCGCCGCTCACGCTCACCTTCATCTTCGCCACGCCCACGGCATCTTTCACCTTCACCCGGAAGCTCACCACCTGATCGCCGGTGCTGCTGAAGCGGATGCTCTTCTGCGATGGGCCTTCGGGGATGAGCAATTCGTTCGGCTCGATCTTCACGACGACGTCCTTCACCTTCGGATCCATCGCGAAGACCGTCACCGGCAGGTCGGCGGTCTCGCCCGGTGAGAGCACGCGCGGCAAGGTGGCCAGCACCATCAAGGGCTTGCGCACGGGCACGGCCTGCTCCGCGTTGCCATAGGCCTTCTCGCCGTCGGTGGCCACCACCATCACGCGCACGCTGCCCACGTAGTTGGTGATGGTGAACTCGTGGTTCGCCTTCTTCCCTTTCTCCAGTTTGAAGGGGCCCACGAAGCGCACCACGGGCTTGAAACGATTGGCGCGTGCCGCATCGCCTTTGCCGGCATCATCGCTGCCGCCGAGCGCGAGCACGCGCTGCAACTGGCGGCCATATGCGCCGATCACCTGGTCGTAGAGGTCCCAGGTGCGCACGCCCAGGGCCTCGCGCGCATAGAAGTGGTTCCAAGGGTCCGGCGTCTTGAAGCGCGTGAGG
This sequence comes from Flavobacteriales bacterium, assembly GCA_016788405.1. GTDB lineage: Bacteria > Bacteroidota > Bacteroidia > Flavobacteriales_F > PHOS-HE28 > PHOS-HE28. The sequence continues at coordinate 1,572 of JAEUSX010000160.1, forward strand.
TCCAGCAGACCTTCGTCCACGATGGCCAGGGTGTAGGTCATGCCGCGGCCGCTCATCTCGCTCACGCCCACATTGAACTTCACATCGGTCTTGATCTCCTTGGGCGCGGCGATCACCGGCTCAAGGTGCGTCTGCGCATCCTCCACTAGGATCGGGATCACGCCATAAAGGCGCATCGGCAGGTCGTTGCCCTTGCCGCCGTCCTTCTCCGGGCGCGTGAGCTCCTGCGGCTGTATCAGCATCACGTGCGCGTACACGTTGGGCGCCATGTCGGCGGTGATGGGGAAGGAGTGGCGCGTCTCTTTCGCCTTCAAGTCAACCCACACCGCATCGAGCACGCGGCTGCCGGTCTCCAGGCTCACGAGGGCGCGGCCCGTTCCGCCGCTGGGGATGATGAGCGTGCAATTGTCGCCCACCTGGTACTTCTCCTTGTCGGCGTTGAAGCTGAGCACGGCGGCCTGGTCGGGATCCTGCCGACGGCTGCGGCCTTCCCAGCCGGGCCAATCCATGTACACCTGCACCGCGCTGCTGTGGCCGCTGGCGGCATCGGTGATGCGCACGGCGAAGCGGCCCCATTGCGGACGCTTGATCAGGAGCTTGAAGACGGCCTTGCCCTTGGCATCCGTGGTGATCTCCTTCTCCTGCTGCAGCTCCACGCTCGGCGAGCTGATGTAGCTGGCCGATCCGTTGATGCTGCCGTCCCACCACCAGTTGTAATTGAGCTTGTACACCTGG
>JAEUSX010000192.1 GCA_016788405.1 Flavobacteriales bacterium
GCGATAGTGCCGTCGGCGTTGAGCTCCACGCCGGGGATCTTCTTGGTGCCGCGTTCACGTGGCCCCACGCCGCTGAGGAAGAGCAGGTCGCCCACGCGGCGGGCATGCGGATAATGGCCTACGGGCTCTGGAGCCTTGCTGCTGGAGATGGAGCTCATGCCCCAAAGGTGCGAAGCGGAGGTCAGCGCTGAGCTTGCACCGCGCGCAAGGCCGGGAAGCGTTGCTGAAGGAGGGCGAAGCCACCGAAGAGCACGCCACTGTAGAAGAGATCGCCCAGAAGGGTTCCGCTGAAGAACGGAAGGCCGGCAGCGTAGCACATCAGAAGGCCTCCGGCATCCTGAGGATAGATCGCGCTGCCCGGCCAGCAAGCCAGGTTCGTGACCAGGAAGAAGATCACCGAAGCGGCCAAGCTGCTGCCGATGATGCGCGGCGCCGAGATCCTCTTCAGCGTGAACAGGCCCAGGACGGCGATGGCGGCGTAGGTGCCGTACATCCAGTACCAGCCCTGATCGAAAAGGGTGAAGGCCTGGTAGTGCTGGTTGTACACGAAGTTGTTCAGCCAGATATCGCTGATCCAGACGGCGGCCAGCGGCACGAGTACGGCGAGGACGGTCCGGTTGAAGCACGCTGCTCCGAAAAGCGCGATCGCCCCGATCGGACTGAAGTTGTAGGGATGCGGGATGACCCGGCTGGCGGCTGCGGCCAGGATGAGCGCGAGGATGGCGAGGGTACGGAGCGACGGATTCCCCATTGGATTCAAGTTCGGATGCAAAGAACGGCAGGATGGCGCTTCGCTCGGCGGCGATCCCAGACGGAAGTCAGCATGGCCATGCCGCTGCGGGACCGACCTTAGCGCCATGCGCAGCAGCATCCCAGTCTTGATCGTGGCCGTTCTTGCAGCCTGCGGGCCGAAGCGCGAGACCACCAAGCCCATCATGGGCCCCATCACCGAAGCGGTGTACGCCAGCGGCATCATCAAGGCGCGCGATCAGTACCAGGCATTCGCAGCGGTGAGCGGCATCGTGGCCGAGGTTCACGTGCATGCCGGCGATAGCGTGGGCAAGGGCGATGCGCTCTTCACCATCGACGACCGCACCACCGATCTGGGCGCGCAGCGGGCGGAGCTGGCGCTGGAGCTGCTCCGGCAGAATGCCGGGCGCGGGTCGCCCGTGCTGGAGCAATTGCACCTGGCCGTGGAGCAGGCGCGCACCAAGCTCGCCAACGACAGCCTGCAGCATGCGCGGCAGAAGGCGCTTTGGGACAAGCAGATCGGCAGCCGGGCCGAGATGGATGCGCGCGAGCTGGCCCTGACTTCATCGCGCAATGCCTTGCTCACGGCGCAGAAGGCATTGGCAGAGACGCGTTCTCGCTTGACCAATGAGTTGCGCATGGCGGAGAATGAGCTCGCTTTGCGCCGCGCGGCCCAGGGCGACCACACCGTGCGCAGCCAGATCGACGGCCGTGTGTACGATGTCCTCATCGAGCGCGGTGAACTGGCCAACCCGCAGCGCGCCCTCGCCACGCTCGGCCGGGCCGATGCATTCATCATCGAGCTGCAGGTGGATGAATACGACATCGTGCGCGTGAAGCCCGGCCAGGAGGTGATCATCACCATGGACAGCTACAAGGGCGAGCTGCTGGAAGGAACCGTTTCTCGTGTGGACCCGCTGATGAACGAACGCACGCGCACCTTCACCGTCGAGGCGGTCTTCACACAGGCGCCGCCCGTGCTCTACCCCAATCTCACCGCCGAGGCCAACATCATCCTGGCGCGGAAGGAGCGCGCGTTCACCATCCCGTCCGCTTACCTCGTGGACGAGCGCTACGTGCTCGTGGGCAAGGACGAGAAGCGCGAGGTCAAGGTCGGCCTTCGCGACCTGCAGCGCGTGGAAGTGCTCAGCGGCATCGACAGCAGCACGGTCATCATGCATCCGTGACGCCATGGGAAAGCGCCTGCTCCTGAGCATCTCGTCCACCCTGCTGCGCGCGCGGCTGCGGCAGAGCATCGTGGCGGCGGTCGGCGTGGCCATCAGCATCGCCATGTACATCGCCTTGAGCGGGTTCATGAACGGCCTCAATGGCCTGCTCGATGGGCTGATACTCAATCGCACGCCGCACATCCGCATCTACAACGAGATCCGTGCTTCTGATCAGCAGCCGCTGGAGCGGTTGATCGAGCGCTCGGGCGGCCGTGATGTCTCGCATCCCTTCATCAATCGCATCAAGCCCAAGGGCGATCAAATAGCGGTGCGCAATGCCATGGCCGTCATCAATGCCCTCCGCAGCGACCCGCGCGTGGACGGCATCGCGCCCAAGGTCAACGCGCAGGTCTTCTTCAACGCGGGCACCATCGAGGTGAACGGCGCGGTGAACGGCATCGACCCATTGGAGGAGGACCGGCTGCTCAACTTCAGCGAGTATCTGCTGGGATGCAGCGTTTCCGACCTCGCCGCGAGCGCCAACGGCGTGGTGCTGGGCAAGGGGCTGGCGGATAAGATGCGTGTGGGCCTGGGCGATGCCGTGCAGGTCTCCACCATCACGGGCGACCGCTTCACGCTGAAGGTGATCGGCTTCTACCAGAGCGGGATGGCCGACTTCGACAACATCTCCTGCTTCGTCACGCTGGCCACGGCGCAGAACCTGCTGGCCAAGCCGCGCAGTTGGATCACCGACATCCAGGTGCGCCTGAAGGACCTCGCCCTGGCCCCGGCGATGGCGAAGGAGTACGCGCGCCGCTTCGATGTGGATGCCCTCGATATCCAGACGGCGAACGCGCAGTTCGAGACCGGGAGCAGCGTGCGCAGCCTGATCAGTTATGTGGTGAGCATCGTGCTGCTGCTGGTGGCGGGCTTCGGCATCTACAACATCCTCAACATGATGATCTACGAGAAGCTCGACAGCATCGCCATCCTCAAGGCCACGGGATTCAGCGGCGGCGATGTGCGGGCCATCTTCATCAATCTGAGCCTCATCATCGGCGTTTGCGGCGGCGCGGTGGGCCTTCTCCTGGGCGCGCTCATGGCCATCGGCATCGATCACATCCCCTTCCACTTCGACGCGCTGCCGACGATGACCACCTACCCGGTGGACCACGATCCGAAGTACTACCTCATCGCAATCGCGTTCGCGCTCGTGACCACCTACATCGCCGGATGGTTCCCGGCGCGCAAGGCCAGCCGCATCGACCCGGTGGAGATCATCCGCGGCAAGTGACATGAGCAACGGTGACCCCATCATCGAGGCGCGCGCCATCACCAAATCGTTCCGCGATCCGGTGGTGACGCCTGTGCTCAAGGGCGTTGACCTGAAGGTGATGCGCGGCGAGTTCGCCAGCGTGATGGGCAAGAGCGGCTGCGGCAAGAGCACCCTGCTCTACATCCTCAGCACCATGGACACGGATTACGAAGGCGAGCTGCGCCTCGACGGCGAGCGCATCACCGGCGCGCCCCACGAGCATTTGAGCCGATTGCGGAACGAGAAGATCGGCTTCGTGTTCCAGTTCCATTACCTCATCCCCGAGTTCAGCGTGCTGCGCAACGTGATGCTCCCCGGCCTGAAGCGCGGCCTGCTCAGCGAACGCGAGGTGGAGGAGCGGGCCATGGCGCACTTGACCACCATGGGCGTGGCGCATCAGGCGCGAAAGCTGGCCAACCAGGTCAGCGGCGGCGAGAAGCAGCGCGTGGCCATCGCGCGCGCGCTCATCAACGAGCCGCTCATCCTCATGTGCGACGAGCCCACCGGCAACCTCGACAGCCGCAACAGCGAGATCGTCTTCGGCATCTTCAGCGCGCTGGCGGCCAAGGGGCAGAGCCTGCTGGTGGTGACGCACGATGAGGACTTCGCGAAGCGGACCCACCGCGTGATCACCATGGATGATGGACGCGTGGTGGACCAAGGGCAAAGGCGACCCGCTTGATCAAACCCTCATCATATTCGCATCATCGGATGACCGCTGTGAAGACCCACGCACTGGCACTGAGCGCATGCCTTGGATTCAGCTCGGCATTGGCCCAGCCCACCCTGCTGCCCTCCATCGGCGTCGGCTCACTGCCCACTGACGGCGAGCCCATCTGCACCCTGCCCGTGCAAACGCCACCGATCACCAGTTGCGGCAGGCCCGAAGGCGAGAGTGCGGCTGACTTCACCGTCTACGACAAGGACGGCAACGCTTTTCACCTTGAGGATGCGCTCTTGCTGGGAAAGCCCGTGCTCATGATCAGCGGCAGCTATACCTGCCCGGTGTTCCGAAACAAGATTCCGGTGATCAACGATGTGGTGGCCACCTACGGCGCGCAGCTCACCACCATCATCGTGTACACGCCCGAGGCGCACCCCTACCTCGACATCAGCCCCTACTTCGGGGCGGTGAACACGGGCCAGGAGAACATCAACGCGGGAATCCTCTACGAGCAGCCTGAAACCTACGGCGAGCGCAAGGCCGTGCTTCAGGCCTTGGTCGATAGTATGCAGATCGATGCGCCCATCTACCTGGATGGACCATGCAATAGCTGGTGGAACTACTACGGTCCGCAACCCAATAACGCCTACCTCATCGATGCTGATGGCAGCCTCTTCCGCCACCACGATTGGCTGCACAGGAACGAAGACGACATCTACTGCGACGTCGATTCGCTGCTTGGTCTGCCCACCGACTGCGCGCAGAGCTTCGGAGGGAGCTTCACCGTGCAGAGCGTGAGCAACGATACCATCTGGGGCGACGCTGGCACTACGATCACCGGCCATGCCACGCTCACCAATTCCACTAGCGAGGATTGTTTAGTGCGCATCGTGAAGCTGCAGATGAACCTGCCTGTGGGATGGCAGACCTCGCTCTGTGCCGATGTGTGCTACCTGCCAGACGTGGACACCGCGCTTGTTGAATTGCCCGCGAACAGCACCATGGATTTCTACTACTACTTCTACACCACCGTGGCCGGAACGGGGCACACCAGGGTCGGTTTCCGCAACGAGAGCAACACGGCTAATAACTTCATCCGCAACTACTGGGCGGTGGCGAGCGAGGCGAACGGCATGGATGAGTCCCTCACCGCTCCGGTGCTGCACGTGGCGCCTAACCCTGCGAATGGGTCGATCAGCCTGAGCGGAGGCGTGCGCTTTGATGGCTTTCGCATACTCGATGCGCAGGGCCGCGAGGTTCTGCGCAGCAACGGCAGTTCAGCAGACGTTTCGTCTCTGTCCATGGGCGCTTACCTGGTACAGCCGCATGTTCACGGCGACCCGGCTGGCAGGCCGATCCGCATCATCAAGCACTGAAAAGCGAAGAGGCCCCGTCCCCGGAGCCCCTTCTCGCGTTCCGCCGCCGGCGGATGCGGCGCTCACCTCACCGGATGACTGGTCCGGTGCAAGCCCTCCCGGGCACGTGCATGGTCACGGCCGCAAGGGCCACCTGCTCGGTGGCGCCTGCTGCACGCACGACGGCGATTGATCCCCATTTCGGCAACGAAGTGATGGTGGTCTGGTGAATAGGACGTTCGCGCAAGGTGAAGAGTTCGCAAATGCAGCCACGAGTTCTCAATGGGTCATCAACAGAGCCAGCGACCCTCAGGGCAATTGTTCCGCGCGCGTGCTCGTGGGCACCGTACCGCCTATGTTCACCAGGATCGGATCGCGATCGTTGGCGGGGCCGGTGTACTTGACCACGCCATCCAGGTTCACGTCCTCGGGCCAGTATCCGGCCACGGTATTCGTGGGTACGGCTCCGCCCACACGCACCAGGATGGGATCCCGGTCGTTGTCGCCGCCGGTGTATCGAAGCACGGCATCGCGGAGCGCATTGCCTGCCCATAGCACCGTTCGTGCGCCCACTGTCTTGCGCCCTTCGCTACCGTAGGCAGCCGTGGCGGGCAATGAGAGATCGACGCTCGTCGGGGCGGTGGTGAGTGCGACGTTGGCGCTGGCCATGGCGCCCAGGTGATTCCGGTGCCGCACCGCGACTTTGTAATTGCCGGGAACCGCTTCGATGGCGATCGGCGAGGCGCCGTCCTCCGCCACCACATCACCGTCACGTTGCACGAGTGCCGAACGTGTGGCTACGATATTCTGTCCGGTCGCTGCATCCCGCAGCTCCACCAGCACCCAGTCCACGATCGCGTTGTTGCCCTCTGCCGTGAATGCTCCCGCCTGCCTCACTTCGCCGCCGCCATTGCCCGCCTGCGTGAAGCCCAGCGCGGTGTAGGGTTCCTGCGCGGGGATCAAGCCTGAGGCGCGCAGCGCGTCGCTCATCAACTGCGTGTTCTGGTCGTACGGCCCTTCGAGCAACATCTTCACCGCGAGCCGCACACCCGTGTTCACCACATTGATGTCGTCGATGAAGAGGTCGTTGCCGAAGTGGCTCTCTCCTTCGAACTGGAGCAGCACGAGCTGGCCGTCGTAGGCGCTGATATCGATGTCGTGCAGCTGCCATTGGCTGCACGCCGTGGGTGCCCACTGGCTGGTGGTCTGAGGCGCGGTGCCGAGCGCGGCGCCGAAGGCGGAATACAGCGTGGTCCAGTTCGCGCCGCAATCGGCGCTGATGCGCACGGTGAGGCCGTCGTCGAGCCCAGAACCATAGGGCGCATAGGCATGATGGAATCGCAACCTCGTGCCCGCCGAACCGGCTAGATTGATGAGGGGCGATATCAAGCGATCGAGCTGGCCTGGTGCGTTGTAGGTCCTGTAGTTCATGCGGAACGCCCGCGTCGCCGCGCAGTTCGCGCCCATCGTCATGGCCACATTGCTCCACGCGTAGAGCCCATCGGGGTTCTCCACGGTCCAATTGGTCGGGGGAAGAAGCGCATCCTCCGCGTTGGCCACCAAGGGCAAGGCTGCATTGGGCTGCCAGTTCACGGCGTAGCTGAGCGTATCGTCAAAGTGGTAGCCATCGCTGGCCAGGCTCGTCCACGCTTTGATGGCGTGCGCACCGTATCCCGGAAGCGTGAGCGCACCCGGAAACGTGACCTGCGCCGTGAAGCCGGGCTGCAAGGTGCCGGGGAAGAGTTGAGTCACCACGCTGCCGCCATCCACGCGATAGCTCACGTTGAAGTTGCCCTGCGCAGTGAGGCCGTTGTTGCGGATCGTCATCGTGACCGGCTGGCCGTTGTTGCAATCGAAGAACACGCCGGGTGTCGGGGCGTTCGCGGTGCGCACGCCGACGTTGATGTTCGTGGGCAGGTCGAAGGCTTCCACCTGATCGAAGCGCCAGTAAGGATTGCCCTGGCTGGCGCTGAATCCGAGGCCACGGGAGGCGAACGCGGCCCAAAGGAGGTTCTGGTTCGCGCCGCCGTAAAGCACTTGGTCCGCCACGAGGATGCCATCGCGCGCATCCACGAGGCCCGGGCTGCTGGGCGTGTAGCGCATGCCTTCGATCACCAGAGCGAGTGCGATGTTGTTGCCTGCGGTTCCGTTGTACAGATCGGCGCTGAAGCCGTATTGCGCGATGAGGTCCCAGGTGATGTCCCAGAGCACACTGCACCACATGGTGCCGATGCCGTGCGCATTGGGGAGCATGGCGCTGCTGTTGGTGTTGGCGTAGGTGAGGCTGTTGAGTGCCGTGTTGGTGGTGTAGGGGAAGGGGCGGATGCCATTGCCCGTGGTTGCCTGTCCCAAGAGGTAGGTGTCCAGTCCGCGCACATCCGTGCCTTGATCGCCCGGCTCCATCGTCATCATCAGCGCGATCCAATCACTCCAGCCCTCGCCGGGCTGATCCTGGTTGGTCAACGTGTTCGCGTTGCTTGGACCTCCCACCAAGCGATTGCTGATGCCATGCCCGTATTCATGCGTCACCAGTCCGTTGTCCAGGCAGCCGTCGCGGATGGGTGTGGTGAAGGTCCAATTCAGGATGGTCATGCGCGGGTTCTGCCCATCGGGCGGCGTGGCGAAACTGCCGTTGTTGGTTCCCATGCCATCCTGTCCATCAGCGTACACGAAGTCGTTGCCCACGCCGCCATTACCGTAGTTGTTGCTCTGGAAGTTCCCGCTCACCTCATCGAAGCCGTACTGGTAGAACACATCGTGCATCACATTGCACACATAGAAGAGGTTGGTGATCGATGCGCTCTGGTAGGTGCTGGGCGCGTTCGCGAGGTTCAAGGGGAAATCGAAGTCGAGCGTGGCGCTGCTGGGGCTGAATCCGGGTTGGTTGTCCGCGTTCACGTCCTCGCACGCATGCACGTTGTTGCCGCGCGTGACGATGTGGTCGGCGCCTGCGATGCCATTGTCATCGAACCAGCCGAAGGGCGAGGCATTCGGTGCCAGCGTCCAGGGCGCGTTGCGGATGGCGCGTGCGCCATGGTTCGGGCTCTCGACCGGAAGGGGCAGCACGCGCAGATCATTCGGCGCCGCGGGCGCAGGCAACGGACCTTCCAGGGGGTGATCATGCTCCATGCCGCCACAGGACGCCACCCAATCATTGCGCTCCAGCTCCTGTCCGTTCATGGCATCGATGCGGACGTTCCACCAATGCGACCCTTTGGGCAGAAAGTGGTTCACGTTCCATGCGAGACGCAGGTTGCCATCCACGGCGAGCCACACGAGCTCTGCGAAGGGCGCGGGATCGCCGACGAAATCCCAACGATGCGTTTCAGGAGAGTGGCGAGCAATGGCAGGGGTGGGTGACGGAGCGCCATCCATCGCCATCACCAAATCCAGTGCTGCCTCAGGAGCGATTCCAGCCTGGGCGCTGGCGGGCATCTTCTCCAGTCCGCTCACCAGCCGATGCGTGAGATGCACCACCTCGCCGTTGGCCCGAAGGTGAATGGCGACCTCGCTGTTGAAGATGTCCACCCCCAGGTGCTGTTGCTTCATCCAACTGTGCTGGACTCCGGTGCGAGCATCCGTGTACGAGTCGGTGACGCGCAATCCTGCGAG
>JAEUSX010000245.1 GCA_016788405.1 Flavobacteriales bacterium
CGATGCGCGCGTGAAGTCGAAGGTGGCCGTGCGCGTCTTCAAGGAGCTTTGGCCAGGCGATGATGCGGGCGCTCGGGCATTGCAAGCACGCGGGTATCATGCGCTGGCCACCGACGTGAACATGCTGCTGGAGGTGGATCCGGAATGGCGGACGCTCGCGGGCTACCAGGCCGCGCTGAACGCCAAGTCGCGCACGCGGCTCCGCTCCATCCTGCAGCGGTCTTCAGCCTTGCATGTGCACGAGCTGGGCGCCGAGGCCATCACGGCGAACGCTGCGCGCATGCAGCACCTGCTCGACGCCGTGGTGGAGCAATCGCCATACATCTTCGGACGGCTCAATGTGACGGCCTATGCTGGCTGGAAGGAGCACCTCGGCGATGCCATGGCGGTGCGCGGCTATTCCTTGAATGGTGAACTGGTCGGCTTCAGCGTCGCTTTCACCAATGGCGACTGCCTTGATGCGCAATTCGTGGGCATCGACTACGCGCGCAACAGGCAGCACGCGATCTACTTGCGCATGCTCGTCGATCTGCTTGAACTCGCCATCGTGCGCGGGCTGAGGCGTGTGAATTTCGGGCGCACCTCGGAGCAGGCCAAGAGCGGCTTGGGCGCGCTGCCCGTTGCCATGAGCGTGCACGTGAAGCTCTGCGGCAGGGTGGCGAACGCGGTCGCGGCGCCGTTCATCCGCAGGGTGAAAGCCGCGGAATTCGAACAGCGGTCGCCATTCAAGCGCTGAGAAATTGTCGTGACGGGACGCCTGGCGTTCAAGCAATGGCGCGTGCCGCGTTCGGTCCGCTGGCTTGATCCCGAGCAGCACGCGACTCGCATCCATGCCCATCCGGTCGCTCACCACTCACGCGGAGCGATCATCTCTTCTACGTCCGCGTCGAAGCCGTACGATGAAGCGATGAAGGCGAACTCTTCTCCCAGGGCTTCGCGCGCGCCCGTCTCCATTTCACTGCCCTCCCGCTCGAAATCATCCTGCAGTGCGTTCAGCTCCCTCGTGAAGTGATGCGTGATGGGGTAGAGGTGCCGCTCTTCGGTTATCCCTTCCGTCTCGATCGCGATGCACATCCGCACGAGTATGCTGCTGCATTGCTCCACCAGCTGTGGCGGGTAGTAGGGATCATCGCGCATGCTGACAAGGAACTCGTGCTCGCGGATCCGCGCGTTCCTCAGACTGCCTTGATTCTTGACAGTTTCGGCGCAGGCGGACAATCCGAGAATGGATCCGCCCAGGAGGAGAATGATGAATGATCGTCGCATGGCCGTGCCAACCTACGCCACCGCCTTCGATGATCGTCAGCGGAGGGCGATCACCATGGCTTGTTCTGATCGGTGAATCCAATGACCGGGAAGTGGATCAATCCGATCTTCGATGTTGAAGAGCGACGGGTTCCTGCGTCTCCGGTGCCGCATGCTACGGCTCGATAGGACGCCATGGATTTTATGGTTATGCGAAAGCATGGGCCTGCGCGGAAGCCGTTCGCGATGCCTTGAGATTGGCCAGCAGTCTTACTGCCGGACGATTCGGAAGGAGGAGGTCATTCCTTCGCTAAGAACCGTTCTCACGGAATAGATCCCACTGGATAAAGCGCTCAAGTCGATCACGGTTGCTGTGGATAGAGGAGCGGCCGACAGCACGCAACGTCCTTGAGCATCGATCAACTCCAGCGATGCGATTGCTGCCCCTGATGAACGCAGGTTCACCAACGAGGCGGTCGGGACCGGATACGCATCGATCAGCATTGGTTCTGGTTCTGAGATGGACGTGGTCCCCGGCACATACAGCACCGCGTTCCCCGGAATGGTGTTGTGCCCGCTGCCGGGACCCGTATTGCCGCCGGGCACGGTTCCGTAGTACGTTGGGCCGATGACGTAAGGGTAGGCAGGAGCTAGTTGGTCGGTGAGTGTCACGAAGTAGGCGTACACGCCGGCAGGGTACTCGGGGGTGACGCAGAAGCGGCCGTTGTGCACGTCCAGATCACCGCTGCCAGCTACATACTCATAGTCTTCGATGTAGGCACCCAGCGGGTATTGCCCGCCGATGGCAGGACCGTACTGGCCCG
>JAEUSX010000001.1 GCA_016788405.1 Flavobacteriales bacterium
TCGCGGCTCTGGTCCGTGAGGAAGCAGCCGCTGAGCAGCACGGCGAGAACGACCGCCGGCACGCCGATCGATGCCCGAGCCCTGAGCCGGCCGCTTGTCCGTGAATGCGCGTTCTCCATGCTCATCTCAGCTCTCGAGCAGCCCGCGCCCCACTTTGCGGATGCGGCCATCGGCGCGCATCTCCGCGAAGAGCTTGTCGAGCACGCCATTGATGAAGGACTTGCTCTTCGGCGTGCTGTACGCTTTGGCGATCTCGATGTACTCGTTCAAGGTCACCTTCACCGGGATCTGGTCGAAGATGCGCGCCTCGGTCAGGGCCATCTTCATCAGGATCATGTCGGTGTAGGCGATGCGCTCCGCATCCCAATTGCTCGCCTTCGCGGCGATGAGGGCTTCGTGCTCCGCGTCGTGCACGATGCACTGGCGGAAGAGCTCGTTCACGAAGGAGCGCTCCTCAACGGGGTCTTGCGTGAGCGCGTTGAGGCATTGATCGCCGCTGTCGGCCTCGCGCCATTGCTCCAGCACGCGCTTCACCAAGCCAGCAGCCAGGTCCAGGTCCTCGAGCCAGTAGATGCTCCGGTTCTCGAAGACATCCTGGATCGCCTCGCTGTTGGCGATCTGCTCGTTGAAGAGGCTCACCGCGAAGGCGCGATCGCCGGCGAAGGTGACCGTGGGCGCAGCGAGGTAAGCCTTGTACTCCTCGCTCTCCTCCATGGCCTTGAACAGCGCGGTGAACAGCTCGAGGTGGCCCACCCAGCTCACCCGGCGCTTCTCGCACTCCAACCGCAAGCGCTCGCTTTGCGCCACGCCTTTCACAAGGGCATTCTCGACGAAGCGACGGCTCGGATTGAGGTCCTCCGCAGTGGGGAGGTGCTTCTTCCTGCGCTCTTCCATGCGCAGTTCGGCCACATGCCGCAACTCGCCGAAGGCCAGCAGCAGCGCCAGGTACAGGTCGTGCGTGCGGTCGATGCCCTGATGAAGCTCCTTCTCCAGGCCCGACGTGCTGGCATGCTCGCCCTGCCCATAGGCATAGAGCGCTTGGTACACTTTGATCCGTAGATAGCGGCGGTTGAGCATGGGGAGGGTCAGAAGCGCAGGCCGGCTTCGCGCATGCTGGTGATGCGGTGCTCGGCGGCTTGATTCGCGGCGAGGTAGGTGGGGATGTCCAGGTCGGCGCTCGACCGGAAGATGCGCAGCGCGGTGTCGTAGATCCCCTCGGTCTGGCGCATGGCGGCCTTGCGGTTGTAGCCCTTGCGCTCCCAGGCGCAGTTGATGATGCCCCCGGCGTTCACGAGGAAATCGGGGGCGTACAGGATGCCTTTGCGCATCACGGCCATGCCGTGCACCGCCTCATCGGCCAGCTGGTTGTTCGCCGCGCCGCAGATCACGCTGCATTTCAGCTTCTTCAAGGTCTCATCGTTCACCGTGGCGCCCAGCGCGCACGGGGCGTAGATGTCCACATCGAGCTCGAAAATGGCCTCGGGCTTCACGACGTTCACCTCCGGGATCTCCGCTTTGATCGCAGCGAGCTTGTCCTCGTGGATGTCGGTGATGAAGATCTGCGCGCCATCCTTCACCAGCAGCGCTGCAAGGCCACGGCCCACATTGCCGCCACCTTGGATCGAGACTTTGCGGCCGCTGAGGCGCTCGCTGCCGTAGGCCTGCTTCGCCGCGGCCTTCATGCCGCAGTAAACGCCGTAGGCCGTCACCGGGCTGGGATCGCCGCTGCCGCCCATCTCCTCGGGCAGGCCCGCCACGCTGTTCGTCTCCTTCTTGATGTTCACCATCTCGGCGGTGCTCATGCCCACGTCCTCCGCGGTGATGTAGCGCCCGTTGAGTGAATCCACGAACTGCCCGAAGCGCCGGAACATGGCCTCGGTCTTCTGCGTGCGCGCATCGCCGATGATCACCGCCTTGCCGCCGCCGAGGTCGAGCCCGGCCAGCGCGCTCTTGTAGGTCATGCCGCGGCTCAGGCGCAGCACGTCGTTGAGCGCTTCGGCCTCGGTGGCGTACGGCCACATGCGCGTGCCGCCCAGCGCGGGGCCCAATGTGGTATCGTGGATGGCGATGATGGCCTTGAGGCCGGTGGCGCGATCGAAGCAGAAGAGCACCTCTTCGTGATCGTGCTGCTCCATTCGGCCAAGGATCTGGCCCTCGGGGATGGCTTTGGTTGCGGTGGCTGGCATGCGTGCGGTGTTGTTGGTCCCTGTTCTGCTTCGGATGGATCCGGACAACGATGCCAGCCCTGTTCAACCGGTCAACGCGCCCGCCCCCACCCTTCGGCCCCGCCTACCTTTGGCGCCCTCTTGAAGGGCATCGCTGGAAAGGCGGCCAAAAGTAGAAAGTTCCCCACCGCGCCGATGCGACCGCTGCTGAAGCTGAATCCCTACTTCGCCAAGTACCCTTGGCATCTGCTGCTCGGCACGCTCTTCATCGTGCTCAGCAACCTCTTCGCGGTTTACGCGCCGCAGGTGGTGCGCGAAGCGATCGACCTGATCTCCGCCGGCTTCGCGCAGCTGCAGTTGCCCGAGGCCGAACGCGCTATCGCCGTTCCGGCCACCCTGGCGCGCTGGGTGAGCTGGACCGGCATCGGCATCGAGGAGCGCGTGCTGCGCCTGGGCGACGGCGGGGAGCTGCAAGGGACGCTGGTGTGGCTGGCCGGCATGCTCGCGCTGCTCTACCTCGCCCTCGCCCTGCTCAAGGGCTTCTTCCTCTTCCTCATGCGGCAGACCATCATCGTGGTGAGCCGCCTCATCGAGTACGACCTGAAGAACGATGTCTTCGCGCATTACCAGCGCCTGGACCGCGCCTTCTACAAGCGCAACAGCACAGGTGACCTCATGAACCGCATCAGCGAGGACGTGGGCAAGGTGCGCATGTACCTGGGCCCCGCCGTGATGTACACCATCAACCTCGTGGTGCTCTTCGTGATGTGCATCGGCTTCATGCTGCACGTGAACACGGAGCTCACGCTCTGGACCCTCGCGCCGCTCCCGCTCATGAGCGTGGCCATCTACTACGTCAGCGATGTGATCAATCGCCGGAGCATGGATGTGCAGCAGCAGCAGAGTCGTCTCAGCACCCTCGCCCAGGAAAGCTTCAGCGGCATCCGCGTGCTGAAGGCTTACGCCAAGGAGCCCATGGCCGTGGGTCGCTTCCGCGAGGCGGCCCAAGAGTACCGCGCGCGCAGCCTCGCCCAGGCCAAGGTCGATGCGGTCTTCATGCCGGCCATCATGCTCCTGATCGGCGTGAGCACTGTGCTCACGATCCTGGTGGGCGGCCTCAAGCTCATCCACGGCGACCCCAGCGTGAGCGTGGGCAACATCGCGGAGTTCGTGATCTACGTGAACATGCTCACCTGGCCCTTCGCCTCGGTGGGCTGGGTCACTTCGCTGATCCAGCAGGCCAGCGCCAGCATGGTGCGCGTGGACGAGTTCCTCTCCACCGAGCCCATCATCCGCAGCACGGCCGATGAATTGAAGGAGATCGAAGGGGCCATCGAGTTCCGCAAGGTCACCTTCACCTACCCGGATACCGGGATCACCGCGCTCCAGGACGTGAGCTTCCATGTGCCTGCTGGCGGAACGCTGGCCGTCGTGGGCCACACCGGCAGCGGCAAGAGCACCCTGGCCGACCTCATCGGCCGCATGCACGACCCCACCAGCGGCGCCGTCCTCATCGACGGCGTGGATGCGCGCCGCATCAGCCTGGAGCGCCTGCGGAGCCAGCTGGGATTCGTCCCGCAGGATGTCTTCCTCTTCAGCGACACGATCCGCAACAACATCGCCTTCCGCCTCGACCGCGCCGCCGACCTCGACGAGCGTGTGGCCCAGGCCGCGCGCAGCGCCCAGGTGCATGCCGACATCCTGGGCTTCCCCAAGGGCTATGACACCCTCCTGGGCGAGCGCGGCATCACCCTCAGCGGTGGGCAGAAGCAGCGCGTGAGCATCGCCCGCGCCATCATCGCCCGGCCGCGCATCCTGCTCTTCGATGATGCCCT
>JAEUSX010000016.1 GCA_016788405.1 Flavobacteriales bacterium
CACGCCTTCACGAAGGCGTCGGGGGTCTTCTTCTCCCCTACGCCCATCACGAAGAGTCCGCTCTCGCGCAACCGCGTGGCGAGCCGGGTGTAGTCGCTGTCGCTGCTCACGATGCAGAAGGCATCCACGAGCTCGCCGTGCAGAATGTCCATCGCATCGATGATCAGCGCGCTATCCGTGCTGTTCTTGCCCTTGGTATAGGCGAACTGCTGCACGGGCTGTATGGCGTTGCTGTTCAGCAGGTCCTTCCAGCCGACCATGCCTTGCGTGGTCCAGTCGCCGTAGATACGGCGTATGGTGATGGTGCCCTGCTTGCTCACCTCTTCCAAGATCGCGGCCAGCCGTTTGGGCGCCGCGTTGTCACCATCGATCAGCAGCGCGATCGTGGTGTCGTTGATCTTCTTCATTCAGGGAACAAGTTAGCCTCAGGGCTTCACATGGCCCCTTTCAGCATCTTGTTCCAATACAGCCAGGGCAGTCCGTACTTCTTCAGCACCCACATGCTCCAGAGCGGCTTGCTCGTGTCGAAAAGCCTGCTCAGCAACGGGTCGCTGTCGCGCACGTTGTCGTACTTGAACTCGGCCAGCAGCATCTTTCCATAGCCGGTCACCAATGGGCAGCTGCTGTAACCGCTGTATTGCTCTGAGGCAAGCGCACCGTCCTTGATGCGCTGAAGGATGTTGGCCACCACCACGGGCGCTTGCTTGCGGATGGCGGCACCGGTCTTCGCGGTGGGCAGCGCGGCCACATCACCCAGACCGAAGATGTTGGGATAGCGCTTGTGCTGAAGGGTGTGGATGTCCACCTCGAGCCAGCCTTTGCTGGGACCCTCGGCATGGGCCAGCGGCGACTGCTTGATGAAGTCGGGCGCGCTCTGCGGCGGAGCGAGGTGCAGCATGTCGTACTTCATCACGATGGTGCCTTCGCCCTCCACCTTCTCGTTCAACCCGTGGTCCTCGGTGATCACGCATTGGTTGTCGCCGGGCTTGCTCCATTTGAAGTGGATCTCCTTCTTCGCCGGATCGATGCGAACCGGGTTGTAGAACGGCTTGAAGATGATGTTCTTCTTCCGGATGACATCCTCGAGCGCGAAGCGGAAAGGCTCCACGCCGAAGATCACGGAGCCTGGCGTGGCGAAGACGAGCTTGGTCTTGTCCCGCACGTCGTGCTTGCGGAAGTACTCATCGGCGAGGTAGGCGATCTTCTGCGGAGCGCCGCCGCATTTGATGGGCGTGCTGGGCTGCGTGAACACCGCTGTGCCGCCCTTGAAGGCTCGCAGCACGCGCAGGGTCTTCTCGGGGTCCACGTAATTGCTGCATACGGTGTCCGTCTCCAGCGCCTCGCGCAGGCCGGGCAGCGCGTCGATGTCGAGCTTGATGCCGGGGCTCACCACCAAGTGCCCGTAGGTATAGCTGCGTCCTGACCGGGTGTTCAGCGTGCTCTTCTCGGGCTCAAAAGTGGTGGCTGCGTCCTGCAGCCAGTCAACGCCCTCGGGAATCTGGTCCCGTTCATCGCGTCGCGTCGCCTTCATGCTGAAGGTGCCCGCTCCCACCAAGGTCCAAGCCGGCTGGTACCAATGGTCCTTCGAGGGTTCCACGATTGCGATACGGAGGCTCTTGTCCTTCCTGCGCAACTGCGCGGCGGTCATGATGCCACCCGTGCCGCCGCCGATGATGAGGACGTCGTAGTGAACGCTGGACATGGCTCTTGATTTGGTCAGACGAAGATTGGCCAGTGCCCTATTCTTCTCGGTGACATCCATCACCGAGCGCGCTCCGATGCGGATCAGTGCGCTCCGATGGCCGCGGCCAACCAGCCGCTGAACCGCGCCGCCTCGGGCTTCGTGAGGTGAAGGCCGTCCGTGGTGCGCCAGCCTTGCCCATCGGCGCGCACAAAGCGGTGCGCAGGGAAGCGCTCCCTCACGAGGGCGCGTGTGCGTGCCGACAGCTTGCTCTCCTCCAATTCAGCTTCAATGGGCATCTCGAAGAAGACCACTTCAGCCCCTGAGCCCTCCACGGCCTTGATGCCTTGAGCGAGCATGTCCACGAATCGCACTTGCACACTGTCGGCTGGAACCTCGGCATATCGCGCACGATGCTCAGCGAGCAGCACCGCGCTGGGGCCCGCACTGCTATCGCTCACCGCTGACGGTGAATGGCCTTGGAGGAGCCGCTGCTTGAGCCAGCCGAAGAGCACGCCGCTGGGCTGGTTCTCCTCGCGCATCAGCGGAAGCCGCTCGCGGATCTGATACAGGCCGGGCTGGAAGAGCGCATCGAGGAAGGCGCGGTCGGGCTCACGGAAGAGGATGTTGGTCTCCACGATAACACGCTTGGGCTTGCGGCCGGAACGGCGGATGAGCTCCAGGCCATCGTAGACGCTCAGCCCACCGAAGCCCAGATTGGCGGTGCCCACAGGGAAACTGTCGAGCACGAGACGGTACGCGAGCGATGAGCCGATGATCACCGTGCCGCCATCCGCCGAATGGTCGAAGGCGAAACGCTCCGCCTTGATCCGATTGCCGTTGGCCAGGTGCTGCGTGGTGTCCCAATCCACTCCGGCGAACCGCAGGAAGAGCGAATAGCCCAGCACCAAGGCCGCGAAGACGAGGAGCGCGCGCTTGATCATGGCCGGGCCTCAGAACTGGAAATAGATGAAGGAGGCGCCGCTGCCCGCGTTCACCAGGATGAGGAAGAGCATGATGCCATAGAGCACCGGCTTCACGGCCTGGAGCGCGGGCCGCGGGGTGCGCGACCACAGATGAAGCAGGTGATAGGCCACCACGGGGATGGAGAAGAGCGCGACGAAGAAGAGCAGGATGGGCTGCAGGTCCGCACCGCCCCAGTTGTTCACCATGGCCTTCAGATAACCCACCACATGGCTGAAATCCGGGAGCTTGAAGAGCAGCCAGGCCAGGGTGACGCACGTGAAGATGAAGAGCATGTGCAGGGCCTTGGGCAGTTTCCCTTTCAGCGACCAGCCTAGATCGGCCGTGAGGCGTTCGGCCGCCAGCATGAGGCCGTGCCAGAAGCCCCAGATGGCGTAGCTCCAGGCAGCGCCGTGCCACAGGCCGCCCAGCACCATGGTGAGCATGAGGTTGCGGTAGGTCTGCACCTTGGTGTTGCGGTTGCCGCCGAGGGGGATGTAGAGGTACTCGCGCAGGAAGCTGCTCAGCGAGATGTGCCAGCGCCGCCAGAACTCGCTGAAGGTGGCGCTGATGTATGGGAAGTCGAAGTTGTTGAAGAAGCGGTAGCCGAAGAGATGGCCCAAGCCGATGGCGATGAGCGAGTAGCCCGCGAAGTCGGCGAAGATCTGCATGCTGTAACCGAAGAGCAGGACCAGGAGCGTGATGCTGTGGATCTCGGTGAAGTAGGGGAAGGCGATCCAGAAGGTCTGGTCCTTCAGGTTATCGGCCACCACCATCTTCAGGAAATAGCCGATCACCAGCGGCGAGAACACCGCGTTCCATTCGATCTCCGCCCAGCGCTTCTCCCTTACCTGCGGCAGGAACTCGTGCGCCTTCACCACCGGGCCGGCCACCAGCTGCGCGAAGAAGCTGATGAAGGTGGTGATGCGCAAGGCATGACTCGCGAAGCCGCGCACCACGATGCTGCCGTAATCCGGCACCTCGCGCTCCTTGTAGGCATCCACCACCAGGCTGATGCCCTGGAAGGTGAAGAAGCTGATGCCCACCGGCAACGGGATGGCCACCAGGAAATCACCGAGCCCGCTGCCTTCGAAGAAGCTGCGTCCGATGAGCGGGCTGTACTTGAAGAAGATGAGCGCGGCCAGATTCAGCGCTACGCCCAGCGTGGCGTGGAAGCGCCGCCGCTTCTGATCGCCGAAGACCACGCGGTGGCTGGCCCACACGTTGATGCCGATGCTGCCCACGAGCAGCAGCAGCAGCCATGGCATGGTCCAGGCATAAAAGATGAAGCTCGACACCACCAGCAGGTGCAGCTGGAATCGGCGCAGCGCGGGCAGGTAATAGAGCGCCAGCGTCGCGAGGACGAGGAGCACGAAGGGAACGCTGTTGAAGAGCACGGGCCTGCCTTGCGCCGACGAACATAGCGCGGGGGCTTTCAACGGGTGCGGCGAGGATGGGTTGCGCGGCAGGTGCGCACCTTTGCCCCATGTTCGACCTGGCGCAGATCGGCAAGGCCTTCCTCATCCTGTTCGCGGTGATCGACATCGTGGGCGGCATCCCGCTCATCCTGCAGGTGCGCCAGAAGGCGGGCAAGATCTACCCGGCGCGCGCCACGCTGGTGAGCCTGGGCATCATGATCACATTCCTCTATCTGGGCGAGACCATCCTTAACGTGCTCGGCATCGATGTGCGCTCGTTCGCCGTGGCGGGCGCCTTCGTACTCTTTTTCGTAGCGCTGGAGATGATCCTGGGCGTGCGCCTGTTCCGCGAGGACTTGAGCGCCCCCGGCCTCACCCAGGGCGAGGACGACCATAAGGTGTTCAGCATCGTGCCGCTGGCCTTCCCCGTGATCGCGGGTGCCGGCACGATCACCACCGTTCTTTCACTGCGCGCCGAATTCGACCGGCCCAACATCCTCGTGGCCATCCTCCTCAACATGATCCCCGTGGTGCTCGTGCTGCTGCTTACCAGCCGCATCGAGCGCTTGCTGGGCCGCGTGGGCCTGATCGTGATCAAGAAGGCGTTCGGCATCATCCTGCTCGCCATCGCCGTGAAGCTCTTCGCCGGGAACATCACCTACCTGTTCCCTCAGCAATGAGCGTGACCCTCTATTCCGACGGCGCCGCCAGTGGGAACCCTGGGCCCGGCGGTTATGGTGTGGTGCTGGAGAGCGGCAAGCACCGCAAGGAACTGTGGGGCGGCTACCGCATGACCACCAACAACCGGATGGAACTGCTCGCGGTGATCGTTGGCCTCGAAGCGCTGAAGACCCCGGGGACCGACGTGGTGGTGGTGAGCGATAGCAAGTACGTCGTGGATTCCGTGGAGAAGGGCTGGGTCTTCGATTGGGAGCGCAAGGGCTTCGCGAAGAAGAAGAACCCGGATCTCTGGAAGCGCTTCCTTGTCGCATACCGCAAGCACACCGTGCGATTCCATTGGATCCGCGGGCACAACGGCCACCCGCAGAACGAGTTATGCGACCGGCTCGCCGTGGCCGCGCGCGAGCAGCCGGTGAGCATGCTCGCGGTGGATGAGGCTTATGAGAAGGGGGACCCGGAGCTGTTCGGCGCGTAAATGCGGCTGATGACGCACACCCGCGCACTGCGGTTCAATCAAAGCCAGGCCAAAAGAACTTCGTAGAGGCTTGACGCTTGTTGGTAACCAAGCTCAGATGGTAAGCCCCGCGCGCGCATTGATGCATGCTGATGAGCACATCGCTGAACGGCACGTCGATTAAGCGCCCCAACTGGTCATGCACTTGGAAATCTGTAATCGATTCGTCAGGTTTCAGGAGCAACGAGACACCCTCCGGAGTTTGGGTCCACCATGCCCCGAGTGTGGTATGCCCGAACGGTACCACAATCGTGGAGCGGAAAAGCCTCCCCTCCCCTAACGTGCCGCTAAGTCGACCCGAGGCGTAGACCGCACCAGGAAATGCTTGCACACGCACGGGAATCGGATCCTCCAGTGGATAGAGCTGCCATGTACTTCCTCCATCCAGCGTAGCTGCGACCATGCCCGATGGCCCGCCCACCCAAGCATGCTCATCAGTAAATGGCGCAACGGACAAGATTGGTTCGCTCGTGAAACGCGAACCAGCCGTCCAGCTCAGCCCACGATTCATTGACCGCACATTGAAACCTGAATCGCCAACGACCCACAAGGTCTCATCCGGCGCCCAATTGAAATGACGAATGGTCTGTGCGCTGTCCATCATGATGGTTGACCATGATGCTCCTCCATCTTCGGTGACCTGCAGCTCCCGTTGACCACCATGAACGTCGATCAGCATTGCACCGAGCTCTGAGTCGCTGAACGCCAACTGCCTTGGTCTGCCGGAGAGCGTATCGACGAACACGGATTGCGAATGTGTCCGCCGCAGCCAGAAATAGTCGCCGTTTTGATGATGCTCAACGGAGTATGCCGTTGTGTCGCTGGTTGGACAGATCATCTCGATTACCGCGGGGAAATTCGCGAAATCGTGCCGAGTCACTTGGCCGTTCACTACCGAGAGCGAATACAAAGGACCCGCCTGACCAGCTAAAGGCACCATGTAGAAGTACGTTGATGGCGGATACGAACCGAGTGGCCGAACCGTGCAGCAAGAGCCAGCCAGGTCACCGCCAACGCCGCCGACATGCTCTGAGTGCTCCCAATCATTCCTCGTATGATGAATCCTTGAGCTTGGCCCGCTGCTTCCTGGAGGGTCGGTGCTCTCAACTAAGAATCCATTATCCGCACCGGTCATGGACACCAAACCCTGATAATGGTGCAAGTTGGAAGTACCCACCACTTCGAATCGCGGGTACAGGCGCTGCCACTGTCCTGAGACCAACAATGCACTTAGGTGAAATAGTATCAAGCAGACCGAGTGCATGTGCGAAAGCTAAACATTGCAATGCGTCCAAACCGCCTTGCAGAAGCATGTGTACTGACAACCCCGGGCCTGGAACGACCGCGCGTTCTAACGAAGGCAGACCCCGGCCCATCTGATTAGTTTCGCAGCGCCATTCGCCCGCGCGGGAATACGCGTTGAATGACCCAACAACGAAACACCATGCTCAGCAAGAAGATCGAAGCAGCTCTCAATGGTCAGGTGGAGGTTGAAGCCTCAAGCAGCCAGGCTTACCTCGCCATGGCCTCATGGGCCGAGAACCAGGGCCTCCAAGGAACCGCCGCCTTCCTCTACCGCCACAGCGATGAAGAGCGCCTGCACATGCTCAAGCTCATCAAATTCATCAACGAGCGTGGGGGGCAGGCGGTCGTGCCCGCGCTCAAACAGCCCGGCACCAAGTACAAGACCATCACCGATGTGTTCCAGGCCCTGCTCGATCATGAGACCATCGTGACCAACGAGATCAACGGCGTGGTCGATCTCTGCCTGAAGGAGAAGGACTACACCACGCACAACTTCATGCAGTGGTACGTGGGCGAGCAGATCGAGGAAGAAGCGCTGGCCCGCACGCTCATCGATAAGCTGAACCTGATCGGCAACGACAAAGGAGGCCTCTACCTGTTCGACCGGGACCTGGAGGGCATGAAAGGCGCGCAAGGCGGCAACGCCAAGGCTGGTCAGTAGGGCCCCTTCGTAGATGCTTGAAAGAGGGCGCTGGGCATCCAGCGCCCTCTTCCGTTACGGCCAGGGCCAATCACCGCCGATGCGCAGCGGCTGTTCGAGGCCGGCGCCGATGAGGCGTTGCTTGAGCGACTCTTCCGTGAAATGCGCCGGGAGCGATTCCTCGGCTGCGAGCAGGTACGCCAGCGCGCCCACGAAACGAACATTATCCACCATGGCCTGCGGATCCACCAGGTGGATGTCGTCGCAACTGCTGTGATAGCACCCGTACACGTGCTTGCCGAGGTCGCTGAGCGGATAGATCACCGGCACCCCTGCCAGCAGGAAGGGCTGGTGATCGCTGTGCAACCAGACCTCCTCGCTCACGCGCCCGGCGAACGCGGCACTATCGATGGCCGTGATGGACGCGCAGGATCGCTTCAGCAATTCGCTCCACCCATCCGGCCCGCCCACCCCGAAGCCTTGCGGGTGGCCGCTCATGTCCAGGTTGATCATGCACTTCACACGGTTCAGTTCTCCGCTGGCGCGATAGGCTTCCACCAATGCCCTGGAGCCCAACAGTCCCTGTTCCTCTCCCATGAACAGCACGAAGCGGATGGTGCGTTCCGGCTTGAACGGCATGGCGGCCATGGCCCGCGCCAGGTCGAGGATGGAGAAGGAGCCCAACCCATTGTCGGTGGCGCCCGTTGCCAGGTCCCAGCTATCGAGATGCCCCCCGATAACGATCACTTCCTCGGGTTTCTTCGTCCCGGGCAGCTCAGCGATGACGTTGCTGGCCGTGACCACGGCGCTGGTGTTGCGCATGCCAAGGCGCGCCGTGAGCGCTTGGCCCGCACGGAGGCGTTCGCGAAGCGTCTTCCCATCCTCCGTGGCGATGCACGCGGCCGGCACGGGAATCAAGGCGCCGTCGATGGACGCAGTGCCGGTGAGCAGCACATGGCCTTCGGCCTGATTCACGAAGATCAGCGCTGCCGCCCCCCGGTCCATCGCCAGTTTCGCTTTCTCGCTGCGGTGCAGGTTCCGTGCGCCTTCGGATGCCGCGACCAGCCCGATGTTGACCAATAGCGCGGCGCCCTTCACGCGGTCACCAAGGCTGTCCAGGTCGGTGGGCAGGCCGTTGCCAGCATCGATCAGCGGCGCCTCGACGGATGCCTCCAACGGCGTGTTGGCCAGAGCAACCGCCTGCACATGCAGAAATCCATTGCCGTCGCCCACGGTGAGTTGCACAGTGCCGCGCGACCACGCCTGTGCGGTGAATGGGAAGCGCTTCACCACGGGGAGACCGCTGGCGCGGAAGAGGCTATCGGCCGCCGCTTGGGCCTGCTCTCCTTGCGGGCTTCCGGTGAGCCGGTGGCCGATTCGCGCACTACTCCAGCTCAGCCAGCGGTAGCCCATGGCATCGGCCTGGGCCGCACGGTCGAATGACCGCTGCTGCGCCGATTGGCCGACCGCGTCAACAGAAAAGTGTTGACAGACCGCGAGGAGCAGCGTCGTGGGGAGGGTCGCACGGCGGATACTTTGCCACGGGGAGGGGGTATTCGGCATGGGATCGGACAAGGGCGCGACCAAATCTATGCGAAGGGCTTCGGCGGAACCGCCGTTTCTGCGAATGTGGCTGCTGCTTCCGCTGCTGCTGTGCAGCGCCGTGCAGCAGCCGCGCGATTCGGAGAAGGACACGACCGCCATCCTGCAGGCCAACTACATCTACAACATCGCGAAACTCGTGGAGTGGAAGGACGAGGGCATGCGCCAGGGCAATTTCATCGTGGGTGTGCTGGGCGGCGCGAACCTTTACCAGGAACTGATCAAGCAATACAGCACGCGCACCATCGGCAAGCAGCCCATCGAGGTGCGCAAGCTGCCGCGATCGGCCGAGGTGGAGCGCTGCCACATCCTCTTCGTGGGAAAGGGCGAGTTGGGCCTGCTGCCCGAGATCTACAAGCGCCATCAAGGCAAGCCCACCATGATCATCACGGAATACGCCGGTGCGCTGGAGGATGGTGCCGTGGTGAACTTCGTGAAGGTGGACAACATGCTGAAGTACGAGCTCGACATGGCCAACGCCAAGACCCACGGCCTGGTGGTCGGCCTTACTTTGAAGAACCTCGCGCACCGCGTGCAGGAATGACCATGAGGACCCGCCACCTCCTGCTGCTGATCCTCGCCCTGCCGGCGATGGCGCTGCGCGCGCAGGATCCGCTGGTGGAAGCGTTGCGCAAGTATCAGGCTGGCGACCTGCAGGGCGCCCGCGAACTGGTCGATGACGCCGTAACGAGCGCGCAGCACATGGGCAATGCCGAGGCTTGGCTCCTGCGCGGCTTCGTGTACAAGGACATCTACAAAGCGAAGAGCGGAGGCGCGGAGGGGGACGCCGCGCGCGATACGGCGCTGGCGAGCCTCTACCGGACCATCACGATCGACAAGGACAGCACCTATCGTGACAATGCCGTGCAAGCCTATGAGTTCCTTTCGCGCTCCTGTTACAACGAGGCTGCCAAAGCGCTTGCCGATGGGAACGACGACCGTGCCGTGACGCTCTACGACAGCTATCGAGAGAGCGTCCTGCTCCTCGATCCGAAGACCGATCTGCGCGCCCGCGAGGCCGAATTCTCCAACGCCCTCGGCACGCTCTACACGAAGCGCTTCAATGCCGATCGCACGCAGACTCAATGGTTCGAGAAGGCGACCGACACGTATCGCGGAGTGCTGCGCATCGACCCGGAGAACTACGGCGCCAACTACAACCTCGCCACGCTCTTCTACAACATGGGCGTGTACCGGATCCGGGCACTGCAGGTCGAAGCGGATATCATCACCATGCAGCAGGTGCAGGAAGTGGCGCGCGAGTACTTCCAGCTCGCCCTGCCCTTCATGCTGAAGGCGCATGACATGAATCCCGGCCGTCGGGAGACCGTCCTCGGCCTGGAGGGCATCTATTACAGCCTCCAGGACGAGATGAACTCCGAGAAGTTCCGTCAGCTCTACGAAGGGCTGCCTCCACAGGAAGATCGCTGAGCGCAATGGCCATGCGCATCACCATCGGACGGAAGATCGGCTTGGGCTTCGGCCTCTTCATCTTCTTCGCGCTGCTCGTGGTGCTGCTCACCAACAGGAGCCTTGAGCGCAGCCGGGAGATCAATGAGGAGATCAACCAGGTCTGCTCCCCGTCCGTGGATGCGCTATCGCGCCTCAGGAACCTTGCCGTGAGCTCCCATATGCTCATCAAGCATTGGGCGCTGATCGAGAGCCGGGCCGACGCGCCGGAGAAGACCGCCCTGGTCGAGATCGCCACGCAGCGCATCCCGGAATCGCTGGACCAGATCGACACCCTGATGAGCCGCTGGACCCCGGAGGAAGTGGCCATCATGACGCAGGTGCACAAAGAGCTCAACGAGCTCATGAAGCTCCACGACCGGATCAAGGAGATGCTGCCCTCGCTGGAGAGCTATAACGACCCCTTCGTGCACATGGACCGCACGAGCCTCGCCGAAGAGGACGGTCCCATCGACCAACAGACCAACAAAGTGCTCGCCGAGCTGGACCGCCTATTGCAGCTGCACGAGGACAAGCGCCGGGAGCTGGGCGGAAGCATGATCCGCAGCTTCGACTCGCTGAAGTTCTTCGTGCTGTACATGGGCCTCGCGCTCGTGGTGGTGGGCATCGGCGTGGCCATCCTCATCATCCGCGGAATCGTCGTGCCGGTACAGCGGCTGCGCTCCATCCTGCTCAGCCTGGGCCGCGGCGTGTTCCCGCGCACCCGGGTCCGCGCCACCAATGATGAGGTAGGCGACATGGGCCGCGCCCTGAGCGCGCTGGTTGACGGTCTGCGCCGCACCACCGAATTCTCGCATGCTGTTGCGGCCGGCGAGTTCAACGCCGAGTACCAGCCCTTGAGCGAGGAGGACGTGCTCGGCCATGCCTTGCTGAAGATGCGCGACGAGCTGGGCCAGCGCGAACGGGTGCTGGAGATGAAAGTGGCCGAGCGCACAGAGGAGGTCGTGCGTCAGAAGGAAGAGGTGGAGCGCCAGAGCCGCAAGGTGGTGGAGCTGTACAAGAACGTCACGGACAGCATCCGTTACGCCAAGCGGTTGCAGGACTCCATTCTTCCGCCGGACCGTCGGATCAAGGAACTGCTCCCGGATGCCTTCGTGTATTACCGGCCCAAGGACATCGTGAGCGGGGATTTCTACTGGATCGAGCGGGTAGGCGAGCGCGTGCTCTTCGCCGCCGTTGATTGCACCGGCCACGGGGTGCCCGGAGCATTCATGAGCCTCATCGGTCACAATGGCCTCAACCAGGTCGCGAAGGAGCGCGGCGTGTCCAAGCCCGGCGAGGTGCTCCGTGAATTGAACCGGATCGCCTTCGAAGCCTTGCACAAGGACCGCGAACAGCACTTGATCCGCGATGGCATGGACATGGCGCTATGCAGCTACGACCCCCGGAACCGCGTGCTTGAATACGCGGGCGCCAATTGCCCGCTCTACGTGGTGCGCGATGGCGACACACTCACTTTCGAGCCCAATAAGGCTGCCATCGGGAGCAATGAGCTCGGCGAGAAGGAATTCCTGGAGCACCGCATCGAGCTGCGCGAAGGAGACATGGTGTACGCATTCTCCGATGGCTATGCCGACCAATTCGGCGGGCCGAAGGGGAAGAAGTTCCTTTATCGCCGTTTCCGGGAACTGCTCGTGGAAGTGAGCGGGCATGCGCCCGATCGCCAACGGCGCATGCTGCACGACGCGTTCAATGCGTGGCGCGGCGCGCACGAACAGGTCGACGAC
The DNA here is from genome assembly GCA_016788405.1 of Flavobacteriales bacterium. Classification (GTDB taxonomy): domain Bacteria; phylum Bacteroidota; class Bacteroidia; order Flavobacteriales_F; family PHOS-HE28; genus PHOS-HE28. The sequence continues at coordinate 12,002 of JAEUSX010000016.1, forward strand.
ATCCTCGTCATCGGCCTTCGCGCCTAGTCGACCCTACTGGAAGCTCCAGCCCCCGCCGGTTCCGGTCTCCTTGGGGTTCATGCACATCACCGGGATCTGCGCTTCATTGGTGATCACCTCCTGCTCATAAGGCACGCCGAGCACACCGAAGATGTTGCCTTGCGCCAGATTCATGATGGCGATGAGGTCGGCATCCACGCTGACCGCGTGCTTGATCACCGCCTTCACGAAATCACCGCTGTCCTCGGAAGCGATCACTGCATCGTGCTTGATGCCGCGCTCATCGAGGTACTGGTTGGCGAACTTGATGTGGTTCTGAAGCTGCTTGTGCAGGAATTCATCCTCTTCCTTCGGGACGATCAAGTGAACCTTGCTGTTGAAAGTGCGGGCCATCTCGGCCACAACGGTCAGTTTCTGGCGCGTCTCCTTGTGAAGGTCGAGCGGAACAACGATGCTATCGTACCCGCCCTCTTTGATCGGCCGCTCCTGCACCACGACGAAGGGCACGTTGCTGCTCGTGATCACGCGTAGGGCCCGGCTGCCCGTGATGAACTGCATGCCCCGCATTCCATGCGTGCCCATCACGATCAGGTTGGCATCGATCTCGGCCGCCGCATCGCCGATGTCATCGAAGATGGAGCCCACGCGCACGAGCTTGTGCACCCGCACTTCGGACTCCATGGCCTGCGCGCGCTGCTGCTCCAGTTCCAGTTTGCGGCGCGTGACCTCGGTCTCGTCCTGATTGGCGACCACGTGCAACAGGTAAACCTCAGCACCGGTGTGCTTGGCCAGCCGCATCGCGTGGCTCATGGCATTGTCGGCCACCTTGGTGAAATCGGTGGGAACCAGGATCTTGTTGGTCGTTCCGCTCATGTTCCGTTCGGGTTCGTTGTATTCGGTCCTTGCGCGGCGAATGTAGAGCGAAGGGACTTGCGGGAAAGTATGCCCGGGGCTTCAACAGGCGTAAAGCAAATGATGGGAAACGCAGATGAACGCCTGCAAGCGGAATTCACACGATTCTGCGAACGTACAGGCCGTCGATTTGTCCCCGGAAGGCCGGCTCATTGGCTGGTCAGCAAAACCAATCATCACCATGACGACCATGAAGAACAAAGTGCAGCTCATCGGCCATGTCGGCAACGACCCCGAGCTGAAGAATGTAGGCAGCAACGGCACCGCCATGTTGCGCTTGCGGCTGGCCACCAACGAGCGGTTCAAAGCCGGTGCGGGCGAATGGAAGGAGGACACCCAATGGCATCCGGTGGTGGTGTGGGGGAAACAAGCCGAGCGGCTCGCCGGTCAAGTGCGCAAAGGCGCCGGGTTGATGCTCGAGGGCCGGTTGGTGCACAGCTCTTACGAGGCCAAGGACGGCAGTAAGCGCGTGAGCACGGAAGTAGTCGTTTCGGACTATCAACTCCTGGCGCCAAGAACGGAGGTCGTCCTGGCCGAAGCCGAGCAATAGCCCTCAGGGCTGCTTCACCACACGCTGCACCCGCCTGCCTTCGGCGCCCTGCGCCACTAAGGTGTAATGACCCGGTGGCAGCGCGCGGGTCGGGATCTGGTGCAGTGTCGGCGTGCCCGAGGCGCGCACTCGTACGACAACGCGGCCAGCAGCATCAAGCAGCAGCAATTCCGTACCGCTCGTCGGCACCGATACGCGAAGCTCATCGTCGAATGGCGAGGGCCAAGCCAATGCTCCAGGCCAGCCTGAAAGCTCCTGCACTGAAACCGCAGCCACTGGGAAAACTTGATTGCAGATGGTGCTGACGCATGTATCGCTGAGCAGGGGTCCCCAGACGCGCAGGGTGCCGCAGAGGTCGTAGGGCTGGAAGGGCTCGTAGGCATGCACGGCGATGCTGCCTGTGGCCAGCGCGCCATCACCGAAATCCCACTCGATCTCGGCGTTCATGCCGTGGGTGATGGATGTGTCCAGGACACCCACGAGTTCCTGATAGGCCAGCACTACGAAGCCCTGATCCACGAGCGCATCGCAGGCCAGGCCAGTTGGACCCATATAGAGCCATTGGCAGGCTGTGGCCGTGCAATTCATGGGAGGCGGGCCAACCACTGTGAGGCAGACTTGATGCGGCCCAGGTCCGCTGAACGTGTGGGTGGCCGAAGTGGTGGGCGCGCCGGCGCCTTCCCCGAAACTCCAGAAAGCTCCGGCGATCTGCCCGGCGGTGAAGCTTGAGAGGTCCTGGAACGTGATCGTGCTGCCATCAATGGAGCCGATGGTGAAATCCGCTGTGAGGTCGGCGCATACCGCGTACTGAAATGGTGTGATGACCTTGCACACGGCGGCGCTGCATGGCTGCATGGCGACGAGATCGAATGCCTCCACCGCATAGCACACCGGATATGGCTGTGGACCGCTGTACGGGATCAAGGGCGCTCCGTACTCGTCCTGCCAGGACGATGTGCCATAATCGTAGTAATGCCAGGCGGTGCTCGTGACCTGGTTCTCTCCAGCCTCAAGCGACGGGGAGAGCTGGCAGGCGTAGTTGTCCAGGTAGCTCACCGAGAAGTCGACGTGCAGGCTGGTGTCGCAGGTCTGCAAGAGGCCTCCGCCCCTTTGTTCTGCGATTCCGCTGAGCACTTGCGCATGCGCGCTCCAGGCCGCGCATGCAACGAGAAGGGTTGAAAGTGAACGGATCATTCGGAGGGACATGCAGCTAGAAGCGGTGTTGGATCTGCAAACGGAGGCCGGCGCGTTCGGGAAAGGCCAGGGCATCCGAGCCCGAACTGGTGGTGAAAAGCGTCTTCGAATAGAACGGCGTGGCCAGCACGGTGAACCCTTCGCTCAACGAGTATCCGATGTCGATGCCTGCGAAGCCGGAGAACGACAGCGGATACCGATGGCGCAACTCCGCATCACTGAGCGATCGCGCGCGCACCATGCCATCCTCCGGGTCCAAGGTCAGGCTCGACGACGAGCGCACCCGCGTTTGCTCAGCAATGAAGCCCAAACGCGGAGCGGACATCCACCTTCCACGGCGAAGGCCCCACGAGACCTCTACGGGAATGCGCAGCCGTGTGCGAACATCCTTGCCCTCGGCAATGGACTCACGCTCCTCTTGCACTTCGGTGGTGGTGATGTCCGTGGTGAATACATGCGTGTTCAGCACCACCACTTGCTCAACGGTCTCGACATGCCTCACCGTGGCACGCTCCACATTGCGGTAGGACTGTTCGGATCGCTCCATTTCAAGGCCCAGTCCGAGGCTTAGGCCGCTCGGCCAACCGCGACCAGCGCAAATGCCGTAGGCGAAGCCAGGATTCCATTGCCGCTTCCCTTCCAGCGCCCGGGCCAGCTTCTCCGAATCACCGCCCCAACGGTACCGGCCAGCCTGCGCAGTGACCCCAAGCCCCAGCCACCAATAGCCACGAGGCGAATAGTACTCCACGCCATCGGCCGCAATCAATCTGCCTGTGCTCATCGGAGCGGTCAAATCCGCAGCGCGCAGATCCATGAATTCAGCACGGGCATCGGGAAGTGGCTCGCTGGTCGCGAAATGCTCATCGGCAACCGCCTCAGATGTTTCCGAGCGATCCGTGTACCGGGTTGCCGCATCGATCCGCTGTTCGTCCGCTACGTCTGTGCTCCCGCTCTTCCCGGTTGACGATACGTTCGGCCCATCGTGTGATTCCTGCTCGGGCCTTTCCACCGATGCGCTCGGCACATGATGGTGCCGGGCTCCTTCATGGCGAAGCTCGGCCTCCACCTTGGCCATCCCCAGAGGCAGACCATCGGCCGCGCTATCCACTGCACCGCTATTCAGCATCTCGCTCACCGCAGAACCACTCTTCGCGGTTGATCCCTCCACTATCGCCCGTTCTTCAATGGGACCACTCGCGAACCAGGTCCATGCAGCACCGCTGCCCAGTATAAGCAGGACAACCGCCAGTGCTCTCCTTCGCCACAGCAAGGCGCGTCGCCGTTGCGCCTGCACCTGGGCCAGTATGGCACGCCCGAGCTCTGCCGGGGGCGCCACCGCCGCGCCGGTCAGTGCCTGACGGAAGAGGTCATCAATGGGATGCTTGTCCGACATGGACGGGGGTGCTTGAGGTGTGTATCATGGATTGCAGCATGCGGCGCGCCTTGGCCAGCTGGCTGCGCGATGTGCTCTCGCCGCACCCGAGGAGATCGGCGATCTCCGCGTGGTCGAAGCCTTCGATGGCGAAGAGATTGAACACCATGCGGTAGCCCTCGGGCAGGTTCGAGACCATGTTCAACAGCTCCTCGGTTCCAAGCCGGTCGACGGCGTCCGAGGGAACCGGCTGGTCGGGCACTTGCTCAAGGCCGAAGCGCTCCATCTGGAAACTCTTGCGTCGGTACTGGTTGATGGCGGTGTGCACCATGATGCGGCGGATCCACCCCTCCAACGATCCCTCCATGCGGAAATCCTTCAGCTTATCGAACACGCGGATGAATCCTTCCTGCATCAGGTCCTGTGCTTCGAGCTCATGGCGTGCGTACCGGAGGCATACGGCATACATCCGCCGTGCGAAACGGGCGTACAGAGTCTCCTGGCAGCGACGCTCGCCGCGCAGGCACCCGGTAACCAATTCGCGCTCGGTCAATTCACGCAACCATGGGCCTTTCTGGTTCCAAGACAGCTGGCCTCAGCGCGGCGCTGCCTGTGGATTTTCGGCATTGGGAAGATAGACTCGGCCACGACAAAGTTGCCCCGTCAACAAACGACAGCCAACGCTTGTAAGCGCCTGTAAGCGGAAACTGGCCGAATCCGGGTTGGGGGCTGGGGAAAAGTTTGCGGCGTCGGTCGGCATCAGCACCGGTCGGCGGAAACGGAAAGTCAAACACCTAAACACCCAGTACCATGAACACGCTGAAGAACAAAGTCCACCTCGTAGGTAACCTCGGCTTCGACCCGGAAGTGCGTGAGATCGCCAAGGGGCGCAAAGTGGCCCGCCTCTCGGTGGCCACCAATGAGAGCTACAAGAACGCCAGCGGGGAGCGCATCACCGACACCCAATGGCACACCGTGGTGGCTTGGGGCCAGACCGCCGAGATGGCCGAGCGCCTGCTCCGCAAGGGAACGCCCGTGATGCTCGAAGGCCGCCTGGTGCATCGCAGCTATGAGGCCAAGGACGGCAGCAAGCGCTACATCACCGAAGTGGTCATGAGCAACTTCCAGCTCCTGCCTGGCAAACGGGAGGAAGCGGCGGCGGCGTAAGCCGAACGCACGTTCAGGGGAAGGGCGGCCGGGAGGTCGCCCTTCTTCATTCCTGGCGAATCCTAGCCTCTCCTCACCATCCTCGCCACGTACTTCCCCACCACGTCGTACTCCACGTTCACCGCACCGCCGGGGCGGAGGTGCTTGAAGGTGGTGTGCCCGAAGGTGTAGGGAATAATGGCCACCGAGAAGCCAACGTCATCGAGTTGGGCGATCGTGAGGCTCACGCCGTTGAGGCAGATGCTGCCCTTCTGCACGAGTAGATGCTTCTCGTCGGGCAGCTCGAAGCGGAAGCGCCAGGAACCTCCCTCCTCGCGCACCTCGGTGCATCGCACCATGCCATCCACATGGCCCTGCACCAAGTGCCCATCGAGGCGGTCACCCAGGCGAAGGCTGCGCTCCAGGTTCACGGCATCGCCCACGCGCAAGTGGCCGAGGTTGCTACGCTCCAAGGTCTCCTTCACCGCCACGGTCTCGAAGCGATCGCCGTTGATCCGCACCACCGTGAGGCAGACGCCGTTGTGCGATACGCTCTGATCCACGTTCAGCTCCGGGGCCATGCGCGCCTCCACGGTGATCACGCGGTTGGCGCCCTCATCGCGCAGCGCCGTCACGCGGCCCACCTCCTCAATGATCCCGGTGAACATCAGTTCGCGTTCGGCACAGCGCGGCCGCCACCGATGTGCACGTAGCCTTTCAGCTGCACGGGGTCCTCACCGACGAGCCGAAGGAAGGTGACGGTGCAGGTGTAGAAGTATACGCCGTCCGGGCAGCTCTCTCCGTTGTTGTTCAGGGTGCCGTTCCAAAGGATATCGGGGTCCTGCGTGCTGAAGACTTGCTGGCCCCAGCGGTTGAACACCTGCAGATCAATGGATTTCACGCCACGGTACGGGAAGGGCACGAAGAGGTCGTTCACGCGGTCTCCGTTCGGGGTGAAGATGTTCGGCAGCGTGTACACCGGGCAGTTGTCGCCGCACACGGCGGTGACGAAGGGGCTCTCGTTGCCGACCGTGTCGATCGCCGTGACCTGGTAGCAGCCGGCCACGCTGGTGCCGTTCACATGCGTGAAGCTGGTGTTCTCCGCACCTGCGATGGTGGCGATGAGCACATAGGGCGCGGTGGGCGTCTCCGCGAAGTACACGTGGTACTGATAGGTATCGTCCGCGCAGCTCTGGTTGGGGTTGTTCCAGGTGAGCGTGTTGAGCGGCGTCTCGCAGTCGTTCTCGAGTTCCACCGTGGGTGGGCACGGCGGGGTACGATCGCGCGGCCGCTCGCAGACCTCCTGGCTGAAGTTGAATAGCGGCGCCGGGATACCGGGACTGCTGTACGCACCGGTGCTGCGGACGAGGTAGCAGTACTCGGTCCCATTGCTGAGGCCGGTCTCGGTGAAGCTGTTCGTGGTGCTGGTGCCTACCAAGGTCCACGTGCCGCCGATGTCGCGATAAACCTCATAGAGCGAGTTGATCCATGGCACTGTTAAGGTCCAGGTGATCGTGATCTGCTCGTCGTTGGGCTCCGTGCTCAGGAAAACCGACGAGGCCGCGCTGCTACTGCCGATGAAGTCCGCGCCGTTGGCCCCGAAGAAATCCACGCGGTACACATGCGCCTGATCACGCGTGTTCAGGCCCGTATCGATGAATTCGGTGTCGGGGTGCGCGAGGAAGGGGTGCAGGCCGCTGGTGTACACGAGGTCCGTGGCGTTGGTGTATCCCGTTCCGCGGTAGAGCTTGAATTGATAGGGGCCGGGCCGCAACAGCGTATCCAAGTCGTACGCATTGCTCCAGCGCACGGTGTCGATGCCCGTCGTGGCGCTCGTCTCGCCCACGCTCACATGCGTGATCACGGGCACCTGCCGCGTGAGGATGGCGCAGAACTCCTCGCTGGCGTAACTCACCGCGCCATTGCCGAAGTAGGCCACCACCATGTAGCAATAGGTGTTGCCCACGGTGATGGGTCCGTTATCCGTGAAGGTGCTGGCATTGGCGCCAACCACGCTGCCGATGTAGCTGTAGCCCGTGTATGCGGGCACGCCCAGCTCGCAGTTATCGGGCACGAAGCCATAAAGCCCCAAGCGACGATAGATTCGGTAGCCCGCCGCATTCGTGCACACCGTCGGCGTCCAATTCAAGAGCATGCTGCTGCCGCTCGGCGTGGCGCTTGGGTTAGTGGGCGGCGGCGACACCACGGTGATGTTCATGGTGCTGTAGTCGTAGAGCTCCACCTCGTCGTCGTTGTCCCGGGCTTCGAACACCACTTGATAGGGCTGCGGGCGCACATGGCTGCAGTTGGTGGCCCACGAGAAGATCCCGCTCACCGATTGCGCGGGCGATGGGCTCACGAAGGTGGCGGGTGAAGAGGTGAGCTCGAACGGCTGTCCTAGCGCGGTGAGCGTGACCAGATTGCCGGCATCCGGGTCGGAGGCCTGCACGTTGAATGCGAGGAAGGTGCCAGCGAGCACGCAGGTATCGG
>JAEUSX010000020.1 GCA_016788405.1 Flavobacteriales bacterium
ATCACCGCCGCGGTGGATCCCAACGACAAGACCGTGCGCACCAGCAGCGGCACCAGCGCCACGCAATACTTCATCGGCACGGACGCCTGGCTCGATTACACCGTGCGCTTCCAGAACACCGGCACCGACACGGCTTTCACGGTGGTGGTCGTGGACACGCTGCCCGCTGCTGTGGATCCGCTCAGCTTCGAGCCGGGCGCGGCATCGCATCCCTTTGATGTGGCCATGGGCGGCGATGGCATCGTCACCTTCGCCTTCCCGAACATCCTCCTTCCGGACAGCAATGTGAACGAACCGGCGAGCCACGGCCTCATCGGCTTCCGCGTGAAGCTGGACCAGCCGGAACTGCCCGGCACCGTGGTGAGCAACGCAGCCGACATCTTCTTCGATTTCAATCCACCCATCCGCACCAACGATGCGGTGGTGATCACTGAGATCAGCACGGATGTCGGCGAAGCGGGCGCGGACGCCTGGGTGCTGGCTCCGAATCCTGCGGAGGATCATGTGCGCATCCTCGGGCCGACGCCGAAGGGCGCGACGTTCCGTGTGCTTTGCGCCGATGGCCGGGCGATGCTTGCCGGAAAGCTGGGAGGGGATGGGCGCATCGCCGTGGAAGCGCTGGCTCCCGGCGCCTACGTGATCGAGGTGGATGCAGGAGGGCTTCGGAAAGCGCTGCGGTTCGTGAGGCGGTAAGGCCTCACGGGATCAGCAAGCCCCAGTACGCGCACCCGGCCAGCACGGGAATCAAGAGGACGACAGCCGGAAGCAGCGGCCAGCGCTCGCCCCGGTGCCGACGCAGCCGGAGGATCAACACCACCGCCACCACCAGCAGGAAGCCGGGCAGCACGGCCAGCGCGGGATGCACATCGCCCAGCCCGAAGTAGAAGACCTGCTCCAGCGAAAGCAGCACGCCCACCAGCCCCACCACGGCCACCAGTCCGAGTCCGGCCAGCACCAGCGGCCAGCTCGAGCGCACCGGGAGCCGCCGTAACCGACGCAGCCCGTTCACGAGCACCCACACGCCGAGGATGAAGCCCCACAGCACAGCCGCTCCGCCCCATACCAACAAGCCTTGGAACAGCCATGATTCGTGGAAGGGCGTGCGGTAGGCCTGCAGCGCCTGGTAGGCCTTGTTCGGTAGGAAGAGCGAAGGCAGATCCAGCGTGTGTGCTCCCTTCTGCAGCTCCGCGCGCAGATTGAAGGTGATGCGGTGATCGTAGTCGTGATAGAAAGCCAGGTGCACGCGGCCGCTGTCGGGTTCGAAGAGCGTGCTGAAGAAGGTGCCGTTCTCCAGGAACTTCCGGCAGGACTTCATGCTTTCGAGCACGGTCCACGCACCGTCCACCGTAGGCGCCACACCGGCCTCGAGGAGAGCACGACCTTGCTGCAGGCGTGGAATGGGAATGGCGTCCATATCCGTATCGCGGCCCAGCCGCCAGTTCCCCACCGCGAAGTACCGCTCGTCGCCCATCAGGATGGTGTCGTTCTGCACCACCGCGTAGCGGCCCTGCGCATCCGCCAGGAAGATCATGCTCTTATGCAGGAGGATCCGGTCATGCTTCCGCAGGAAGGCCACCGCTTCCGGGACATCGCGGCACTGCTCCAGCATGCGGTTGGTCAGTGCATTGAACTCCAGCGGCGGCTTGCCCGGCGAAGGCGCCACGTCCATCGGCTGGACCGTGAGCCCATCGAACACGAGACCGGCCTCGTTCATGCCCAGCTGGTCCGACCAGGGCAGGTAGGGGTGGCCCCGCCAACTGCTGAAGTACACCGCGCCAAGCCGAGCAGCCTCGCCGGGCACGAAGCGCACGCGGCCATCCACGCACCACGAGTCCTCGTTGTTGCCCACGAACGTGCGGCCCCCATCGTGTAGGATGAAGGCGGTGCAGGCCATCGCATGGCATGACATGGTGAGCAGGACGGAGGTGACGAGGAGCAGCTTGTGGGTGCGATGCATCGTGCGCAAGTGACGGCTTTTCAGAACGCACAAAGGTGTTCGAGGTAACGCTGATCGTGCCGGATGCATCCTTCATCCATGAGCGCGTTCAACCATGGCGGATGGTCACGGGCATGATCTTGGTCATCCGGGATCGGACACCGCGGTGCGTACTTCGAGCGTGCGCTTGTCCTTGCTGATCATGTTCGTGCTTGGTTCCGGCGTGCTCCATGCGCAGGACAGCAGCGCTGTCGCTCCATTGTGGGCTCTTGACCTGTGCCTCGGTGGCGGGAGCAGCCTGGATGTCACTGCGCATACCGGCCCCGATGCCACGGTCACCTTCGATCTGGCGGGCTGGTTCCACTTGGGCGCCGGCGTCGAGCGGCGCATCGTCGGGCGATGGAGCGGACGCTTCAGCTTCGGCTACGAAAGCGGCGGATGGAAGGCCACTGGACCGGGCAACCCCTTTGCCGCGCCGAACTATGCGGCCGATCGATGGGTGCTCGGAGCGGGCGTGGTGCACCAAGTGCACCGCGGTACGCGCAGCCAGATCGATCTGCAGGGCGGTGCGCGGTTCCAGTTCGGTATGCGCGTGCCCACCATCATCACGCTCGACAGCACCAGTGCAGGCAGTGACCTGCGCGACCTCACGCTGCGGTACAGATCAGCGGTATCGCCCGTGCTGGCCGTCGGGTGGCGGTGGCGGCCAACACGTGGGTCGGTGGGCGCCATCGGCACCAGCATCGGCATGACCTGGTTCCACTGCACCTATGATGGCGTGGAGCTTCCGAACGATGTGCCCGAGCTGCCTGAAGGACTATTGCCGATGACCGGTGCGCACGCCGGCTGGCAGCTGCTGTTCACCATCGGGTACAGCGGTTGGTCATCGAGTTGATCGACGGCCACAAGCTCCTCGCATGCGGTAGAGGCCATCGCCTTCGCTTCGCCGCATGCCACTTTCATCTGGGTTCCGGTGGGGCGTGGACAGCAGCGAGGTGGTGGAACCCTGGTGCCCGTATTCGACGTGCTGACGCCATGGCTCACCTGACGCATGAGGCAGGTCGGCCTTGCCATGATCCACGCCGCGCAACGGGGTTATCCGATGAGGGTGCTGGAGGTGAAGGACATCGAGGCGCTGGCGAAAGGGCAGTAATGGTCACTCGCTTGCCGAGACGTTCGCGCGATGCCCTGTGTCCATGCCCCTAACCACACCCTACAGCACAACATCCGCCTCGTTACCGCCTCGCTCTTCGAGGTCCACGATGCGGCCATCCACATTCCCGCTTCGTAGGGTCTTCGCTCACATCGCGCAGCATGCTTGTCGAATCATCCAGGCCTTGCGCCCAGGTGATCCATCGGAAGCACGGCTCCAACATCAGGGAGGTCTGTTGGGCCTCAGACCGCGGATGTCCCGCTGGTCGTGGAAGGCGAATCCGTAGGTCCAAGGAGCGGATGGCGCCTCAGGGGAACGCGTAGAGACCCTGACTTTGTTCAGGAAGACGATCGATCCATTTCGTTCTTTTGCGGGTGAAATGCCAAGGGCTCTTGGAACGAAGAATCGGGTTGCGAGCGTCGTGCTCGGCTGCACGTTGTTGTTCGGCGCGTTTCTTCCTTCGCTCGTGGTCCTGCAATTCCAGCTGAACAGGGAGGAGATCATCCGTACCAGATGCGTGCAACGGGCCTTGCCCGAAGAAAGCAACTGTTGCAAGGGAAGTTGCCATTTGAAAAAGGAATTGAAGAGAGTGGAGCGATCCACGGAAGGCGAACAGCAAGGTCCTCGCATCGAAATGCGTGTGGAGCCCGCGATCGCACTGGCCCATCACTTCAACGACATCGTGTTCCTCGTTGCGGAACGCTCTTTTGCCCACGAGGATCGCGTGAGCACCGACGTCGGCTATCCTTCCATCACCGATCCGGTTCCCTGGGGCTGAGGTTCAACGGCCCTCACGCGGGGCGCTTTGTTCAACCTCAAGATCCCATCCATGTTACGCACCCTCATGCTCGGTGCGATGCTTTGCGCGTCGCTCTGGGCCACGGCCTGCGACATCTGCGGCATCTACTTGGGCGTACTCCCCAACGACCGCCGCAGCACCGTGGGCCTTTACTGGCGGAGCCGCCTCATGAGCGGCACCACCTTCGTGCCGGCCACATCGACCCTGCTGCAACTCAAGCATGGCGATCACGCCGAGGCGGGTGTGCCCTCCGTCGAGGTGCCCATCACTGAATTGGTGAACGTGTTGGAGTTGCGCGCCGATATGCGCATCCGCCAGCGCTTGTTCGTCATGGCCTCCATACCCGTCACCAACACCTATCGCGGTGTGAACGGCTACCGTGTTCTCGACGAATACGGTCTGGGCGACCCCTTCCTGCTCCTGCGGTATCAGCTGGTGAACACGCGCTGCAAGTCCGATGAGGTCCGCACCGTGCATCGCCTGCTGGTGGGTGCCGGGCCGAAATTCCCCTTGGGGCGCCACAACCTCCGCATTGGCGAAGAGCTTGCCAGCCCCGACATTCAGATGGGCACTGGTTCCTGGGATGCGCTGGTCACCGTCGAGTACGCCATTCGGCGTGGCCGCACCGGTGGCGGTGTGTCCCTGCTGGGCCGTTGCAACACCGCGAATCCCGATGGCTATCGCCTCGGTCACGGCCTGAGCATCACTGGCGAGGTCTTCCACCGCTTCGGCACCGATATCCTCAGCCTCGCGCCCGTGCTCGGAGCGTACACCGAGTTCATGGGCTACGACGAGGACAACGGCGAGTCGCTTACAGGCACGGGAGGCAGCACCGTCTTTGCCCAAGCCGGCCTGCGCCTCTGGTGGAAGCAGCTTGCCTTCTCCGCATTCTATCAGCCCGCCCTTCTGCACAACGAGGGCATCGATCTCACGCCCACGCAGCACCGCATCGTCGTGGGCCTCACTTACAACCTCAAAACGAACTGAACATGAAGAACTCCAAGATCATCGCCCTCCTCGCCGCCACAGCGGTCGCTTTCGCAGCCTGCAAGAAGGATGAGGAGGATGCTCCGGCGCCATCACCGGCGCCCACCACCGCCACCTTCAAGATCGAATACGGCTTCCATTGGGACGTCGATGATTTCGACCTCACCCAAACCTATGCCGATGGGGCTGGCCATGCCATCCAATTCTCGGCCGTGAAATTCTATTTCGGCGAACCTCACCTGATGCGTAATGGCGCCGAAGTGGTCCACTTCCATGAGGATTACTTCCTGCCTGATGCCTCTGTAGGCGAAGGGGAGTTCATCGTTGGGGATATCACGCCCGGCAGCTTCGATACGCTGGAACTGGCGATCGGCCTGGATAGCGAAACGAATCACGCCGACCCGACGCTGGCCGCTTATCCGCTCAACGACCCGGGCATGCATTGGTCATGGAACCCGGCGGCAGGTTACAAGTTCCTGCTGCTCGAAGGCCGTGTGGACGATGATGGCGATGGAACGGTGGACGCGAGCGATCCCACCTTCACCTACCACTGCGCCACCGATGCCGCCCTTCGCGAAGCGCAGCTGGGTTTCACCGGATCGGTCGCTGCAGGTGGCACGCTCGCTCCGCACATGGAGATCCGCATGAACCTGCTGGTGGCTGGGGTGGACATGCTGGCCACCCAGATGGGCATGGGCTACGAGCCGATCAACGTTCAGCTCATGGATAACCTGGTTTCCAGCCTGGAGATACAGTAGGCACTTGCGGTTTTCACGTTCGATGCATCACCCGGCACCTAGCCGGGTGATGCCAGAACGCGCTGAACCGCGCTTTTCGCAACTCCATGTGCCGTAACGCCCTGTTTCCGGGGGCGCTTCTTTGGGTAGCGCTCTCCGGCTGCATCAAGGACGACGCGGAGGCTCCTGACCGTGCACCTGGCACGCGCGTCGCCTTGCGCTTCGAACATCATTGCGATGGAATGCCCTTCCAGCGCGATAGTCTCTGCACCGACGGGTTCGGGACCTTGGTCCGCTTCGATCAGGTCCGCTTCGCCATCGTTGGTGCCAGGCTTCTCGGCAACGAGGAAGATCAGGTCTTCTGCGATGAGCCCAATGGGGTCTTCGTGGCCGATCTCCTCGCACCGGACAGGACGGTGGACCTGGCCGTGGATCGCACAGGCGAGATCCATTGGATGGATACACGCCCCGTGCGAACCACCGATCGCTTCCCCGGCCTGCTCGATAGCCTGATGGTGACCGGACCAGCCGGGACCTTCCCGGCGCAACTCGATGTGCGCGGCGTGTACGATAGTGACGACAACGGCCGGATCGACGCGAGCGACCATCCGTTCCGCATCGCCGTGCCCGCCGATGCGGTCGGGAGCCCGCTGCGCATACATGCGCACACGTTGGTTCCGCCCTCAGCGCCGAGCGAACTGGCTGTCGCCGTGAACCTCACCGCATTGCTCCGGGACATTGACCTGCCCGACGAACCCATCACCATCGGCCAGGGCCCCTATGCCACGCAAGCCCTGTTCAACTTCCGCACCCGCGTGCTGGGCGCGGACAACAAACCCCTCTGACATGAAACTCCAACGACAAATCCTGATGCTCGCGTTCGCTGCCCCCGGCCTGCTCATGGCGCAAACCCCGGTGTGGAACAACGCCTGCCACCCGGATCAACGTGAAACGTATGGCGTCGCCTTCTCCACCGACGGTGCCAGGGTCCTGAGCGGCTCCGAGTGCGACAACGCCTACGTGCGCCTTTGGGATGCGCCCACCGGCGACCTCCTGTGGGAAGCCGATGCAGGCCCTGCGCTCATGTGCCTGGTGGGCGTGCAGTTCAGCGCGAGCGGCAGCCACTTCGCGGTGATGGAGGAGCTCGGCAACGTGCTCATCTACGACTACAGCGGCGCCACGCCTGTGCTCGCGCACACCATCGACATGGGGATCAGCGCCAGCTACTCGCTCGATTTCTCGCCCGACAACGCCAAGGTGGTCGCGGATGGGACGGGCGGCACGTTACGCATCTACGATGTGGCGAGCGGTGCCCTGGTGCAGAGCATTCCCGGCAACAATGGCGCGGTGTTCACCGTGGATTGGTCGCCCGAAGGCAGCTTGATCGCCGCAGGAAGCCAGGACAACAACGTGCGCCTGTGGAACGCGGCGGACGGAACGCTCGCGGCCACGCTCACCGGCCATGGCAACGACATCAAGTCTGTGAAGTTCAATGCCAGCGGGGACCACGTCGTCTCCGCGTCGGCCAACGGACAGGTGAAGCTCTGGATGAACATGATGGGCAGCTGGATGGTGCATGCCTCCTTCACGGTACCGGAGACCATCCAGCAGGTGGACATCAGCGACGACGACCGCTACATCATCGTGGGTGGCCAGACCACCACGCACATCTACGATGCCATGTCCGGCGATCCTGTCGCCACTTTCAATGTCGCTGGCGGCGGTCGCGTATGGAGCGTGGATTTCAAGCCCGGCAGCTACGATGCCGTGACCGGCACCAGCAGCGGTCGCGTGGTGTATTGGGGGCTCGAGAGCCTGTTGAGCGTGACGGAGACGCAGGCCATCGCGTTCGAAGTGTTCCCCAATCCAACGGCGAACGCGGTGAGCATCTCGCTCCCCGAGGTCGATGCGAACACCACCGTGGAGATCTTCACCTCTGCAGGACAGCTCCTTCGCACGGAGCGCATTTCGTCCACGCGCGCCACCATCGGTCTCGCCGAACTATCATCCGGTGAGTACTTGCTGCGCGTGCGAAGCGGGA
>JAEUSX010000033.1 GCA_016788405.1 Flavobacteriales bacterium
CGCTCGTCGTTGAAGAGTCCTGTGAAGTAGTCGCGCACCTGGGCATCGGTCATGGTCACGGCCTTGCCGTTGTTCAGCGCCTCCGCGATGTACGCGTCGATGAGCTGCGGGTAGGCCTGCGCGAAGAGCTCCCGCGTGGCGAACACGTCGCAGCCCACCACCTTGTCGCCGCTCACCGCGATCACGCCCACGATGCCCGCGCTGGAGGAGGGGAGGTCCATGAGCTTCTCGCGGTAGCGCTTCCGCTCGGCCTGGAATTCCTGGTCCTCCATCAGGTGCGCATAGCTGCCGCTGCGGCTCTGCGTCTCGTTCTTCTTGATGTCCTTGGCCACTTCCTCCCACACGCGGGTCTGCTCCTTCTCCACGGCTGCGGCCTTGCGCGCCTGTTGGCCCACCACGCCGATGGTGCCTTTGAACTCATGCCCCGTGCTGCCCGCCTGCCAGCGTCCATGCTCCACGCAGAACGCGCCGATGTTGATGGTGGCGCCGGGCGGCACGATGACGTCCTGCGCCAGCATGCGGTCCTGCTTGCCGCCCACCACCACCTCGCCCTGCATGAGGTAGATGGTGTCCTTCGAGGTGTTCACGGCCTGCAGCGTGTTCACGGTGGCGCCGCCTTCCTGCTCCTTGATCTTCAAGCGGCCGTCCTGCAGCGCCTTGTTCATCGGCACGTACTCGCCGATGTCCTGATAGGCCTTCTCGTAGCTCGCATTGCCCACGATCGGGATCAGCCGCAGCTTCTCGCAGGTGAAGCGGGCGGGCAGGTCGTTGGCGAAGGCGGGCGCGAGGTTCGCGTCGTTCATCTGGGCGCTTGCCGAAGCGGAGCCAAGGATGGCCCATGCGAGAAGGAGCGCGATGCGCGTGATGGAGGGATGCGGGTGTTGGGGCTTCATGGTTTCTTGGATGATGCAGGCCGTACACCCGCAGAACGGAGAGGTTCAACGGAATCGTGCGTGAGTTGCTCGAGGACGCCGGATTGGGCGGAGATGCTTCGCCGATGGCCGGTCCTGTCCTTCGCCGATCCTGTCCCAGCGAAGCCCGAAGGCTGCTTCAGCGCTTGCCCAGGCCCTCGAAGTAGCCTTTGTTATGGCCCAGGCTGAAGAAGCTGATGAAGAGCGCGATGTAGCTCAGGTAGAACACCGACTGGATCGAGATGACCAGCTTGCCGATACCGCTGATCGGATAGTACTCGCCGAAGCCGATGGTGCTGGTGATGACGAACGACACGTACACGGCATCGGTCCATCGCGTCAAGGGGAGATTCATGTACTGGCCGGCCATGTGCAGCACCGCGAAGGCGAAGACCACTTCCAGGTAGTTGATGAAGATGAGCAGCTTGGAACGTCGATAGGAACGGGGTGATGGAAGCGCGTCTGAAGCGAAGATGAGCGTGGGGATGTACAGGAGCGTCTCCGCCGTGAGCCAGACCACCAGCACCACCGCCACGGGCTCGTTCCACCAACCCATCCAGAGCACGACTACGGGAAAGATCGTCTTGAGGAGCACGAAGACCTCAACGGCCAGGTCCTGATGCACGGGCCCCGAGCGCCAGAAGGCATGCTTGACGTAGATCCCGGGGAAGAGGAACTGCGATGCGGCCAGCAGGAGGCGCACGAGCTTCTCGAGCCCGGCGTCCTCGTCGAACGAGTTGTTCCAGATGGCGAGCACGTTCTTCCAACGCCGCTCCAAGGTGCTGTGCCGCTCGCCCTCGTTCATGGAGGGCTTGCCCAACAGGAGCTTATTCATCGTCTTCCGCATGGTTCACCAGCGCGCATTCCAGCGCATGCCACCAATGTAGGCCGCCGCTCTTCTCCGCGGAATGCGGTCCGTCAAGGCGTGGCCGAGCCGCATGGAACGACGAAGGCGGCCCTCCCAGGCCGCCCTCCTCGCTTGCGGATTCTCGTGATCCTTACTTGTTCAGGTCGAAGCGATCCAGCTCCATCACCTTTACCCACGCCTTCACGAAGTCCTTCACGAACTTCTCCTTCGCATCGTTCTGGGCGTACACCTCGGCGATGGCGCGCAGCTGCGAGTTGCTGCCGAAGACGAGATCCACGCGCGTGCCGGTCCACTTCACCGCGTTGGTCCTGCGGTCGCGGCCTTCATACAGGCCGGTGTGGCCGTTGCTGAGCGCGGTCCACGTGGTGCCCATGTCGAGCAGGTTGGTGAAGAAGTCGTTGGTGAGCTGGCCAGGCTTGCTGGTGAAGACGCCGTGCTTGCTGCCGCCGGTATTGGCGCCGAGCACGCGCAATCCGCCCACGAGCACGGTCATCTCCGGCGCGCTCAGGGTGAGCAGTTGCGCGCGGTCCACGAGCATCTCTTCGGCGGGGATGCTGTAGAGCTTCTTCTGGTAGTTGCGGAAGCCATCGGCCTGGGGCTCCATCACAGCGAAGCTCTCCACGTCGGTCTGCTCCTGCGAGGCATCGCCACGGCCGCTGGTGAAAGGCACGGTCACGTTGAAGCCCGCATCCTTCGCGGCCTTCTCCACGGCTGCGCTTCCGCCCAGCACGATCAGGTCGGCGATGGACACCTGCTTGCCGCTGGCCTTGAACTCGGCCTGGATCTTCTCCAGCGCGCTGAGCACCTTGCCGAGCTGCGCGGGGTCGTTCACTTCCCAGAACTTCTGCGGGGCCAGGCGCACGCGCGCGCCGTTGGCGCCACCGCGCTTATCGCTGCCGCGGAAGGTGCTGGCGCTGGCCCAAGCGGTGGCGACGAGCTCGCTCACGCTGAGGCCGCTCGCGAGGATCTTGCTCTTCAACGCGGTCACGTCGGCATCCGCGAGCTTGGTGCCGGCGGGAACAGGGTCTTGCCAGATCAGATCCTCCTTCGGCACTTCCGATCCGAGGTAGAGGCTCTTCGGTCCCATGTCGCGGTGCGTGAGCTTGAACCAGGCACGCGCGAAGGCATCCGCGAAGGCCTGCGGGTCCTTGTGGAAGCGGCGGCTGATCGGCTCATAGATCGGGTCGAAGCGCAACGAGAGGTCCGCTGTGGTCATCGCAGGGCGATGCTTCACGTTGGGATCATGCGCATCGGGGATCATGTGCTCGGGCTTCACGTCCTTGGCCAGCCACTGCCAGCCGCCTGCGGGGCTCTTCACCAATTCCCACTCGTAACCGAAGAGCATGTCGAAGTAGCCGTTGTCCCATTTCGTCGGGTTCGGCTTCCACGCGCCCTCCAGGCCGCTGGTGATGGTGTCCTTGCCCTTGCCGCTACCGAATTTGTTCGCCCAGCCGAAGCCTTGCGCCTCAATCGGCGCGCCCTCCGGGGCCGGGCCCACGTTCGAATCGGGCGCGGCGCCGTGCATCTTGCCGAAGGTGTGGCCACCTGCGGTGAGCGCTACGGTCTCTTCATCATTCATCGCCATGCGCTTGAAGGTCTCGCGCACATCCTTGCCGCTGGCCACTGGATCGGGATTGCCATCAGGGCCTTGCGGGTTCACGTAGATCAGGCCCATCTGCACCGCGGCGAGCGGCGCTTCGAGGTCACGGGTGCCGCTGTATCGGCTGTTGGGCTTGTCGCTGGTGGCGAGCCACTCGCCCTCGCTGCCCCAGTAGATGTCCTCCTCAGGAGCGTAGATGTCCTCGCGGCCACCACCGAAGCCGAAGGTCTTGAAGCCCATCGATTCGAGGGCGACATTGCCGGCGAGGATGAAGAGGTCGGCCCAGCTGAGGCTGTTGCCGTACTTCTGCTTCACCGGCCACAGCAGGCGGCGCGCCTTGTCGAGGTTGCCGTTGTCGGGCCAGCTGTTCAGCGGGGCGAAGCGCTGGTTGCCGTTGCCGGCACCGCCACGGCCATCGGCCGTGCGGTAGGTGCCCGCCGCGTGCCAGGCCATGCGGATCATGAGGCCGCCGTAATGGCCCCAGTCGGCGGGCCACCACTCCTGCGAGTCGGTCATCACCTTGGTGAGGTCGGCTTTCACCGCCTTGAGGTCAAGCTTCTTGAAGGCCTCGCGATAGCTGAACTCGGGGTCCATCGGGTTGCTCACCGGCTGGTGCTGGTGCAGGATGCTCAGGTCGAGCTGCTCGGGCCACCAGTCCTTGTTGCGGCGGCCGCGGCCGGCCACCGGCAGGGCCTGTGCGCCGTGCATCACAGGGCATTTGCCTTCTGATTTGGGAGTGACGCCCTCGAGGTGGGCGTGATGGGGATGTTCGTGTGCCATGGTGTTCAGGAGTTGATCGAAGGAGCGCGAAGTTGCGACAGGAACAAAGCAGTTCCGCTGATGTTCGGCAGTCTTTCGCCTTTGCGCTTGAAAGCTGTTTCACCGAGCTGTTTCGTGCACGGCGTGTTTGCCAGGATGGGAGGACAGCCGTTACGCACGGGGATGCGCCGACCGCACTGCACCTAACTGGCGAGGAGCCATGCCTTGGCCTTGTCCACGTCATCGAAGTACGCGGTGGCAAAAGGCAGCTCTGGAGTCGAAGCCGTCATGATGCGGTCCACGCTCATGCGGTTGAAGTAGCTGGAACTGGTGAGGATGGCCATGCGCTGCAAGCCCGTGCTGGCCATGCGCGGGAACCAGTCCGTAACGGTCCAGTGCTCATCCTGGCGTAGGATGGCATCCATCATGCGCAGATCCGCGAGCCAGCGGATCAAGCCCATGGCGCGCACGTTCTCCTGGGCTTGCTCCAGGATGGAGCGGTAGACGGCGCTCGGTGCGTAGCCCGTCCACCGGAGCGTGATCATCCGATCGGCAGGCGAGGCGAGGATGGTCACGAACTCATCCTGCCGGATGGTGGTGCTCGAGGATTCCGTGGAGGGCTGCATACGGGTCGGTGCGCCGGCTGGATGGCAGGCCACGAAGCCTGCGCCGTGCAACAAGGTTAGCGGATCCGATGGCTCATGCGCCCGGCACGGGTCCCGGTGATCGGCGCCGCAGCAGCGCCGCGCACAGCAGGCTGATCAACAAGCCGACCGGCAGGATCTCGGTGTAGGTGATCCCGGCCTTGAAGACCGGGTTGTTGTTGTAGAGCTCCATCATCTCGTCCATCTCCTTCAGCTCGGCCTCCACTTCCTCAGCAGCCATGCCGCTGCTCTCCATCCTGGCCTTCTCATGCTCGTAGTACTCGGTCATGAATTCCTGACCGGTGGTGGCGCTGAGCACCATCCACGAGGCCACGTACATGGTGGAGGCGATGAGCGTGATGTACAGTCCGATCCGGAAGGCCTTGCCAAAGGTGATGGCGCCTTCGTTCTGCTTGTCCCGGTAAGATCTCACCGCGAAGAAGATGGTGCTGAAGGCCACGACCATGGTGGTGTAGCCGATCCAGAGCCCGTTGTCGAAATCGTGCTCGCCGCCGCCGAGGGTGAGCCACATCATGACCGTGACGACGAGACCGGCGATGAGGCCGTAGGTGAGGACTGTCTTGTTCATGGGTTCGGTGGTTTGGCCGCGAAGCACGTCTGGCGGCGCCGTCCAGCCCTCATCCTTTGGTATGGATCGGCACGTTCAAGGCGAAGATCCGTACTTCGGTCGGACGGATTCAGGCCAATACGCCCAGCTCCTTCGCCTTGTGCACGGCCTGGGTGCGGCGCCGCACATCCAGTTTCGCGAAGAGGCTGGAGGAGTGCGACTTCACCGTGGGCAGGGAGATGAAGAGCCGGTCGGCGATCTCCTGGTTGGAGCAGCCCTTGGCCATGAGCTCGAGCACTTCCAGTTCGCGCGCGCTGATGCCCAGCTCGGCGATGGCCACCTTGTTCGGCG
>JAEUSX010000107.1 GCA_016788405.1 Flavobacteriales bacterium
GCTCCGCCGGCTTGCGGTGTCCCGCCCAACTGAGCGAACAAGCTGGCAGCAGCACTGGTGCTGCACACCGTGAGCGTGCCGTTCGTGCCGGCGTTCGTCGCCGCGTTCTCCGTCACCGTCACCGTCGCGGCCGCGTTCGCGCAGGGCGCAACGCCGGTCACCGTGTAGGTGTACATGCCGGGGTTCATTGTCGCGGGGTTGTAGTTGCCACCGACGACTGGCGATGGCCCGCTCCATGCGCCGCCAGCTTGCGGTGTCCCGCCCAATTGCGCGAGCAAGGATGCCGCGGCGCTCGTGCTGCACAAGGTCAGCACTCCGTTGACTCCTGCATTCGCTGCTGCATTCTCGGTCACCGTAACTGTGGCGGTCGCGTTGGCGCAAGGAGGCGTATTGGTGACCGTGTAGGTGTACACGCCGGGATTCATCGTTGCGGGGTTGTACATGCCCCCAGCGACTGGCGAGGGGCCGCTCCACGCGCCCCCGACCGCCGGACTTCCTCCCAGTTGCGCGAATAGATTTATCGATGCTGCATTGCTGCAGAGCGTGATGCTTCCGTTCGTTCCGGCTGATGCCGCGGCGCTCTGGCTCACGGTCACGGTGGCCGACGCGTTCTGGCAGCCATTCCCGACGGTGTACGTGTATATGCCGAACGGATCGGTGGCCGGGTCGAAGGTTCCATTGTGCGCCCCGTTCGGACCGACCCAAGTACCCCCTGCCTGGGGGGCGCCGCCCAGCTGCGTGAATAGATTGATCGGAGGCGTCCCCGCACAGCTCGAGATCGACGCGGAGATGCCCGGGTTCGGCGGAACGGGCGGCAGGGCGACCACGTTCACCGTGAGCGCGTAATTGGAAAGGTTCTGTAGCGGACAGGCGTTGTCATTCACATCAACGAGCACCGTCGCAGGGGAAAGGGCCAGCACGGGTGTCCAGCAGAATGTGGCCACTGCGGGGTTCGCGCCATTCACGGTGAAAGTGGAACCGGGCAGTTGCGCGGTGATCTGCGACGAGAGCGAGATCACGGCCAAGGGATCCACATCGGTGAAAGTGAGGTCGATGCAGGTCGGCACGCCGTCACAGACCTCCACGGAGGTGGCGCTGGTGATCACACCGCTGGAGATGGAAGTCGGGCCCAGATTGTCAGCGGGTGGATTGACGCAAGGAATCACGATGAACAGGAAGTCGCGCATCACCGTGCCGATGAGCTGACCAAGAGCGTTGTATGATGCTATCTGAAGCGAAACGACGTACTGCCCGCTGACCGTCGGGGTGAAGGTGATCTGCCCGGTCACGGGATCGAGCACGATGCCCGGGATGGGCTGCGCGGCCGTGAAGCCTGGTTGGTAGGTGACGTTGGTCGGAACCGGCGCCCCGAATTGGGCGCTGATCAATGAGTACACGAGCGTGTTCCCATCCGCGTCCGTGACCTGCGGATTGTAGGACACCGGCTCATTCACGCAGACATAAGGTATGGTCATATCGCCGAACTGCGGTGATTGGTCGCATAGGCCGCCGAGATTGTTGAGCGTGGCATGCACATACATGCCGGGCGTCGCCAGCACGTTCTGCGTGGCGGACCTGCAGCAGATGTACCAGCTGATGTTCCAACTGTTGCACGGCGATAGGTTGAGCACGACCTCGAACTGGTAGTGCATGACCCCGGGTTCGGTGCCGCCATTGCAGGTGGAGTTCAACAGCTGCGAGCCGCATAATTGTGAGACTTCTTCCGTCTGCACCAACGGGACATTGGGCAGGCTGAAGCTGACGCCGCAGTTATTCGTGAAGTAGAGCGTCTGCGGCGTGAGCGGAGCGCCGGCGCAATCCAGGAAAAGGTCGAGCGTGATGCGGTACTGATTCCCTCCCAAGCACTCGTAGGTGATGTCAGCGCCCGAGAAATGATCCGCGCGCGCCCGCTGAGCAGCGAACGCGAGCATCATCATCGCAAGAAGGCGAAGCAAGATCCGTGACCTGTGCATGGATTCCCGGCTCGGGACTAGCGAGCCGAATGTTTGAGAGCGGCCGTCAAAGCTACTCAAACCCTTTACTGTTCAGCAGTTTACGAGCGAATCGGGACGAGTCTTGGAACGTCGGCATGGAGGATACGGTTCGTCTGCCGAATTAACCTTGGGGATGCATTGTGCCCATACCTGCCGCGGCTACTTTTGCCCGCCCTAAAAAAGGCGTGCTGCTTCCTGTAGACGCTTCAATCCAAGGAACCGGCGCCCCCTCCCCGATGGCCAGTACCTACCGCCACCTCCGCTATCTCAGCGCTTCGGCTCTCGTCCTGTTCGGCCTAATGCCTGAAGCTCAGGGCCAGACGGACACCCTTCTCCAGCCGCAGCCCGATACCTCGGCCACCAACCGCCCGCAGCTTCCGGTCTTCACGCTCACCACCGACGATCTGGACGGCGAACTCGGCAACCAGGACATCAGCGGCATCCTGCAATCATCCCGTGACCCGTTCACTGCCGTGGCCGGCTTCAACTTCGGTCAGGCACGCTTCCGCATCCGCGGCTACGACGGCGAGAACACCATCGTGACCATCAATGGTGTGCGGGTGAACGATCTGGAGACCGGATGGGCCGTGTGGAGCAATTGGGCAGGCCTGAACGACGTGACCCGGTGGATGCAGGTGCGCACCGGAATCAGCCCAAGCCGCTTGAATTTCGGCAGCATCGGCGGAACCACGGATATGAACATCGCCGCCAGCGCATTGCGGAAAGGCGTGCGGGTGTCCTACGCCAGCGCGAATCGGGCGTACCGCAATCGGGCCATGTTCACGTATGCCACGGGGATGAGCCCGAAGGGCTGGGCCTTCGCCGTCAGCGGCTCGCGCCGCTGGGCCCAGGAAGGCTATGTGGAAGGCACCTCGTTCGATGCGTATTCCTATTTCCTCGCTGCGGAGAAGCGGATCAACAACCGCCACACCATCAGCCTGAGCGGTTTCGGGGCGCCCATCAGGCAAGGCCGCCAGGCGCTGGCGGTGCAAGAGGCTTACGACCTGACCGGCAATCCGTGGTACAACCCGAACTGGGGCTATCAGGACGGCGAGAAGCGCAATGCCAAGATGAGCCACGACCACAAGCCCATGGTGCTGCTCACGCACACGTACAGGCCCGATAGCACGGCAACGCTCATCACCTCCGCGTACTACACCTTCGGTCGCGATGGCCTCACCGGCATGAACTGGTTCGATGCGAAGGATCCTCGGCCTGATTACTACCGGTACCTGCCCAGCTACCATCGCTACGAGGACAGCCATCTCTACGACGATCGCGTGCGCGCCTGGGAGAACGATGTGAACACGCGGCAGATCGATTGGGACCAGCTCTGGTTCGCCAACCGCAAGAACATCTACCAGGTGGAGAACGCCAACGGCGTGGTGGGCAACACGGTGACCGGCAATCGCAGCAAGTACATCGTGGAAGAGGTACGGCAGGACCCGCGGCGCATCGGCCTGAACAGCGTGTGGAGCAAGGCGCTCGACCCGCGGACGCAGCTCACCGTCGGCGGCAGCATCCATCAACAGCGCACGCACTACTTCAAAGTGGTGAACGACCTGCTCGGCGGCGACTTCTGGGTGGACATCGACCAGTTCGCCGACCGCGATTTCAACGACACCACCATCTCGCAGAACGACCTGGACACTCCGAACAAGCTGGTGCGCGAAGGCGACACCTTCGGCTTCGATTATTACATGCACACGCGCTACGCCAACTTGTTCGGACAATGGGAGAAGCGCTGGACGAAGTGGGAGGTGTACGCCGGCGTCGACCTCTCGCACACCAGCTTCTGGCGCGAAGGCAACCTGCGCAACGGCCGATTCCCCGACAACTCCTTCGGCGCGTCGGAGAAGCAGAACTTCGTCGGCTACGGCTTGAAGGCGGGCCTCATCCACAAGCTCACCGGCCGACACTTCATCACCGCGAATGCCGCGTACATCGTTCGGCCACCCGCGACCAGCATCGCCTACCTCTCGCCCCGTGTGCGCGATGCGGTGCTCGCCGGGCTGACCAGCGAATCGACCTATGGCGGCGACCTGAGCTACGTGCTGAAGTCGCCGAGGTTGAAGGGCCGCGCCACCGCGTACTACGCGCGCATCATGAACCAGGCGTGGAACCGCAGTTACTACCACGACGAGTACCTCACCATCGTGAACTACGCGATGACCGGTGTCGACCAGGTTCACCGCGGCATTGAGCTGGGCTTGGAGGCGAATGTGACGAGCACCTGGCAGGTCAACCTCGTGCACGCCGCCGGCAACTACACCTATGATTCGCGCCCTAGCGCCACCATCACGCGGAACAACAGCGAAGAGGTCTTCGCGTCCGACCGCACCATCTACTGGAAAGGCTACCGCGTGGGCGGCATGCCGCAGAGCGCATCATCACTGGGCGTGCGCTACAATTCGCCCAAATTCTGGTTCGCCGGCGTGAACGCGAACCACTTCCGGCACATCTACCTGGACCCGAACCCCGACCGTCGCACGCAGGAGGCGCTGGAGAACCTGGTGACCAGCGACCCGCAATGGGAGGGCAACCTGAAGCAGCAGCGGCTCGATGATCAGCTCACCGTCGACCTCTTCCTCGGCAAGAGCTGGATGATCAAGCGGCGCTACCGCATCGCCGCGAACCTCTCCGTGAGCAACGTGCTCGACAACCGCGAGTTCCGCGTGGGCGGCTTCGAGCAGCTCCGTTACGACCGGATGGACCCGAACCGTTTCCCTGCGAAGTACAGCTACCTCTTCGGCCGCAACTACTTCGCCATGATCACCTTCAGTTTCTGAGCATGAAGACCCCCTCCCCGATGATCCGCCAGATCGCCCTTGTCCTTTCCGCCACCGCGCTCGTGCTCGTAGGCTGTGAGAAGGAACTCGACTCACCACCACAACGCAGCCTGCCGGTAGGCCAGGTGCTCACTGTTGCGCAGCTCCGAGCGCTTTACACCACCGAGCCCGTTCGCTTCGGCGGGGACAGCAGCGTGTATGGCGTGGTGACCGCCGATGAGGAGAGCGGGAACCTGTACAAGAACGTGTACGTGCAGGACCACACTGGCGCCATCGTGCTGCGCTTGCTCAATAGCGGCGGCCTTTATCAGGGTGACAGCATCCGCATCTACCTGCCCGGCACGGTGCTCAGCAGCTACCAGAATCTGCTGCAGCTGGATAGCGTTGACGTGGACAACAACGTGGTGAAGCAGGCCGCCGGGGTGCAGAAGCAGCCGCAACTGGTCACCCTCGCCGACATCAATGCCGTTTACACTCCAGCGTGGAGCCACCCGCTGCAAGCCAAACTCGTGCGCATCGAGAATGTCGAGTTCGCCATGGGCGAGGCCTGCAATGGGCTCACCTATGCGAATGCGACCACGCAAGAGACGGTGAATCGCACGCTGACCGATTGCACCAATAGCGTGCTGGTGCGCAACAGCGGGTACGCGAACTTCGCCGGGCAGACCCTGCCTTCCGGAAATGGCAGCATTGTGGCGGTCGTCGGACAGTTCCAGAGCGATATGCAGCTCTTCATCCGCGACATCACCGAGGTGCAGATGACCGGTGACCGCTGCGCGCCTTGCCCGACGCTTTGCCCTGCCGTGGCCAGCGTAGTGCAGGACTTCGCGACCACCACCGCGAATGTGGACATCAGCCTCGCCTGCTGGAACAACCAAGCTCAGGTGGGCAGCCGTTTCTGGCGCGGGTACAGCGTGAGCGGCAACATGACGGCGCAGGCCACGGCCTTCGGCAGCAGCAATGCGAGCGATGTGGCCTGGATGATCACGCCTCCCGTGAACTTCCAACCTGGAATGCTCCTGAGCTTCCGCAGCCAGCGGGGCTTCGGTGTCAGCACGCACGACCCCTTCGGGCTCTTCGTGAGCACCAATTACAGCATCGGCAACATTGCGACCGCCAATTGGGTGAGCGTGCCGTGCAACTACGCTGGCACCACCACGGCCGACCAGGTCTGGGTGGACAGCGGCCCCATCGACCTGAGCACGGTGCTGCCCGCAGGCTTCAGCGGCTCCTTCGTTGTCGGCTTCCGCTACACCGGCAGCGATCCGAATGGTGAGACCACGAATTT
This sequence comes from Flavobacteriales bacterium, assembly GCA_016788405.1. Lineage (GTDB taxonomy): Bacteria > Bacteroidota > Bacteroidia > Flavobacteriales_F > PHOS-HE28 > PHOS-HE28. Next base: position 6,072 of record JAEUSX010000107.1, read on the forward strand.
CAGAATCGACGATGTCGTGATTCAGTGATCACGTTCAACGAACCCCAACCCTTCAGACCATGAGACACATTACCCTTCTTGCATTCACCGCGCTGCTCTCCGCCGCAGCGCATGGCCAGGTGATCTTCACCAGCGGATTCGAGGACTGGAACGCCGGGCTGCCCACCGACTGGTACGGCAGCAAGAGCAACATCGCCCTTAGCGGCGTGCTGCAGGTGACCACCAATGTGCACGGAGGCTCGAACGCCGTGCAGCTCGTGAAGGAAGGCACCGGCCACCAGCGCTTCACCACGCAGCCGCAGACCGTCGTGGCCAACACCGAGTACGAAGTGCGCTTCTGGGTGCGCGGCGAAGGCCAGATCCGCCTTGGGCTGTATGACGGCCGTCCGGTGAGCAGCGGCTACGCGCCGTACACCACCTACACCACCGTCACGGGCAACACGTGGCAGGAAGTGGTGCTGAACGTGACCGCCGCCATGAACGCTGCCGATGCGGAGTTCATCCTCAGCGTGCAGAGCACCGTGGCGCCCGAGCACCTGGTGGTGGACGATGCGACCATCACGGCCCTCGAAGTGGTCGTTCCGGAGCCTGCCACGATCTACGACATCCAGAACACCACGAACCCCGACGGCAGCTCCACCATGATCGATTCCGTGGTGGTGGTCGGCGGCATCGTGAGCGCGTTGCTGGGCAATGGCTTCTACATCCAGGACGGCACCGGCCCGTGGTCGGGCCTCTTCGTGTTCGGCACGCCGGGCGCGCTGGCCATCGGCGACTCCGTGGCCGTGAGCGGCACGGTGGTGGAATTCAACGGACAAACGCAGCTCACCTCGGTGCTGAGCATCGTGACGCATACCAGCGGGAACACGCTCACGCCCACCGTGATCAGCACGCTCGATGGAAACACCGAGCCTTACGAGAGCGTCTTCGCGAAAGTGAACGCCGCCACCTGCACCGTGCAGGGCAGTTTCGGACAGTTCACCGTGAACGATGGCAGCGGCGCCCTGCTCGTGGATGATGTGATCTACGCTTACGCATTCGTAGTCGGCCAGATCTACAACATCACCGGCGTGATCCAGTACGCCTTCAGCGAATGGCGCCTGCTTCCGCGCTTCGCGCCCGATGTGGAGGTGGTGACGGGCATTTACGAGGCCGCGGTGAGCGCATTCACGGTGCAGCCGAATCCCGCCGTGGATGTGCTGCGCATCAATGCGCCCATCGATGGCCGCACCGAGTTCCGGCTCCTGGACGCCGCCGGCCGTGCGACGATGAGCGGCACACTCACCAGCAACACCATCAACCTCGGCGAAGTGGCCGATGGACGCTACACGCTCGTGCTCAACGATGCGAGCGTCCTGCGCCATGCCGCGGTGATCGTGCAGCGCTGACAAGAACGCATTCCGTTGGAAGCCCTTCTGGTCCAGCAGAAGGGCTTCCTGCATTCAGGGCCTTGAGAAGCGCCATCGAAATAGTGCTAAAGGACCACCTGCTGGCGGGATGCATGCGCAATGCCCTTCCGTGCAATACGGGTGGCCTAACTTCGTTCGGAACGAGCACCTCTTGGAACATGCTGCAGCGCCTATTCCCCGTCGTCCTGCTCCTCCTCAGCTTCTCCACAAGCGCTCAGGATTCGCTCTTCCATGTGAACGGCACCATCGCGGTCGGCACCGTGGAGGAGATCGGACTGAAGACCGTGCGCTATCGGACCCTCTCCGGGAGCAATTCGGTCCAAGTCACGCTGGAGAAGGAGGAATTGGCGCGGATCAAGCTGCAGAACGGCCAGGAGTTCCTGATCTCCGCCATGCCGAACCCAACGGCCGATGAGCGCTTCATGGCCCGCAAGAACTGCGTCAGCTTCGACGTGCTGGCGCCCGCGCTGAACCATTTCACCCTGGGCTATGAGCGGCACTTGGGCCGGCAGATGAACTTCCAACTGAAGCTGGGCTACATCGGGTTGGCGCGCACCGACCGTTACAACCAGCTGTTCAACTCGCAAGGCTGGCTGATGAAGCTGGGAGTGAAGCTGCGCCTGCCCACCAGCCCCAAACGGATCGCCGCCGGGCGCACCAAGCACGGGCTCGCTGGCTGGTACATCCGGCCAGAGTTCATGGTCAGTTCATGGCTGCAGGAGCAACACTACTACTCCTATTTCCTGGACGAGCAAACGGGCACGATGCAGTACACGAGCGGCGCATTCGTGGTGAACTTCGGCAACCAGTGGCTCATCGGCGAGCGCATCACCTTCGACATCTACTCAGGCCTGGGCTACGGCGTTCAGTGGCGGCAAGGCTCAGCGCTCGGAGCGAGCGATTACTACTTCAACGGCGAGCCTTACTCGTTCTCGCACAGCTTCCTCGGCAGTGGCACACCACTGGTGTTCACGGGCGGCATGATGTTCGGCTTCGTGTTCTGAGCACTCACTTCAGGACATCGTCCAGCAGGCGCTGCATCACGCTGCCGCCGAAGAGCACGTTCACGCCAAGGCCCACCGTGAAAGCCGGTTCCACGGGATACCTATCGCGGGAGGCATCGCGCTCGGTGATGCGCACGCTCTGCGCCAGCGCATAGCCCACATCCGCGCGCAACTGAAGGGATCGGCTCAACCGGTGCCTCACGTTGAGGAATGCGCGCATCGATCCCTGATTGAGGTTCGCGCGCTCGCCCTGCCATTCCATGCCGCTGCGGAAACCGTCGGCGGTGATGCCTGCCAGGATGCGCGTGCCCGCCTTGGGCCGGTACCCGATTCCCACTTGCGCCGGAAGCATGTACTGGAACGACCAATCGCCGCCCAATGGCGCAACGCCTCCAAGGAATGGGATGGGTAGCACCAACCGATCGGTGTAGCTGAGCGCCAAGCCGTAATAGAACTGCTTCCGAAGCCCTTTCAGCCGCCACTTGCCCACCGCCCCGTTGAAGCGCGGCACGGCTGAACCGAAGGTCCTGTCCTCCTCGCTCACGTTCACGTTGACGCTCCAGAAAAGCACGCGGAGCTTGCGCGTGAGGTGGATGCACATGAGGCCGGCGCTTGCCGTGAAGAGGTTGCGCACGCGCGTGCTGTCGAAGCCGATCTGCACCTGCCTCGCCCCCAGTCTTACGCTGCCGAGCAATTGCCTCGCCTCCACGTGCACGCTGTTCGTGAGCACCTCGCGCAGGCCACGCGCCGCCGTATCCAGCTCGAAGCCCGCCTTGAACCGAGAGGCGATCGGAAAGGTGAGCACCGCCGTTCCCTCCGCGTTGCTGAAGCCGCCGGTGGTATCGCGGAAGGCGGATTCCGGCTGGAAGCGACCATCGATTCGGAGTCGAGGCCGGAAGACCTGCTCGAACTGCTCGAGGTCGAAGGTCTGGGCATGCGATGCGCACACCGTGAGTCCGTGCAAGAAGAGGACGCAGATGGAACGCATGCGGCAAAACAAGCGTGTCGTAGACGTTGGCGGGGCTCCGTGGTTCAATTGGCCGCGTTGAATGACGGCGGATCGGGTTGGTGGGAATCACTTCTTTTGGTCCATTCCGGGCGACATGCTGCGCACGACCCTTACCTGGTCCTCGATCCTCACCGCGGTCCTGCTGAACGCGCAAGCGATCCGCGGCGATGTGAAGGACGCCGAGAGCTTGATCAGCCTGCCGGGAGCGACGGTCTTAGTCGTAGGCAGCGATCCGGTCATCGGCACGGTGACGGATGCAGAAGGGCGATTCTCGCTGGCGGGTCTGCCGCCTGGCAGAACCGCGCTGCAGGTGCGCATGATCGGCTATGAGGAGCAGTTGCTCAGCGGACTCGTGCTCACCAGCGCGAAGGACCTGGTGATCAACGTGCGGCTGCAGAGCGCCCTCACTGAATTGGGCGAAGTGGAGGTGGTGGGCGATGCCGAACCGGGCGGGGTGCGCAATGAGATGGCCCTGCTGAGCGCACGGCAGTTCAGCGTGGAAGAGACCGACCGCTACGCAGGCAGCCGCGGCGACCCTGGTCGCATGGCGAGCAATTTCGCCGGGGTGCAGGGCGCTGACGACAGCCGCAATGACATCGTGATCCGCGGCAACAGCCCCATGGGCGTGCTCTGGCGCTTCGAGGGCGTCAACATACCCAATCCGAACCATTTCGCCATACCCGGCACCGGCGGCGGGCCCGTCACCATCCTCAACAACAAGTACCTCGCGAACTCCGACTTCTTCACCGGCGCCTTCCCTGCCGAATTCGGCAACGCCACCGCCGGCGTCTTCGACCTGCGCATGCGCAATGGAAACGCGGACAAGCATGAGTTCACCGCGCAACTGGGCTTCCTCGGCACCGAGCTGATGGCCGAAGGGCCGTTGAGCAAGAAGCATCGCTCGAGCTATCTGGTGAGCTATCGCTACAGCACGCTCCGCCTGTTCGGTTTCCTGGGCATCCGCATCGGCACCGATGCCATTCCGCAGTACCAGGACGCGGCTTTCCGCTTGCACTTCCCGAGCAAGAAGGGCTCGGTGTCGTTCTGGGGAATCGGCGGCAGCAGCAGGATCGACATCACGATCAGCGACCAGGAGAAGCCGGACACCGCCACGCTGATCTACGGCGAGAACGACCGCGACCAGTACTTCCGCTCGCGCATGGGCACCATGGGCGCGACCGCTACGCGCACGCTGAACGAGAACACCTACGTGAAGGCCACGCTCGCGCTCAGCGGCCAGGGCATCAACTCGGATCACCGCTACGTGTACCGCCGCGTGGTGGACGGACGCTTCGTGGTGGACAGCCTGCCACCTCTGCTGCGTTACCGATTCGAGGAGAGCAAGGCGATGCTGTACGTCTTCGCCAACCGGAAACTTGGCCTTCGCACCAGCTTGCGTGTCGGGGTGAACAGCGAGCAGCAATGGGCCAGCTACCTCGATAGCGCGCGCACCATCACCCCGTCGACAGTGAGCGGGCAACCGAACACCCTGAGCGCTTGGCGCGTTCGCTGGGATGCGCGCGTGAGCGTCACGCAACTGCAGCCCTACGCCCAGCTTCGGCACCGATTCAACGAGCAGTGGACCGCAACGGTCGGCGCCACCTCGCTCTACAACTCCATCAACGATAACAGCTTCTCACCCATCGAGCCGCGCTTCGGCATCTCGTACGCGCCCGATACGCGGCAACGGATCTCCGCAGGGTATGGCCTGCATTCACAGATGCAGCCGGGCTACCTGCTCTTCTACGGCGCCACCACCAACGGCCGCGATCCGCAGGAGCAGAACACGGGCATCGGTCCGACGCGCGCGCACCATTGGGTGCTGGGCTATGACCTTCGCGCGGGTCGAAGTCTTCGCGTGAAAGTGGAGGCCTACTACCAATGGCTCTTCAACATCCCTGTCAGCGTCCGGCCTTCGTCCTTCTCTCTCGTGAACACCGGCGCAGGCTTCACCCGCTTCTTCCCGGATAGCCTGCGCAACCGGGGGAACGGCTACAACCAAGGAGTCGAGCTCACGGTGGAGCACGCATTCACCAAGGGCTGGTACGGCCTCTTCACCGCATCACTCTTCGATGCCAAGTACCGCGGCAGCGATGGCGTCTGGCGCAACACCTCCTTCAACGGCCGGAACGCCTTCAACTTGGTGCTGGCGCGCGAGTTCACCACGAAGAAGAAGTCCATGGTCAGCATAGGCGCCAAGCTCACGTACGCGGGTGGCCGGTGGTACGGACCGGTGGATCGCGATGCGAGCGCCGCAGCGCAGGAAGTGGTGTACGTGGACAGCCTGGTGAATACGAAGCAGTTCCGGCCTTACTTCCGCGCCGACCTGAAACTGGGCTATCGTCACAATCGACCCAAGGTGATGCACGAGGTGGGCCTCGACCTGGTGAATGTGACCGGCCAGCGGAACATCCTCACGCTCTCCTATGCCCCCAACCATCCCAGCGGCGACCCCATCCGAGAAGAATACCAATTGGGCTTCCTGCCGCTCTTCTTCTACAAGGTGGAATTCTGAGGGTTCGGGGCCGCCTCGTGCGCAAGGGGCCGTGGCGCTACCAACTACGCGATCGTCCAGGTATGCTCGCCCTTGAGCAGCACATCGAGGTCGCCAACTCCCTTCACCTCCTTCGCGCGCTTCACCTGCCCTTGCAGCTTCTCCTCGTGCGTGGGGCGGTCGGCCACATAGAACACGCCGAAGGGGCGCGGGAAGGTGCCTTCGTGACGGGGATCCTCGAATAAGCGCACGAGGATCGAGGCCTTGAAGTTGTCGCGCTCGTCGTGGATCCAGCAGTCATTGGGAGAGAAGTCCGGGCCGATGTCGATGATGCGCGGCTTCATCTCCTTGATGCAGATGCCCTTCGTCCCGTTCGCGAAGGTGAGCGGCTTGCCCTGCTCCACGAATAGCGTGTTCGTGGGCTTGTTCGCCTTCTCCGTGAAGACCTCGAAGGCGCCGTCGTTGAAGACGTTGCAGTTCTGGTAGATCTCCACGAGCGAGGTGCCGCGATGCGCATCAGCGCGAGCAAGCACTTCGCGCATGTGCTTGGGGTCTCGATCCATGCTCCTAGCGATGAAAGTGCCATCGGCGCCCTTCACCAGCGCGAGCGGATTGAACGGATGATCGGTGCTGCCCATGGGCGTGCTGCGCGTCACAGCGCCTTCGGGCGAGGTGGGCGAGTACTGCCCTTTCGTGAGGCCGTAGATCTCGTTGTTGAATAGCAGTACGTTCACGTCCACGTTGCGGCGCAGGAGGTGGATGATGTGGTTGCCGCCGATGCTGAGCGCGTCGCCATCGCCGGTGATCATCCACACGCTGAGGTCGGGTCGCACGCTGCGCAGGCCG
>JAEUSX010000118.1 GCA_016788405.1 Flavobacteriales bacterium
TTCGGTTCGGATCGATAGCGTCATCATCGTCCATCGTCGCGAGGCGAATGGCCCGGCACGACTTCTAGCGCGCGTGCATGACCAATCTGATGGCAGCGGCGGCATGAAGGACGTGTTCACGAACGAGTCCTTCGAGGCCACTGTCATCATGGATGCCGGCGTGGTGGAGAAATCGGATGCATCAGGCCTTGCGAGCTTCCAGCTGCAGTTGCAGGCATACGATGGCAGCGACGGTGCATGGGTGCTGGATGAAGTGCGCATCGTTGCCACGGTGATCGAGGATATCTCCACGGAGATCGTATCGCTTGAAGGATCGCCCGCGGTGCATGCCGCGAGCACCATCGACGTGCTGGGCCGCGCGGCGCATGCAACGAAGGGCGACCTGCGCTTCCGCGCGGGCGATACCATGATCGTTCAATGATCGAACACACGAGCAACATTACCATGAGGCACGAGCAGAACAGCCGGACCATGCGCAAGCACGACGAGGCTTTCAACATCGCAGGCATCGCAGCCTGCTTGATCGCATCGGCTTGTTGCTTTTGCATGGCGCTGAGCACCTTCGCTTGACTCCGCGGCAGTGCGCGGTCATGCGGCTCCGCGGTTGAGAAATGATCGGATGCCGAGGACGCGCGACGCATGCCTTTCAGGAAGGGTCGCCATCTTGCACCCATGCGCCGTGCGGTGATCCCATCATTCTTCTTCGCCGCCACGCTGTTCGGCCAGGGGCAGCTTCCGCCTCGAATCACCTTCGACCTGATCGGGGTGAACGAAGGCCTGCCGCATGCGCTGGTAGAGTGCTTCTTGGAGGATGACCGCGGGAGCCTATGGGTGGGCATGCAGCAGGGGCTCGCGGTCTACGATGGCAACGACTTCGTCTCCGTGGACATTGAAGCCGATGGTTCGCCCATCGGCGTGCGGAACCTCACCAAGGATGAGCACGGCATCATCTGGGTAGCGGCCGAGCAAGGCCCGGTGCGGGTCGATCCCGTTTCAAGGCACGCGCAGCTCGTGGCCATTCCTGATTCGCTCAAACAAGGTGTTGAAACCCTCTGGGCGCATGCGGTTATTGTCACAGGACCGAACGAACTGCTCTTCGGTACGCACGTCGGCACGTTTTTCCTCAACACGGTCACACGCACGTTCAGGGGGCTGAGGTATCCCGATGGTGCGCCGGTGAAGACCTTCTGGAGGGACATGCTGGCTGACACTGTACGTCACGGCATTTGGATCACCACCCATGACCGCGGGCTGGTGTTCTACCACACGGCCACAGGTCGGCTGTACGTGGGGGAAGGTGATCGCGCCTTCTCACCATTGATCGCAGAGAAAGTGGTGAGCCTCTGCCACGATGGGGATGGTGGGCTTTGGTGCAGCGATCCGCGCACCGGTAACATCTGGCATTGGGACGGGACATCGAGCGCGGTGCGCGCTTGGGACCACGTGCCAGGAGCACCTGGGACCAGTCTATCCACGGCGTGGTTCCTTGGCCGTGACCGGAACGGGCGGATCTGGGGAAGCGCATCCAAGCCCGGGGGATTCCGTTTCGATCCGAAAGACGGGTCGGCGGTGGTGTTCGACAGCGAGGATCTTTCTGCCGGGTCGCTGCCCTATGGCACGATCCGGAACCTGTACCACAGCCCCAGCGGCGAAGTATGGCTGGCGAACTTGTTGGGCATCGCGATACATGATCCAGCGCAGCCGCAAATGCGGTTCTTCGATGTGCTGAGCGGTGGTCGTTCCGGTCGCATCTGGTCCATGGAGTTCAGCGGCGACAGCTTGCTATGGTGCGCCATGGGCGAGGAGGGGCTCGCGCGGATCGACCTTTCCACTGGGGCGGTCACCCGGATCCCGCTGGTCGGTCGGACGGACAAGCACCCGGTCATTTGGGATGTGCTCCCGCGAGGGGATGCCGTGATCGTGTCGAGCGATGACGACGTTTGGTCGATCGATGTGAGGACCACGCAGGCGATGTGGATTCACGTGCGCGACACGACGGGCACCGCGATACCGAGGGGCCGCACATGGTTGTCCCATGATGCGGACGGCACGATCTGGAAGGGGGTGAACCTCTTCGCCATGGTGAACTTCGATCCGCGCACGGGTCGCGGTCGCGTTCACCGACCCGATAGCCTGACACCGGGCGGTATGCGGTTCGACAATGTCTACGGTGCCGCAAGCGCGAAGAACGGAAGCCTTTGGTCCTGCGGCAATCTTCGCGGACTTACGTGGTTCGATCGCAAAAGCGGGCACTGGACCGACCTTTTCGCCGATGTCCGCGAGCATCGGCTGCGCGTGGGCAGGCTCGTCGGGATCACGGCATCATCGGACAGCGTCCTTTGGCTCGCTTCCGATGGTGCGGGACTGGTCCGGTACGATATCCCAACCGGTGCATACACGCACTACGATCATCGTCACGGCATCACCGAGTCGGGCTTGGTCGCGGTGGCGGTGGATGCGCGCAAGCGCATTTGGGTTATTTCGGACGAACGGTTGTTCTGTTTCGATCCGATCAAGGAGCGGGCCGTGGTGGTCGGTCCACGCGGCAGCGGCAACGAAGTAGCGTCCAAGTGGATCCTGGGCACCTCGTCAGGCGGCCTGCTCGCGTACAATGTGGGTCGTTCTGTAGCGGTCTTCGATGCCAACCCGGTGGGGAACCTCCGGACGCCGCCTGCGCCGATACTCGCACAGGTGTTGGTGGACGGTATTCCGATGGCATTGACCGGCGAGGACAGCTTGGTCATGCGCTACGATAACGAGCAGCTCGAGGTGCACTTCGGTGCGATACTGCCCCCGGGTTGGGTCCTCGCCTACGCCATGCGGGAGCCGGGAGGGTCGTGGGTCGAATACAAGGAAGGCCGCATCAACCTCCGAGGACTGCAACCCGGAGAGCACACCTTCCAGTTCCGGCTCGTGAACCTGGCGGGTGAACCTGGCCCCCCCACCACGTTGAACGTGATGATCCCTCCACCGTGGTACCAGACGCTGGCGGCCCGCATCCTTTTAGCCGTGCTGCTGGCCATGGGCATCGTACTGGTGTTCCGTGCGCGCCTCAACTGGATCCGCAAGCGCGAGCGCGCGCAGGAGGAACAAGCGCGCCAGGTGAACGAGCTGAAGCTGCAGGCGTTGCGCGCGCAGATGGACCCGCACTTCGTCTTCAACTGCCTCAACAGCATCGATAGCTTCATCATCGCCAATGACCGTGAGCAGGCCTCCCATTACCTGGGCCGCTTCGCCAAGCTCATCCGACTTATCCTGCAGCACAGCGATAGCACTCGGGTGCCCTTGGAGCGCGAGGTGGAGATGCTGCGCTACTACCTCGAGCTCGAGGCGTTGCGGTTCAAGACACCGTTCACCTTCGAGGTGATAGTGGATGAAGAGCTGGAAGGCGAACCGGTGGAGCTGCCCACCATGCTGGTCCAACCGTACATCGAGAACGCCATCTGGCATGGGCTGCGGCACAAGGAATCCGCAGGCCATCTTTCCGTGACATTCGCCCTGCGCGATGATCATCTGGAATGCGTGGTGGAGGACAATGGAATAGGGCGCGAGGCTTCTCGCAGGATCAACGAGCAGCGCAGCGGAATACACAAGAGCATGGGCATGCGCGTCAGCGCGGACCGATTGCGGATCTATGGCGAACTGGAACGCGGTGCATCACGGGTGATGGTGGAGGACCTGAAGGATCCGCAGGGGAGCGCGACCGGGACACGCGTGATCATCAATTTTCCGCTGATGGTGAAGGAAACCGAACAATGAACTTGGCCGCATGATACGCGCACTCATCATCGACGACGAGAAACCTGCACGCGACAAGCTGCTCATGCTCGTTCAGCAGCACTTCGCCGATCGCATCACCGTGCTGGCCCAGTGCGAGGATGGCGAGGATGCCGTGAAGGCCATCGCGGCGCATCGGCCGGACCTGCTCTTCCTGGACGTGGAAATGCCGAAGCTCAGCGGCTTCGACGTGCTTCGGAAGTCCGATCTGGAGGGCATCGACGTGATCTTCACCACGGCCTACGACCACTATGCCATCAAAGCCATCAAGTTCGCAGCGGTGGATTACTTGCTGAAGCCGATCGACATCGACCAGCTGCGCGAGGCCTTGGATCGGGTGCAAGCCAAGCACGGCCTCAGCGGCGGGGCTGAACGCATGCAGCGCATGCTGGAGGACGTGAAGAGCGGCATAACGCCGGACCGCCTCAGCGTGCCTACCCTCCACGGTTTCGAGCTCGTGAAAGTGGCCGAGATCGTCTGGTGTGAAGCAGTGAACTATTACACGGTCCTGCACATGACCGGAGGTCAGCAGATCGCTATCACTCGCAGCCTGAAGGAAGTCGAAGAGACCCTGGAAGGCCCCGACTTCATCCGCATCCACCGGAGCCACACCATCAACCTGAAGCATCTGACCAAGTACATCAAGGGCAGCGGCGGGCAGGTGGTGATGAGCGACGGCAAGACCCTGGACGTGGCGCGCCTGCGCAAGGATGACCTGCTGGCCCGCATCGGGAACCGGTAGGGCCTGTTCCGGCGAAAGGCCCTCTCCGCCCGCCCCCTGCCGTTCGCAGCCGGGGATCGCCATTCACAGACTGTGACTTTCCGAGGCTGCCGGGCCAGGGGACTTTTGGGCCGTCAAGAACGACAAGGCCATGAAAACCCAAGCCCGCCGCCGCTTCCGCCGCTTCACCCGCAAGGACCTCTTCGAACTGTTCGTCTGCATCGCCCTTGCCGGCCTCTTCGTGCTGCTCAGCAGCGGCGCCGCCTTCGGCCAGGGTAACGTGGGCATCAACAACCCAGCGCCCCATGCCAAGTCGTTGCTGGACCTCACCAGTAGCGACAAGGGCCTGCTTACGCCGCGCATGACCGCTGCTCAACGCACGGCCATGTTCCCCATCGCCGATGCCACGGCGAAGGGTATGCTGGTGTTCCAGACGGACGGAGCGATCGGCTTCTACTACTACGATGGCGCTGACTGGCAAATGCTGCAAGCAGGTGGCACTGGCTGGGGTTTGCTCGGCAATGCGGGCACGAACCCTGCCACCAACTTCATTGGCACCACGGATAACCAGTCCTTCGCCGTCCGCACGAACAACACCGAGCGCATGCGCGTGGCCAACAACGGCGAAGTCACCATCAGCGATGCGGGGCCATGGCCCGGTTACCGCCTTGGCGTGGTCGCGAACAGCGTGAACCCGGCCGGTGCGTTCCAGAACCTGAACGCCACAGGGTACTCGGGC
>JAEUSX010000120.1 GCA_016788405.1 Flavobacteriales bacterium
GGCCAGTTGATCCTCTTCCGCAGGAACGCGGCCGGGAATGAAGCGTTCCTGCCGGATCTGATCGGCGGAATCGGCGCGTTGGATGGGAATTACCGGAACGAAGAGCGTGAATACCGCTTCAACATCACGCGTTTCGTCCTCGGTGCGATCAATGGCGAGTACGATCCGCAGCTGGAGGTCATCCCGGGCAGCGGGGGCGTGACTGGCAATAGAACCGTGCTTCGAGGAAGCGCAGCCGCCGAGGACGCCATGCGCCTGCGGCTTACTTTTACCTCATACTGACCCGACCATGTGCGGTATCGTGGCATACTTGGGGCGCAAGCAGGCCTACCCCATCGTGATCAATGGCCTCCGGCGATTGGAGTACCGCGGGTACGATAGTGCGGGCGTCGCGTTGATCCAAGAAGGCGCCATGCGCATCTACAAGTGCCAGGGGAAGGTGAGCGACCTCGAGGCGCATGTGGGGGCCAGCAGCACGGCTGGCACGGTGGGCATGGGGCACACGCGTTGGGCCACGCACGGCCCGCCCAACGACATCAATGCGCACCCGCACGCGTCCAACAAGGGCGACCTGGCCATCATCCATAACGGCATCATCGAGAACTACGCTGCGATCAAGGAGGAATTGCGGCACCGCGGGCACGTGTTCAAGAGCGATACGGACACCGAGGTGCTCGCGCACCTGATCGATGACATCCGCACGACCGAAGAGGTGGATCTGGCCGAGGCGGTAAGGCTGGCGTTGCAAAGCGTGGTGGGCGCCTATGCCATCGTCGTGATGGACCGGCGATCGCCCGATACGCTGGTGGCCGCACGGAAGAGCTCTCCTCTGGTGATCGGCATCGGGGATGACGGGGACCACTACATGGCCAGCGATGCCACCCCCATCGTGGAGTACACTCGGAATGTGGTCTACTTGGAGGATGGAGAGATCGCGGTGATCGACCGTGATAAAGGCCTCACCATCCGCAACATCAAGAACCAATCGAAGACCCCCTTCATCCAGGAGCTGGAGATGCACCTGGAGGCTTTGGAGAAGGGAGGCTATGATCACTTCATGCTCAAGGAGATCCACGAGCAGCCCAGGAGCATCAGGGACTCGTTGCGCGGCAGGCTCAATGTCGCCAAAGGCGAAGTGGTGCTGGGGGGCATCAAGGATCATGAGCAGAAGTTGATCAACGCGCGGCGCATCCTCATCCTCGGATGCGGAACGAGCTGGCACGCCGGGCTGGTCGGGGAGTACCTCTTCGAAGACCTCGCGAGAATCCCGGTCGAGGTGGAGTACGCGAGCGAATTCCGTTACCGCAACCCGATCGTGAACGAGGACGATATCGTCATCGCCATCAGTCAGAGCGGCGAGACCGCCGATACGATGGCCGCGATCGAGCTGGCGAAGGGGCGCGGCGCCACCATTTTCGGCATCTGCAACGTGGTGGGCAGCAGCATCGCCCGTGTTACCCATGCAGGATCGTACACGCATGCCGGACCAGAGATCGGCGTGGCCAGCACCAAGGCTTTCACCGCCCAGGTCACCGTGCTTACGCTCATGGCCCTGATGATCGGTCAGCGCAAGGGCACCATCGCCTCAAGCGCGTTCCACCGCATGCTCAACGAACTGGACTCCATCCCGGACAAGGTTCAGCGCGTGCTCGGCACCGAGGAGGAGGTGAAGCGCATCGCGCGGATCTACAAGGATGCCACCAACGCGCTCTATCTGGGACGAGGCTATTGCTTCCCCGTCGCGCTGGAAGGCGCGCTCAAGCTGAAGGAGATCAGCTACATCCATGCGGAGGGCTATCCGGCCGCGGAGATGAAGCACGGCCCCATCGCATTGATCGATGAGGAAATGCCGGTGATCGTGATCGCCACCAAGGGAGCCAGCTACGAGAAGGTGGTGAGCAACGTGCAGGAAGTGAAGGCGCGCAAGGGGAAGATCATCGCCATTGTCACCGAGGGCGACCGCGTGGTCCGTGAACTCGCGGACCATTCTATCGAGATCCCCGAGACGGCCGACCCGCTGGTGCCCTTGCTGAGCGTGGTGCCGCTGCAACTGCTCAGCTACCACATCGCCGTGATGCGCGGTTGCAACGTGGATCAGCCCCGCAACCTGGCGAAGAGCGTCACGGTGGAGTAGGCTCTCCGGCCCACATCAGGATCCGGTCGTTGTTCCGGAATCGATCAAGGTCCTTCACCACGATCAGGTGCACCAGGTCGATCAGTGCCACCACCCCGAAGCCGCCTAACGTGATGCCATAGGCGATGGCCACTTTGGGCGTGGTGCCCAAATAGAGCCGGTGCGCCCCGAAAGGCCCGAGCAGAACGGCCAAGCCGATGGCAACGGCACGGTGGTTCTCCTGAACGATGTTCGCTTCGGGGCTTGGTTCCATCGGTTGGACCGATCGCATCTCTGCGACCGCCATCGAAAGGCTGTCCGCATCGAATGGCCCCATCGCCGCCGCCTTCGTCCAAAAGACCAGCGCGCAAAGCATGAGGTGACTTGCTCGGAGCATGGTGCGAATCGTCCGAGGCACGGACGCTCAATCTGGGACCTATCGGCCTGCTGCGAAGCGGCGGGCCACCTCGGCCCAGTTCACCAGGTTCCAGAATGCGGCGATATAGTCCGGGCGCCGGTTCTGGTAATGCAGGTAGTAGGCGTGCTCCCATACATCAAGGCCGAGAATGGGCGTGCCCCCGCATCCGGTTCCGGGCATGAGCGGATTGTCCTGGTTCGGAGTGGAGCAGACATCGAGCTTTCCTCCCTTCTGCACGCATAGCCAAGCCCAACCGCTGCCGAAACGGGTGGCGCCTGCCGTAGAGAACTTCTCCTTGAAGGCATCGAACGAGCCGAAATCACGATTGATGGCGTCGGCCAGCTCGCCGCTAGGGCTGCCTCCCGCGTTCGGCGCCAGTATCGTCCAGAACAGGCTGTGGTTGTAGTGCCCGCCACCGTTGTTCCGAACCGGCATATTGGACATGTCAAGCCCGGCCATCAGCTCCTCAATGGTCTTGCCATCCAGTGTAGAGCCCTCAATGGCTTTGTTCAGGTTGGTCACGTACGCCTGATGATGCTTGCCATGGTGGATTTCCATGGTGCGGGCATCGATGTGGGGATCCAGGGCGGCGGTGGAGTAGGGCAGGGCGGGGAGTTGGAATGGCATGGTTGGTCGTTCTCCCGGCTTGGTCCGGTCGATGGGCCGAAGGTATTCACCGGAAAAAGCCGGTCGGATTTTGCGGATCCCTTTCTGCATCTACATTTGCGGCCACTTTCACCAACCGTTCCAACTCCCATGTTCAAGAAGTTCGCTCTTCTGGCCGGCATGGCCGCCTTCGTGGTGGCTTGCGGCCCGTCTCAGGCTGAAATCGAGGCGAAGGCTCAGGCCGTTGCCGACAGCCTGGCTGCCGTTGCCCGCGCCGATAGCATGCGTGCCGCTGAGGAAGCTGCTGCTGCTGCTGCCGCTGCTGCCGCTCAGGCCGCTGCCGACAGCGCTGCTGCTGCCGCTGCCGCTGCTGCCGCTCCTGCGAAGTAAGCGTCAACGCAGAAACGAGAATGGGATCGGGGCCTCTGGGCCCCGTTCTCATTTCTGCACGGTCGGCCTGGCTGAGCTCAATTCGCCCAGCGCGCGGATGAAGGTCTTGTCCGAGTCAAGCATCACCTCGTAGAAGCCCTCATCGCCCCAGAGGTTCCGAGCAACGCCGGCCTTCAGCCGGTCGATGATCTGCCGGCGTGAGCGCTCGAATTCGCCGGGCCGTTCCACGATGCCCTTCGCCGACGCTTCCTCCCGAAGCCGCTGCAGGGCATCCTCCGGCAGCATGTAGCGGGACTTGAAGGCCGCGCTGCTGCCAAAGGCCAGGAGCTTGGTGCGTTCGCGATCCGCGAGTTCGAAGGCGAAATCGTTGAGCGTGCCGCTGAAGAACAGGTCCGTGAGGAACTGTGACCCCTCCGCGGTATCGGCCGGGATGAAGATGTCGGGCATCACGCCGCCGCCGCCATAAACAGCTCGGCCGCCCAACGTTCGGAAGACCTGTGACGAATCGATGCGGGCGCTATCCGCCGAGTAGAGCTCGCCATGCTGGGTGCGCTGAGCGTAGTCGGATTCGTAATCGACGCCGTGCCCGTAGGGCTTCTGGATGCTCCTTCCGCTGGCTGTGTAATAGCGCGCCGTCGTGAGGCGCACCGCGCTGTGATCAGGCAGCGGCACCTCCTCCTGCACCAGCCCCTTGCCGAATGACCGGCGGCCGATGATGAGCGCCCGATCGTTGTCCTGCAGCGCGCCGGCGATGATCTCGCTGGCACTGGCCGAGCCTTCGTCGATGAGCACCGCGAGCGGGATATCCTCGAACGCCCCGCGATCCGTGGCGAGCATGTCGCGGCGCGGCGACATGCGGCCTTCCGTGTACACGATCACGCGGCCTTCCGGGAGGAATTCGTCGGCCAGGTCGGCCGCCGCGTTGAGATAACCGCCGCCGTTGCCGCGCAGATCGAGCACGAGTCGCTGCATGCCCGCAGCGCGCAGCCGGGTGGCCGCTTCCACGACCTCGCTGTGCGTGTTCCGGGCGAACCGGCTCAGCTTGATGTATCCGGTGCCATCGGGCCGGAGGAGGGAGGCCGCGACGCTGTTGATGGGGATCGCCCCGCGCGTGATGGCCACTTCCATGGGCTTGCGGCCGCGCCGACCGATGAGCACCTTGACCGTGGTGCCACGCGGCCCGCGGAGCAGCTTGGTGACCCCGTCGTTCGTGATGCCCACCCCGGCCAGCGGGACGGTATCGGCCTTGAGGATGCGGTCGCCGGCGCGAATGCCCAACTGCGCGCTGGGCCCGCCTTCAACCGGCGCTACGACCACCACCGTATCGCGCTGGATGGAGAACTCCACGCCGATGCCATCGAAGCTGCCTTCCAAAGGCTCGGTCGCGGCTTTGAGCTCTGCGGCACTGAGGTAGTAGCTGTGCGGATCGAGGCGCTGCAGCATGTCCTGCAGCACTTCCTCCACGAGCGCCTCCTTCTCCACGGTATCCACGTATTGGCGCTCGATCAGGTCGAGCACCTGTCCGAGCTTGTCCGCAGCCGCAGGTTGGCGGAGCGAGAAGGCGCTGAGCGGCCCTCCTGCATCGGTTCCAAGGCCCCGGCCCAGGAAGAGCCCGGCAACCAGCGCCAGCGAGATGAGCAAAGGGACGTACGGCGAGATGGGGTGCCTGCGGTCGTTCATCGGCTTGGGAGGTCCTCCAGCTTATGCACCATCAAGCCGCCGTTCCGCAGCAGCTCCAGACCCGATGGGTCCTTGTAGGCGTCGAGGTAGACCAGTCGCTTGATGCCTGCCTGCATGATGAGCTTGCTGCACTCCTTGCATGGCGAGTGCGTGAGGTACAACGTTGCACCGCGCGCATTGTTGGTGCTCCGCGCCACTTTCATGATGGCGTTGGCCTCCGCGTGCAGCACGTACCAGTGGGTGAGCCCTTCGGCGTCCTCGCAATCATTCGGGAAGCCCGTGGGCGTGCCGTTGTATCCGTCGCTGATGATCATGCCCTCCTTCACGATGAGGGCGCCCACCTGCTTGCGCGTGCAGTGGCTCAATTTGCTCCACTCCGAGGCCATGCGCATGTAGGCGCGATCGTAGCGCTCTTGTTTCTTGGGGTCGGCGTAAACCAGGGAATCCTGCTGCATGCACAGGGCCCATGTGCACATGGCCTCATGCCCACATGGTCACATGTCCGGGTACCCAGGGCGGGAATCGAACCTGCCTTCGGCAGGCGAGCCCGCCGAATTCCAAACTGGCTATCTACTCTCCGTGCCCAGGGCGGGACTCGAACCCGCACGACTGTTGAGGTCACTGGTGTTTGAGACCAGCGCGTCTACCGATTCCGCCACCTGGGCGATGGGGTCGCGAATTTCAGCAAGTATTTCCTTACCGCGCCCGGACTTCCAGTATTTCTCTCGCAATCGGGCCTCGACGCTATCGGCCGCCAGCTCGGCATGGATCAGCTCGAATGGCCGGAATGGCTTTGTGGTTCGTTCCCGGCCTTCATTGTGGCGCATCATCCTTTCCACAAGGTCCTGCGTCATACCGACGTAGATGTACCGTTGGGTTCTGCTTCTGAGCGCATAGACGAACCAAGGCTTCATGTCCGGAAATCCGAGATGGTTCGGGCGCGCTTGCCTGCCGAAGGCAGGTCTACCAATTCCGCCACCTGGGTGGGTGCCCCTTGAAAGGGACGGTGAAAATAGCCTTACAACTGCTTCAGCAAGCCCCGCAAATCCACCTTCTCGCTCACGATGCGCTCCAGCTCGCCGATCGCCACGCGCTCCTGCTTCATGCTGTCGCGCTCGCGGATGGTCACCGTGTCGTTGGTCATCGTGTCGTAATCCACGGTGATGCAATACGGCGTGCCGATAGCGTCCTGCCTGCGGTAACGCTTGCCGATGCTGTCCTTCTCGTCGTACTGGCAGTTGTGCGAGAGCTTCAGCCCGTCGATGATGGCGCGCGCCTTCTCGGGCAGGCCGTCCTTCTTCACCAGCGGCATCACAGCCACCTTCACCGGCGCGAGCGGGGCGGGGATGCGGAGCACCGCGCGCTCTTCGCCGCCTTCGAGCTTCTCCTCGTCGTAGGCCGCGCTCAGAATCGCGAGGAACATGCGGTCGAGGCCGATGCTCGTCTCCACCACGTAGGGCACGTAGCTCTCGTTGGCCTCGGGGTCGAAATAGGTGAGCTTGCGGCCGCTGTGCTTCTCGTGGTTCGCCAGGTCAAAGTCGGTGCGGCTATGGATGCCCTCGAGCTCCTTGAAGCCCATGGGGAACTTGAACTCGATGTCGCACGCGGCGTTGGCGTAGTGCGCAAGCTTGATGTGGTCGTGGAAGCGGTAGTTCTCCGCGGACATACCCAGCGCGCGGTGCCACGCGATGCGCTTCTCCTTCCAGGCGTTGTACCAATCCATCTCGGTGCCGGGCTTCACGAAGAACTGCATCTCCATCTGCTCGAACTCGCGCATGCGGAAGATGAACTGCCTCGCCACGATCTCGTTGCGGAAGGCCTTGCCGGTCTGCGCGATGCCGAAGGGGATCTTCATGCGCGCGCTCTTCTGCACGTTCAGGAAGTTGACGAAGATGCCCTGCGCCGTTTCGGGCCGCAGGTAGATGGTGCTGCTCTCACCGCTCACGCTGCCGAGCTCCGTGGCGAACATCAGATTGAACTGGCGCACATCCGTCCAGTTGCCGGTGCCGCTGATGGGGCACTTGATCTCCTCGTCCACGATCAGCTGGCGCAACGCGACCAGGTCGTTCGACTCGAGCGCGGCCTTCATCCGTCCTTCCACCGCATCGATGCGTTCCTGTGATCGCTTCACGTTGGGGTTGGTGGCGCGGAACTGCGCCTCATCGAAGGCCTCGCCGAACTTCTTGCGGCCCTTCTCCACCTCCTTCTCGATCTTGTCGGCGTACTTGGCCATGTGCTCTTCGAGGAGCACGTCCGCGCGGTAGCGCTTCTTGCTGTCCTTGTTGTCGATCAGCGGATCGTTGAAGGCGTCCACGTGCCCGCTGGCCTTCCACGTGGTAGGGTGCATGAAGATGGCCGCGTCGATGCCCACGATGTTCTCGTTGAGCTTCGTCATGGCGGCCCACCAGTACTGCCGGATGTTGTTCTTCAGCTCGGCGCCGTAAGGGCCGTAATCGTAGGTGGCGCTCAGGCCATCGTAGATCTCGCTGCTGGGGAACACGAAGCCGTACTCCTTGGCATGGCCGATAAGCGTCTTTAGACGATCCTCCTGATTGCTCATGGTGTGGGCGATCGCTCTGGAAACCTTCAGCGTCGCGGACCGCGAATGTAGCGAGTGAGCTTCGAGCCACTAGCCACTAGCCACAGGCCGAAGTCACGATTTCAATTTGGACATGAAGCCAACTAGCATCCTTTGTTCTTCATCGATGGCCCCCAGCAATTCTAAGACCTGGTCTTTTGGAGCCCACTTCCTTCGCTGAAGGGTAAGCGTTTGCGTTTCCAGTTCGAATGCAGAACCAAGGGCTATCTCCATATATCGATGCTTGTCC
>JAEUSX010000134.1 GCA_016788405.1 Flavobacteriales bacterium
TCACCTCCTTGGCATCCTTGATGTCACGCTTGTCCTTGCACTTCACGCAATAACCTTGAACTGCAGCTGCCATGTTCGTGTGTTTTATGGGTTAACGTGTGGGCAAGGTATCCGCGTGCTTCGGGTTCGAGCCGGATGGAGGACGGAGGTTTTCAACACGCCATCCACGCCGGGTCAGCAGAGGCGTGAGCCATTCGGCACTAGGGTCGCCGGCTGGGCCAGTGTGATCGCTCCATCCGCATCCGGGAATCCGGTCACCAGGCATTGGCTCATCACGCTGCCGATCTGCTTCTCCGGGAAGTTGATCACCGCGATGACTTGCTTCCCGAGCAGCGCTTCCTTGGAGTAGCGCTCCGTGATGCGCGCGCTGCTGCGCTTCACGCCCAGCGGACCGAAGTCGATGGAGAGCACATAGGCGGGAACACGGGCATCGGGCAAGTCGGTGGCGCTCAGGATGGTTCCTGCACAGAGCCGGACGCGGTCGAAGTCGGACCAGGAGATGGTATCCATGGCCGCAAATGACGGCTTCGCCGATCAACAGAGCGCGAATGCCCGCTCCGGATACATTTACCGCCCCATGCGCCGTTGCCTTCTACTCTTCGTCCTCGCTGTCGCGATGATCGCTTGGCCGGCAGGCGACCTGCTCGCGCAGGGCTGTGCCATGTGCAAGGCAGTGGCGCAAGGCGGCAACGGCGTGTTCGGCGGTGAGCAATCCATCGGCAAGGGCCTCAACCGCGGCATCCTGTACCTGATGGCCGTGCCTTATGCGTTGCTCTTCCTCTTCTTCCGGAAGAAGATCGCGGGCTTCATCAAGGAGTTCGCCGGGGCGCAGGGCTAAGCGAACGTCCTTTTTTCTTCCTTGATCACTCCTTCGTCACGGTCGCGGCCAAGTAATCCCTGTTCAGCCGTGCGATGTGTTCGAGGCTGATTCCCTTGGGGCATTCCACCTCGCAAGCGCCGGTGTTGCTGCAGTTGCCGAAGCCCTCCTTGTCCATCTGCTCCACCATGGCCAGCGCGCGGCGCTTGGCCTCGGGCTTGCCTTGAGGAAGCAGTGAGAGCTGCGAGACTTTCGCGGCCGTGAACAGCATCGCGCTTCCGTTCGGGCAGGTCGCCACGCAGGCACCGCAACCGATGCACGTCGCCGCATCGAAAGCTTTGTCGGCATCGTCCTTCGGGATGGGCACGGCGTTGCCATCAACGAGGTTGCCGCTCGTGTTCACGCTCACGAAACCGCCAGCGGCCTGGATGCGATCGAAGGCGCTGCGGTTCGTCGCAAGGTCCTTGATCACGGGGAAAGCCGCGCTGCGCCAGGGCTCCACATAAATGGTGTCGCCGTCCTTGAACTTGCGCATGTGCAGCTGGCAGGTGGTGATGCCGCGGCCCGGGCCGTGCGCCTCACCGTTGATGAAGAGGCTGCACATGCCGCAGATGCCCTCGCGGCAATCGTGGTCGAACGCGATGGGGTCCTTGCCCTCGCGCACGAGCTGGTCGTTCAGCACATCGAGCATCTCCAGGAAGGACATGTCCTCGGACACATCGTTCACGGGATAGGTCTCCATACGGCCCTTGTCGTTCGGACCGTTCTGGCGCCAAACCTTCAGCGTGAGTTTCATGTTGCCCATTACTTGTAGCTGCGTTGGGTCAGTTTCACTTCTTCGAACGTGAGCGGCTCTTTATGCAGGTTCGCCTTACCGGCGTCGCCCGTCCATTCCCAGGCCGCGACGTATGCGTAGTTGGCGTCGTCGCGCTTGGCCTCGCCCTGCTGGGGGCCTTCCATTTCCTGGTACTCCTCCCGGAAGTGGCCGCCGCAGCTCTCGTTACGATTCAGCGCATCCAGGCACATCAGCTCGCCCAGCTCCAGGAAGTCGGCCACGCGACCGGCCTTCTCCAATTCCTGGTTGAACTCGTTCGCCTTCCCTGGCACGCGCACATCACGGTAGAACTCTTCGCGGATCTGGCGGATCTCCTCAATCGCCGCTTTCAGGTCCTTCTCGTTGCGCGCCATGCCGCATTTGTCCCACATCACCTTGCCCAAGCGACGGTGGAACTCATCCACCGGCTTGCTGCCCTTGTTGTTCAGGAAATGGTTGATGCGGTCGGTAACCTCCTTTTCAGCGGCGTCGAACTCGGGCGTGTCCGTCTTGATCGGCCCGGTGCGGATGTCGTCCGCGAGGTAATCGCCCACGGTGTAGGGGATCACGAAGTAACCGTCGGCCAGGCCCTGCATGAGCGCTGATGCACCGAGTCGGTTGGCGCCGTGATCGCTGAAGTTGGCCTCGCCCAGCGCGAAGAGGCCCGGCACGGTGGTCTGCAGGTTGTAATCCACCCACAGACCGCCCATGGTGTAGTGCACGGCGGGGTAGATCTTCATCGCGTGGTCGTAGGGGTTCTCGCCGACGATGTTCTCGTACATGTCGAAGAGGTTGCCGTACTTCTCGCTCACCACGGCACGGCCCAGCTCGGTGATCTTCTCCTTGCTCGGGTTCGTGATCTTCAGGATGTTCGCCTGCTGTTTGCCGTAGCGCTCGATGGCCGCGCTGAAATCCAGGTAGACGGCTTCACCGGTCTTGTTCACGCCGAAGCCCGCATCGCACCGCTCTTTCGCGGCCCGGCTGGCGACGTCGCGCGGAACGAGGTTGCCGAAGGCCGGGTAGCGGCGTTCCAGGTAATAGTCGCGATCAGCCTCGGGGATGTCGCTGCCTTTCTTCCGGCCTTCGCGGATCGCTTTCGCGTCCTCGAGTTTGGCGGGCACCCAGATGCGGCCATCGTTCCGGAGCGATTCGCTCATCAGCGTGAGCTTGCTCTGGTGCGTGCCGCTCACCGGGATGCATGTCGGGTGGATCTGCGTGTAGCACGGATTGCCGAAGTAGGCTCCGCGCTTGTGCGCCTTCCACGCAGCGGTGACGTTGCTGCCCATGGCGTTCGTGCTCAGGAAGAACACGTTGCCGTAGCCGCCGGTGCA
>JAEUSX010000189.1 GCA_016788405.1 Flavobacteriales bacterium
ATCACCGATCCTGTCGCACCCGGTGCCGGAAGCGGGGGCATGGTGAACCTGGGCGATCCGGAGAACATCCAGAACGAGGTGCTCTATGACCCTGTGACAGGCCAGTACATCATGAGCAGCAGCGTGGGCGGAAGCTTCGACTACCGCCCGCCCATGAGCATGACCCTGGAGGAGTACCTGCAGTACGATATGTCCAAGAGCATGCAGACCTACTGGCTCGACAAGGTGGAGCAGGATAGCGAGAGCGCGCAGAAGAGGCTGGTGCCGGCGTTGAAGGTTCGCGGCAAGGTCTTCGACCGGATCTTCGGCGGGAACACCATCGACATCAAGCCGCGCGGTTCGGCGGAGATCATCTTCGGGCTGAACGTCAGCCGCACGGACAATCCGCGCATTCCGATCAATCAGCGGCGCATCACCACCTTCAATTTCGACCAGCGCATCCAGCTCAATCTGGTGGGCAACATCGGCGAGAAGCTGAAGATCACCACCAACTACAACACGCAGGCGACTTTCGACTTCGAGAACCAAGTGAAGCTCGACTACACGGGCTACGAGGACGAGATCATCCAGAAGATCGAGGCCGGCAACGTGAGCCTCCCTTTGCGCGGGACGCTCATTCAAGGCAGCCAGAGCCTCTTCGGCATAAAGACCCAGTTGAAATTCGGACGGCTCACCGCCACCGGGATATTCAGCCAGGAGAAGGGTCAGCGGCGGAATGTGCAGACCCAGGGCGGGGCGCAGACCACCAACTTCGACATCAAGGCCGATGAGTACGAGGCCAACAAGCACTACTTCCTCAGCCATGCCTTCCGCGCGCAATACGAGAACGCGCTCCGCACGCTGCCCACGGTGAACAGCGGCATCCAGATCACGCGCGTCGAGGTCTGGGTCACCAACAACCGCCAGGACTATAACCAGAATCGCAACATCGTGGCGTTCACCGATGTGGGTGAGGACGCGAGCAGCACGAGCATCGCCGAGGGCAGGGTGAGCGGTGACCTGCCGCCCGGCCTGCTCATCGACAACCCCGGGATCAACGCCGACAACGCCGCCAACAGCCTTTACGCCACGGTGAGCGGCAATGCCGGCATCCGCAGTTTCGTGAATGCCAGCGGGGCGCTGCAGGTCCTTGGCCTGCAACCGGCCCGGCACTTCGAGAAGCTGGAGAGCGCGCGACTGCTCAATGTCAATGAGTACACCCTGAACCCGCGCCTGGGCTTCATCACCCTGAACCAGCAGCTGAACAACGATGAAGTGCTGGCCGTGGCCTTCCAGTACACGCTCGATGGCCAGACCTTCCAGGTCGGTGAATTCAGCACCGATGGCATCGCGCCTCCCGATGCGCTCATCCTCCGGCTGCTCAAAGCCACCATCACCAACCCGCGCATCCCGCTCTGGGACCTGATGATGAAGAACGTCTACTCGCTGGGGGCATTCCAGGTGAACCGCGAGAATTTCCGCCTTGATCTGGTGTACAACAACCCGGTCACCGGCGTTGACATCAATTACATCCCCCGCGCGCCGGTGGACCAGATCCCGCTGAACCAGACCGCTGGTCTGGACCGCCTCGATCCGAACAACGCGCCCAATCCCGACGGCTGGTTCGACTTCATCGACGGGGCGGCCACCAATGGCGGCACCATCAACACGCAGAACGGACGCATCTACTTCCCGGTGCTGGAGCCCTTCGGCAGCTACCTGGACCGGAAGCTCATCGGCCCTGACCCCAACAACCCCATTCAGCCGGAGAGCATCAGGCGCACCATCGTGTACCAGCAGCTCTACGATAGCACGAAGATCGCGGCGCAGAACATCCCCGAGCTCAACCGCTTCAAGCTGAAGGGCAGCTACCGCAGCGCCAGCAGCGATGTGATCAACCTGAACAGCGTGAACATCCCGCAGGGCAGCGTGGTGGTCACCGCGGGTGGCGTGCGCCTGGTGGAGAACCAGGACTACACGGTGGACTACAACCTGGGCCGCGTCAGGATCCTCAACCAGGGGATCCTCGAGAGCGGAACGCCGGTGAACATCGCGCTGGAGAGCAACTCGCTGTTCAGCATCCAGACGCGCACGCTGGCCGGGGCGCGCTTCGACTATACCATCAACAAGGATTTCGTGATCGGCGGCACCATCATGAACCTCTACGAGCGGCCGCTCACCCAGAAAGTGAATGCAGGCGAGGAGCCCATCGCCAACACCATCGTGGGCCTGGATGCCAACTGGCAGAGCAAATCGCAATGGCTCACCAACCTGGTGGACAAGCTGCCCTTCTACGCCACCAAGGAGGAGAGCAGCGTGAATGCCAGCATCGAAGGCGCTTACCTGATCCCAGGCCACAGTCGCGCCATCGGGAACGCGGGAACCAGCTACGTGGATGATTTCGAGGGCAGCGTGAGCACCATCGACCTGCGCACGCAGAGCCTCTGGTTCCATGCGAGCACGCCGCAGGGCCTGCCGGACCTGTTCGATGAGGGCGAGTACGTGAATGACCTGCGCAACGGATTCCGGCGCGCGCAGCTCAGCTGGTACGTGATCGATCCGCTCTTCTTCCGCAACAACAATCTTACACCGTCGCATATCGCAGGAAGTGCAGGTGCCGCCATGCGCAGCGACCACCGCATGCGTGAAGTGCTGGAGAATGAGGTGTTCCCCTTCCGGCAGTTGCCAGCGGGCACACCGAACAACATCCCGGTGCTCGACCTCACCTACTACCCTGATCAGCGCGGACCTTACAACTACGAGACGGATCCCGCGCGACTCAACCCCAACGGCACCTTCAACGATCCCGAGAACAACTGGGCCGGCATCACGCGCCGCATCACCACCACCGATTTCGAGAGCAGCAACATCGAGAGCATCCAGTTCTGGCTCATGGACCCCTTCAGCGATGCAGCGGTGAACGGGAGCAACGAGGATAGCCAGAACACCACCGGCGGCATGCTCTATCTCGACCTGGGGAACATCAGCGAGGATGTGCTGCGCGACGGCCGCAAGTCCTTCGAGAACGGCCTGCCGAAGGACGCGAATGATGGCGCCGCGCCCGTGGACCAGACCCAATGGGGCGTGGTGCCCACGACGCAGAACGTGGTGAACGCCTTCGCGTTGCTTCAGAGCAACAGCAACAAGTACCAGGATGTGGGCCTGGACGGCCTGCCTTCCCGGCCTGATGTCACGAGCCCGCTGCAGGGCACTGAGCAGCAGTTCTTCGGAGGTTACGTGAGCGATGTGGCCGCCGCGGTGACCGATCCCACGGCGTTGAGCCGGATCCAGAGCGATCCCAGCAATGATGATTACCAGTTCTTCCGCGGTGGCGGCCTCGATAACGCGCAGGCCAGCATCCTTGAACGGTACCGCCGCTTCAACAATCCCGACGGCAACAGCGTTACGGACGAGGACAGCCCCGAGGACTACCCGACGCAGCAGACGGTGATCCCCACCACCGAGGACATCAACCTGGACCAGAACCTGGCCGAAGGCGAGAGCTATTTCCACTACGCCATCCCGCTGCGGCCGCAGGACATGGTGGTGGGCACCAACTTCATCACGGACCGCATACAGGCCGAGGCCAATACGCCCAACGGCACGAAGCAGGTGTACTGGTACCAGTTCAAGGTTCCGGTGCGGCAGCCCACCGAGCGCGTCAACGGCATCCAGGATTTCCGCAGCATCCGCTTCATGCGCATGTACCTGCATGGCTGGCAGCAGCAGGCCACCTTGCGCTTCGCGCGCCTTGAGTTCGTGCGCGGCGAATGGCGCAAGTACGCGCAGAGCCTGCTGGTGCCGCAGGAGATCCCCGGGGGCGATCCGCCGCCCACCACCTTCAGCGTGGCGGCCGTCAACATCGAAGAGAACGGCTCGCGCTATCCCATCAACTATGTGCTGCCGCCGGGCATCAACAAGGAAGTGGATGTGGCCAGTGCCAACCTGCGCAACCTCAACGAGCAGAGCCTGCAGCTCAAGGTGTGCAATCTGCTCGATGGCGATGCGCGCGGCGCCTTCCGCAACGTGAGCTTCGACATCCGCAGCTACAAGAAGCTGCGCATGTTCATCCATGCCGAGAGCAGCGATCCGAACAATCCGATCACCTACGGCGACGTGAGCGTCTTCGTTCGCATCGGCAACGACCTCGACGCCAACTATTACGAGTACGAGGTGCCGGTGCGCGTCAGCACGCCCTTCAACAATGATCCCTACAACGTGTGGCCCGAAGCCAACGACATGGTGATCGAATTCGCCAAGCTCAACGACCTGAAGATCCAGCGCGACCAGGGCGGCCATCCGAGGAGCCTGCGCTACATGGGCATGGATGGCGACCGCCGCGTGTTCATCAAAGGAAGCCCGAACCTGAGCCAGTTGCGCAGCATCATGATCGGCATCCGCAACCCGGTGAAGGATGGCGAGGAGGCCAACCCCTGGGCCGCTGACAATGGCCTGGCGCGTTGCGCCGAGGTGTGGGTGAATGAGCTGCGCCTCACCGATTTCGATCAGCGCGGCGGATGGGCGGCGATCGCGCGGGTGAATGCCCAGCTCGCCGACCTCGGCACCGTGAGCGTGGCGGGCAACTACAGCACGCCGTTCTGGGGCAGCATCGACAAGCGCGTGAGCGAGCGCCAGCGCGAGACGAAGTACGGCGTGGACATCGCGGCCAACTTCGAGATGGGCAAGTTCCTGCCCGAAGCCGCCAAGGTGCGCGTGCCGCTCTACCTGGGCTTCAGCGAGCAGATCAGCAATCCGCAGTTCGACCCGCTCAATCCCGACATCGAATGGGACGACGCCACGCGCGCGCTCACCCCCGATGAACGGCGGCAGCGACTGAAGGCCTCGCGCACCTACACCCGAAGGCGCAGCATGAACCTCACCAACGTGCGCAAGGAGCGCGGCGAAGGCAAGAAGGAGCGCTCATGGGACGTGGAGAACCTGGCGCTCACTTACAGCTACACGGACCAGGAGTACTTCGACGTGAACACGGCGTACGAGAACACCCGCACCTACCGCGGCAGCCTGGCCTACCAGTTCTCTCCGAAGCCGCTGGCCGTCGAGCCCTTCAAGGACATCGGCTTCATCAGCAAGAGCAAATGGCTGAAGCTGATCAAGGACTTCAACGTGAACCTCGGTTTCAAGCAGATCAGCATGCGCACCAGCATGGACCGCATGTACCTGGAGCGCCTGGTGCGGCCCAACCCCGACATCGAATCGCTTCCGCCGAAGCCCACCTACAACAAGAACTTCAACTGGGCGAGCCAGTACGGATTCAAGTACGACATCACCAAGAGCCTCAAACTCGACTTCAACGCCAACAACCTGGCCGTGGTGGGAGAGACCCCTGGCCGCGTGAAGCCCAAGGAGCACGATGAGTACCAGCTCTGGAAGGACAGCGTGATCACCAGCCTCAAGAGCTGGGGCGAAGTGACGCGCTATGACCATACCGTCGCGCTCACCTACACCGTGCCGCTGGACAAGCTCCCGCTCACCGACTGGATCACCGCCAACGCGGGATACACCGCGGGCTACCAGTGGGACCGCGCGCCATTCACCCAGGACACGCTGGGCCATGTGGTGCAGAACTCGCGCAACATCTCCCTCAACGGCCAGTTCAACTTCGTCAGCCTCTACAACAAGAGCAAGTGGCTGAAGAAGATCAACGACAAGGCCAAGGGGCGGCCTGCCAAGCAGACCACTCCTGCGCGCGGCGCAGCCCCCAAGCCAGAGAAGGAAGAGGAGGAAAAGGACAAGGACAAGCCGAAGTTCAACGTGCTGGAGAACCTCGCCCGCCTGCTGATGGGCGTGCGCACGGCCTCACTCACCTACAGCCAGACCAACGGAACGCTGCTGCCGGGCTACGGCCGCAAGACGAACATCGTTGGCATGGACAACTTCGGCGCGCCCGGCATCGGATTCGTGCTGGGGCAGCAGAATGAGGACATCAACGGCGAGCCCGTGCGTGATTTCGCCACCACCGCGGCGGCCAACGGCTGGCTGGTGCGGAACGAATCGATCTTCAATCCATACACCAGCACGCGCAACGAGAACATCACCGCGCGCATGAGCCTGGAGCCCTTCAAGGGCATGCGCATCGAGCTGAACGCCAACCGCACCATGGCCACGAGCAAACGCTCCTTCTTCCGCTGGAACGAGGACCTGGGCAGCTACGTGAACGACAGCCCCAACGAGAACGGCAGCTTCAGCGTGAGCATGCTCACCTTGCGCACCGCCTTCGTGAACGACGATGGCAACGCCGCCAACGCCGTGTTCAAGGAACTGCTGCAGAACCGCCGCGTGATCAGCGGCCGCATCGGCGCGGAGAATCCCGAATCGGCGCTGGATCCCAACACTGGCTATTACACCGGCTACGGCCCCACCAACCAGGACGTGGCCATCCCGGCCTTCATCGCCGCGTACACGGGCCAATCCGCAGACAAGGTGAAGACCAACCCGTTCAAGCAGGCGCCTTTGCCAAACTGGGACATCACGTACGACGGCCTCACCAAGATGGAGCCCTTCAGCAAGTGGTTCCGCACCTTCACGCTCAAGAACAGCTACCGCAGCAATTTCAGCGTTGCCAGCTTCCAGACCAACTTGCTCTATGTGCCCGGCGGAAGCGCGCTCGATGCCGCCGGCAACTACATCCCTCAGCGGCAGATCATGGTGGTCACCATCCAGGAGGCCATGCGCCCGCTGATCGGCTTCGACGCCACCTTGAAGAACGGCCTCCTGGCGAAGATCGAGCACAACCGCGACCGCAACCTGAGCATGAGCCTCACCAACTACCAGGTCACCGAGGCGCGCGGCAAGGAGTACGTGTTCGGCACCGGCTACCGCTTCAAGAATGTGAAGCTGCCCTTCCGCTTGGGCGGCGCGAAGCCTCCGCCCAGCGATCTGAACATCCGTGTGGATTTCAGCCTGCGTGAGAATTTCACGGTGATCCGCCTCATGGAGCAGGAGCAGAACCAGATCACCGCAGGGCAGAAGGTGTTCTCCATCAAGGCCAGTACGGATTACGTGCTGAATCAGCGCCTGAACGTGCGCCTCTTCTACGAGCGGGTCGTGAACACGCCGTTGATCACCACCTCGTTCCCGAGCGCCAACACCAACTTCGGCATCAGCCTGCGCTTCACGCTGGCGGAGTAGTGGTCCCTTGTCCGCTGTCGGACGGCAGCCCGGGTTCGCGCGTGATCTCTACTTTCGGCCGCGCCGGAGGCCGTTCCTTTGGCGATAACAGAACACGATCCTCCCCATGAACATCCCTGCCGAGCTCAAGTACACGAAAGACCACGAGTGGATCCGCATCCAGGGCGATCAAGCTGTGGTCGGAATCACCGAATTCGCGCAGGGGGAGCTCGGCGACATCGTGTTCGTCGACATCGGCACCGCAGGGCAGTCGCTTGATCGCGAGGCGGTGTTCGGCACGGTGGAAGCCGTGAAGACGGTGAGCGATCTCTTCATGCCGGTGTCCGGCACGGTGGAAGAAGTGAATCCCGGACTGGCCGATGACCCTGCCAGCGTGAACAAGGATCCGTATGGCGCGGGGTGGATGGTGCGCGTGAAGCTCGCTGACCCCGCCCAAGTGGCCGAGCTCCTCAGCGCCGATCAGTACCGCGCGCTGGTCGGGGCCTGATCGCGAATGCTTCGCGCATTCCGCTGGGCCCTGCTCTGGGCCTTGCTCATCCTGGTCCTATGCCTCATGCCCGGCACGGCGCTGCCGACGTGGCACTGGGCCGATTTGTTCAGCGTGGATAAACTGGTGCACGCCTTTCTCTTCGCCGTGCTCACGCTCCTCTGCATCAGGGCCATGGACGCACCTGGGCCGACGACTGTTCTTGTGATCGTGTTGGCGTGCGCGGCATACGGGGGCGGCTTGGAACTGATGCAGATGCTCCCCGGTCTGGGGCGCCGCGGCGACTGGAACGATTTCGCCGCGAACACCATCGGCGTGGCCTCGGGCTGGGCCGGGCAACGGTGGTGGCGGTCGAAGAGGCGGCGCGCCAGGCTTGGTGCCGATGCCTAGCTTTGAACCCGATCCCCGCAACGGGGTACAGATAGAAAAACCTAGCACATGCAACCGCGGAAGAACCCCGAAGCCGACCTCGAGCGGCGCAAGATGAGCTTCTGGATGATCGGCGCGCTCACCGCGCTGGCCATCACCCTGGTGGCCTTTGAGTGGACCACCTTCGACCGCACACAAGAGGGCCTGGGCGCGCTGGACATGGAACTGCTCGAGGAGGAAGTGATCCCCCCCAGCGCCACGCCGCCACCCCCCCCGCCCCCTCCGCCGGCACCGACGCAGGTGATCGAGATCGTGGACGACGAGGAGGAAGTCGTGGAGACGGAAACCGTTGAGATGGAGGTGGAGGAGAACACGGAGGTGCAGGCGCCCGCGCAGCAGGAGGAAGAGGTGGTTGAGGAGCAGATCTTCACCATCGTGGAGGATATGCCCGCCTTCCCCGGAGGCGAGGCGGAGATGCGCAAGTACCTCGGCAAGTCGATCAAGTACCCGCAGATGGCGCAGGATGCCGGCATCAGCGGCACCGTCTTCCTCACTTTCGAGGTGGACAAGGACGGGAAGATCAAGGATGTGAAAGTGCTCCGTGGGATCGGCGGCGGGTGTGACGAGGAGGCGATCCGCGTGGTGAAAGCCATGCCGCAGTGGACCCCCGGCAAGCAGCGTGGCAAACCCGTGCGCGTGCAGTTCACCCTGCCGGTGAAGTTCACGCTGCGCTGAGCAATGGACCCCAATGAAGAAGGCCCCTCGATCGAGGGGCCTTCTTCATTCGCACAGGCGGTCACACGATCATGCCCGCGGCCACCGTTTCGTTGGTGCTCTCGTCGATGAGGATGATGCTGCCC
This sequence comes from Flavobacteriales bacterium, assembly GCA_016788405.1. GTDB lineage: Bacteria > Bacteroidota > Bacteroidia > Flavobacteriales_F > PHOS-HE28 > PHOS-HE28. The sequence continues at coordinate 8,845 of JAEUSX010000189.1, forward strand.
GTGTAGCGGTTGCGCTGGTACTTATCGAAGTGCAACGGCACCGTGGTGCGGAGTTGCACCCGACCGATGTCGTTCATGCGGATGTTGTTGTCCTCCGCCTTGTGCAAGGTGCTGATGTCCATCTTGTACTTCACTTCCTTCACCATGCACCGCGCATCGCGGCTGGTGTGCTTGATGGCGTACTTGCCGCCCGGCTGCAAGGGCCGTTCATTGAACCAGCAGAGCATCACGTCCACGTCCTGGCTGCTCTCGGGCATGTTGTTGGGGCTCACGATCATGTCGCCCCGGCTGATATCGATCTCATCGGCCAGCGTGATCACTGCGCTCTGCGGGGCGAAGCACTCCTCCACTTCGCGCTCACCGATGTTGATGGTCTTGATGGAGCTCTGGAATCCGCTGGGCAGGACCTGGACCGGATCGCCGGCGCGGAACACGCCACCCGCCACCCGGCCCGCGAAGCCGCGGAAGTCATGGTGCTCGTCGGTCATGGGTCGCACCACGTATTGCACCGGGAAGCGCCGGTCGATGTGATTCAGGTCGCCCGCGATGTGCACGTTCTCCAGCAGGTACATGAGCGTCGGCCCTTGGTACCAGGCCATCCGCTCGCTGCGATCCACAACGTTGTCGCCCTTCAGCGCGCTGATGGGGATGTAGCGGATGTCGCGCACCTCCAACTTGCTGCTGAAGTCCTCCAGCTCCTTCTGGATGCGGGAGAACGTGGCCTCGTCGTAATCCACCAGGTCCATCTTATTGATGCAGAACACCACATGCGGGATGCCGAGCAGCGAGGCGATGAAGCTGTGGCGACAGGTCTGCTCCAGGATGCCCTTGCGCGCATCCACGAGGATGATCGCCAGGTTCGCCGTGCTCGCGCCCGTGACCATGTTGCGGGTGTACTGGATGTGGCCCGGTGTATCGGCGATGATGAACTTCCGCTTGGGCGTGGCGAAGTAGCGATAAGCCACGTCGATGGTGATGCCCTGCTCGCGCTCGGCGCGCAGGCCGTCCGTCAGCAGCGAAAGGTCCACCTCGCCGCTGCCGCGCTTGGCGCTGGCCTTCTCCACCGCTTCGAGCTGGTCCTCGAAGATCTGCTTGGTGTCGTAGAGCAATCGCCCGATGAGCGTGCTCTTGCCATCATCCACACTGCCCGCCGTGGTGAAACGGAGCAGGTCCATGTCGAGGTAGCCGTGGGTGGAATTGTCCTTCATTCTTCTCGTTGCGTGTCGGCGCGTTACGTGTTGCGTGTTCGTGAACCTGTACCCATCAACACGTAACACGCAACGCGCTGCGGGGCTTGTGCGCTAGAAGTATCCCTCTTTCTTCCTGTCCTCCATCGCCGCTTCACTCCGTTTGTCGTCCATCCTCGATCCTCGCTCGGTCACACGCGAAGAAGCCACCTCTTCGATGATCTCCTCCAAGGTGCTCGCCGGCGAATCCACCGCGCCCGTGCAGCTCATGTCGCCGATGGTGCGGAAGCGCACGCGCATCTGGTAAGGCTTCTCTTCCGGCTTCAAGCGCATGAAGGAGCTGTTCGCGTAGATCACGCCGTCGCGGTCGAACACCTCGCGCACGTGGCTGAAGTAGATGCTGGGGATGGGGATGCTCTCCAGCAGGATGTACTGCCAAACGTCCATCTCCGTCCAGTTGCTGATCGGAAAGGCGCGGAAGTGCTCGCCGGGGCGCTTCTTGCCGTTGTAAAGGTTCCACAGTTCGGGCCGCTGGTTCTTGGGGTCCCATTGGCCGAACTCGTCGCGGTGGCTGAACACCCGCTCCTTCGCACGGGCCTTCTCCTCATCGCGCCGACCGCCGCCGATCGCGCAATCGATCTTGTGCTTCTCGATGGTGTCGAGCAGGGTCACGGTCTGCAGCTTGTTGCGGCTGGCGTAATACCCGGTCTCTTCCTGCACGCGGCCGGTATCGATGCTCTCCTGCACGCTGCCCACGATGAGCCTCGCGCCGTGCTCCTTCACGAGGTTGTCGCGGAATGTCATCGTCTCCTCGAAGTTGTGTCCGGTGTCCACGTGCACGAGGGGGAAGGGCACCTTGGCCGGGAAAAAGGCCTTGCGGGCGAGATGGAAGCACACGATGCTGTCCTTGCCGCCGCTGAAGAGCAGCGCAGGGTTCTCGAATTGCGCGGCCACCTCGCGCAGGATGTGGATGCTCTCGCTCTCGAGTTCCTTCAGGTGGGTCAATCGGTAAGAATGCATGGATCAGTTGCGCGATGCGCGCGGCATGACGTATTGGAACAGTTCGACTGTGCACTCCTCCGCGCCGCGCCCTGCGGTCGGAATGCGCACTTCCGGAGAGGGGGGAGCCTCGAATGGAGCACTGATGCCGGTGAAATCCTTCACTTCGCCGGCGCGCGCCTTGGCATAGAGTCCTTTCACATCGCGGCGCTCGCATTCCTCCAGGGGCGTGTCGATGAACACCTCGATGAAGTCCGCAGCACCGATGATGCCCCTGGCTTGCTCGCGGATGGCGATGGTGGGGGAGACGAAGCAGCAGATCACGACGGCTCCGTTCTGCACGAAGAGCTTGGCCACCTCGGCGATGCGGCGGATGTTCTCCGTACGGTCGGCATCCGAGAAGCCGAGATTGCTGTTGATGCCGGTGCGCACGTTGTCGCCATCGAGTACCACGCAATAGCGGCCGCGGTCGTGCAGCTTGCGCTCCAGACCGATCGCTATGGTGCTCTTGCCGCTGCCGCTCAGGCCGGTCAACCAGACCACGCAGCCGTGCTGGCCCAGGAGCACTTCCTTGTCCGTGCGCGCCAGCAAGCGGTCGGCGATCGGGTGGATATGCGCAGGAACGGCCATGTCGTCGGGCCGCGAAGGTAGCCGGGCCTAGCGCTTCAGCATGCCTTCCCACTTGCTCACAACGGCGGTGGCCACCGCGTTGCCCACCACATTGGTGGCGCTGCGCCCCATGTCGAGCAGGTGATCCACCCCCAGCAGCAGGAGCAGGCCGGCCTCCGGGATCTTGAACATCGAGAGCGTGCCGGCGATCACCACGAGCGATGCCCTGGGCACGCCGGCGATGCCCTTGCTGGTGACCATGAGCACGAGCAGCATGGTGAATTGCTGGCCCATGCTGAGCTCGATGCCGTATGCCTGGGCGATGAAGATGCTCGCGAAGGTCATGTACATCATGCTGCCATCGAGGTTGAAGCTGTATCCCAGCGGCAGGATGAAGCTCACGATCCGGTTCGGGCATCCGAAGCGCTCCAGCTGTTCGAGGGTGCGCGGGTAGGCGGCTTCGCTGCTGGCCGTGCTGAAGGCGAGCAACAGGGGGTCCTTGATGTGGTTCGCCAGGCTGCGCGCGCTGCGCCCGATGATGAGCCACGCCGCACCGAAGAGCACCAGCCAGAGCAGCACCAGTCCGATGTAGAACTGGATGATGAAGCGGCCATAGTCCATCAGGATGCCGAAGCCCTTCTGGGAGATCACCGCGGCCATGGCCCCGAACACCGCCAGGGGCGCCACGTACATCACCATGCCGGTGACCTTCAGCATCACATGGCCCAGGCTGTCCATGAGGTCCACCAGCGGCCGCCCCTTCTCGCCGGTATGCGCGCAGGCCACGCCCAAGAGCAGGGCGAAGACCACGATCTGCAGGATCTCGTTATGCGCCATGGCCTCGGCGATGCTCTTGGGGAAGACGTGCGTGATGAAGTTGCGCAGCGTGAATTCCTGCTGCTCGAGCCCCGTCTCGGCAGTGACCTCGGGGATGGGCAGCCCCAGGCTGATGCCGGGCTGAAAGAGATTCACCAGGAGCATGCCCAGGAGCAGGCTCACCAGCGAAGCGCTGATGAACCAGAGCAGCGCGCGACCGCCGATGCGGCCCAGCGCGCGCGTGTCGCCAAGTTTGGCCACGCCCACCACGAGCGTGCTGAGCACCAACGGAGCGATGATCATCTTCACGAGCCGCAGGAAGATGTCGGTGAGGATGGAGATGTTGTCCGAGAAGGCTCGCAGCGATTCCTCGTCGGGGAACGCCTGCCGGTAACCGGCGCCCACGGCGATGCCGGCCACCATGGCGATGAAGATGGCGAGCGTGAGCTTGTTGCTGGTGGTCATCCGGGGCCAAAGTATCCTTCGGCGCGCAACACCGAGAGCGGACGTCCCGGCTATCTTGGCGGCATGTCCGCAAAGAGCCATTCCGCGCCCGGCGTGCCCCAGTGGGCGCCTACGGTGGATCAAGTCGGCATCGAGGAGCGCGTGGCCCGCATCAAGACGCGCAGCATCAAGAAGGAGACGAAAGTGCAGGGCATGAAGCTCGCCCTGAGCATGATCGACCTCACCACCTTGGAAGGCGCCGACACCCCTGGCAAGGTGAAGCAGCTCTGCTACAAAGGCATGCACCTGCATGATCAGCTCCAGGGCCTGCCCACCGTGGCCGCCATCTGCGTCTATCCCTCCATGGTGAAGGTGGCGAAGAAGGCCTTGGGCGATAGCGGCGTGAAGGTGGCCTCCGTTTCAACGGCCTTCCCCAGCGGGCAGGCCCCACGCAATGTGAAGATCGCCGACACCCGGTTCGCCGTGAACGAGGGCGCCGATGAGATCGACATGGTGATCAGCCGTGGGCGATTCCACAATGGAGACTACAGCTTCGTCTTTGATGAGATCGCTGCGATCAAGGAGGCGTGCGGCGAAGCACGCTTGAAGGTGATCCTCGAGACCGGTGAGCTCGGCACCTACGACAAAGTGCGCCTGGCGAGCGACATCGCCATCGCTGCCGGCGCCGACTTCATCAAGACGAGCACGGGCAAGATCAATCCGGCCGCGACGATGGAAGTGACCCTGGTGATGCTGCACGCCATCCGTGATCACTACCTCAAGACAGGGCATATGATCGCCATGAAGCCCGCCGGCGGCATCCGCAAGAGCAAAGAGGCGCTGCACTACCTGATGATGGTGAAGGAGGAGCTCGGTGAAGAGTGGTTGAGCAATCACTGGTTCCGTTTCGGCGCGAGCAGTTTGGCGAACGACATCCTCATGCAACTGCAGAAGGAGGCCGACGGGCACTACCAGAGCGCGGATTACTTCAGCGTGGACTGAGGGCGGCCTCGTTGCGTGTTTCCAGTGCCCCGAGGGTCCTTCGAGGAAGGCGGTGCGCAAGAAGAAGCACGTGATGCGCGGTCTTTCGCCGGGAACATCATCGATTCAATGCTGCACGATCACACGCAGCGCCTGTGACGTGCGTGCTTGCATGAGCAATACCGTATACAAGCCATCCATCTCGCCGCTCAGGTCCAAGGTGTAGCGGTCCGCGGTGACCGCGCGCTCGTCGCTCACCACTTGGCCAAGGCCATTTAGAACGAGCATGCGGCTCATGCGCGAACCGGCAGGTAGCGCAACGGTGAGGGGGCCGCTGGTGGGGTTGGGAAATGCAGCTGCTTCGCGCACGGCGTTTGGATCACCAACAACCGTCGTTTCATCCTCGTACTCCACTTCCCAGCCCGCCAAACGCCAGCGAAGGGCGGGCGTGCCCGTCTCGAAATTGGTGAAGTCTCCGCCAGCTATCAGCAGTTCACCCTCGCGCGCAATGGACCACACTTGGTTGTTCAGGGTCTCATACCAGTTCGGGAATACAATCCCGGTGGTCGCGTTCACAGATGCTATACCACGGCGTGGAAGGCCGCCGAGAGTGAGGAAAGAGCCACCCACATAAAGCGTGTTGCCGGAGATCTTCAGGGCCTGCACGGCGTTGTTCGCGTTGCACACCCACGTTGCATCCACGTTGTTCGAGTTCGCATCCAAGGCGGCCAGATTCACCCTGCTTGAGGTGCCGATGGCGGAGAAGCTTCCCCCTACATAGACCCGATCTTCGTTGTCCCTGAATGCGATCGTGTACACGGGACCACTGGCCTGTGGATTCCAGGCGTCTGGCGCTTCATTGCCCAACGCGAATCGACCGAGGTGAGGTCTATTCTGGGGCGGTGTACCGAGGTTGGTGAAGTTGCCGCCTGCGTAAAGCCACCCCTCGTTCACCTCCAGCACATAAACCTGCCCGCCTGCATTGGGGGCCCATGTGGGAATAACCTCGCCAGTCGCAATATCCAATGCGGCCAAATAATTACGGGAGTAGCCGCTGACCGTAGTGAAGCTTCCGCCGATGTACAACGTGGTGCCATCCCTGGTCATCGTGTAGGCTGGAAAGTTGAGGTCGGGTTGCCAGAGTGGCAGCGGCGCACCGGTCATGTCCACCGCTGCCGCTCGATTGCGCGTCTGTCCGCCAACCGTGGTGAAGGTCCCAACGAAGTAGATGTTGCCTGCGAACAGTTCGATATCGTCAACAGCATCGTTCGCGTCCGGGTTGAACGAACTTGGCTTGCCGCTCGTCAACTCCAGCGCAGCGATGTTGTTGCGCGAGCGAGCACCCACAACGATGAATGCTCCGCCTGCGTAGATCCCATTGTCGCCCCTTGCGATTGAAAATACTGGCCCGGAGGCAAAGGGATTCCAGTTGGTCGTAGCGCCATTCTCCCGATCGACCTCAGCCATGCGGCGGCGTTCAACGGCTGGGTTCCCGGCAGAGACGAACGCCCCCGAGAACCGAACGCTTCCGGACTCGACCACGATGCTGTACACCACATTATCCGCCGTCGGGTCCCAATTCAATAGGATGGGTGCGGGTGAGCGCTTCACGGCCGCAAGTCGGGTCCTGGGCTGACCATAGAACGTGGTGAAGTCACCGGCAGAGAACAAGGTGTCGCCAGAAAGCGCCAGGGCCCAGACCGTATTGCTGGCTCCAGGGTTGAAGGTGGTGAGGGCGCCCGTGGAGCGGCTTAATTCGGCAAAACGCGCACGGCTTGTGCTGTTCATCTGCGTGAATGCCCCACCCACCATCGCTGTCGTGTCCGTCAGCGCGATAGCGTACACATCACCATTCGCATTGGGCGCCCAGGAAGTAGCATCACCGGTTGTCGCATCCAACGCGATCAGTCTGTTGCAGGTGGCGCCGCCCATGGATGTGAATGAGCCTCCGACGTAAAGGAGATCGCCAGATGGCACGATGACGCGGACCTGATTGTTGTTCGCATGGCCCACGCCATTGAACTCCGCCACAGGGTTCGAGTAGCCGTTCGGATCCGTGATGGGCACTCCAGGTACTGCATGGAATGCCGCGATGCGATTGCGGGCAAGGCTCGCATTGGAGAAATCACCACCTACATACAGCTTGCCGTTGTGCAGGGCCAGGGCGCGCACCTGGCCATCCGCGCCGGCCTGCCAATCCGGATCGAGATCGCCATTGCTCAGGATGTGGGCCAGCCTCGCGCGCGGCTGGCCGCCCACTTGCGTGAAGTTGCCGCCGATGTACCAGCCGCCAGCGCCGTC
>JAEUSX010000147.1 GCA_016788405.1 Flavobacteriales bacterium
GGCGATCACCTCCTGCGCATTGGCGCTCCAGAGGGCGTTCCAGGCCACGGGCGTGGCGGCCCCGACCCGGATGAGCAACTGCCCCCGCGCGTGCTGATCGCGCAGCATGGTGACGCTCGAGCTGTCCTCATCGAAAGCAGCGTAAACCACGCTATGATGCGCCTGCAGCATCGAGGAGAATGCCCGCGGCTCGCATTGCGCGACTCGGAAGAGGGCCTCGCGCTGGGGCATGCCGGGCATGGGCTGCTCCAGTGCGGCTCGCACCAAGCCTCCGGGCTCACCCTCCCAATGGCCATTCGGCATCACCACCAGCACCTCCTCCTGGCCTCCGGCACTGGCGGGCAATTGCTTCGACCGCTCGCCGCAACCGGCAACTAGCAGCGCCGCACCGAAGAGAAGGGCCTTCATCATCCTTGCGGAGCGCGAACGCGGATGCGGGCGCCTGGCTTGAGTCCATCCGGCAGCCCGCCGTTGATCCTGCGCAGATCATCGACGCTCACGCCGGGGTGGCGCTGCGCGATGCTCCAGAGCGTGTCGCCCGACTGCACCACGTAATAGTCGCCAGCATCGGTGCCCGGCCCGGCTTGCGCCGTGCGCTCGTTCGAAGGCGCGCCTTTGCGGATGATGAGTTTCTGGCCGGGGCGGATCATGTCGCTGCGAAGGCCATTGAGCTTTTTCAGTTCTCCGATGCCGAGCCCATAGCGCTTGGCGATGCTGCCCAGCGACTCCCCGCGCTTCACCGTGTGCCGCTTGGCGGATTGGTCCGCTGCAGCTTCGGCTTTCAGTGCCACGGGGGCTGGCTCTGAAGGATTCGCCGCGTAATAGCTGTACCGCAGGGCCTCCTCGTGGCCGATGTACGCCGCCACGGCATCCTTGGGCAGGTAAACGCTCACGGGTTGCTGCACATCGGGCACGATGCCGAGCTTGAAGGTGGGATTGAGCTCGCGGAGCTCTTGCACGGTGCCTCCTGTGAGCACAGCGATGGCGGAGAGGTCGAGCGGGAAGCATACCTGCACGGTATCGACCTCATAAGCGCAATACGTGGGCGCGATGGGGTAGAGGTTGTGCTCCGCGTAATGCGCGAACAGGTAGTTCACCGCGATGAAGGCCGGAACGTACCCGCGCGTCTCACGGGGCAGGTAGTCGTAGATCTTCCAGTAATCCTTGTCGCCGCCGGCACGACGGATGGCCTTGTTCACGTTGCCCGGCCCGCAGTTGTATGCCGCGAGCGCCAGCTCCCAGTCATCGTAGATGCGGTGCAGGTAGTCGAGGTAGCGGCAGGCGGCCTCGGTGCTCTTATAGATGTCGTGGCGCTCGTCGATGTAGCTGTCGGCCTTCAACCCGTAGAGCTTTCCTGTGGGCAGCATGAACTGCCACAGACCCACGGCTCCTGCGCGTGATCGCGCAGCCGGATTGAGGGCGCTCTCCACCACGGCGAGGTATTTCATCTCCAGCGGGATGCCGTGGCGGTCCAGCTGCTCCTCGAAGATCGGGAAGTACAGCTCGGCGAGGCCCAGCATGCGCGAGCTCATCTCGCGTTTGCGCACCACGTACAGGTCGATGTAGGACTGGACCACACGGTTGTATACCAGGCTGAACGGCGTGCCTGCATCGAGCACGGCCACGCGCTGCGCCATCACGTCCTCGCTCCAGGAAGGTACTTGGTCAGGAGTGAAGCCGTGCACATTGTGGATGGAGGTATCCGTGCTGAACGGCGAGTGCTTGATCCAATGGAGGGCGGCGAGGTCGTCGAGCCGGGCCATCACCGGATCATCGGCGGGCAGGGCCAGGGGAGCGGAGCGCTGCCCATGCGCGAAGAGCGGGAACAGCAGCGCGATGATGGTGATGCGCGGGAGCAAGGCCATGGTGCCGAAGGTACCCGTAATACGCAGGAATGCCCGCCTTCGTATGCGAGCGGTTCGTTCACACCAGGCTGTGGACGTTATGCGCCGAACAACGTCTTCGCAGCGGACAGCAGGCGCTCTTCGTCGAAAGGCTTCGCCATGAGCTGCAACCCGAATGGCAGGCCATTGCTGTGCGTGCCGGTGGGCAGGCTGATCGCCGGCGTTCCCGCCAGGTTCGCCTGTACGGTGAAGATGTCCTGCAGGTACATGGCCACGGGATCGGTGATCTCGCCGGGGGCGAAGGCGGTGCTTGGACAGGTTGGTCCTATCAGCAAGTCATATCGCTCGAAAGCCTCGAGCGTCCGATCGCGAAGGATGCGGCGCACACGCTGCGCCTTGGCATAGTAGGCATCATAATAGCCCGCGCTGAGCACGAAGGTGCCGAGCAGGATGCGGCGCTTCACTTCCGGACCGAAGCCTTCCGAGCGGCTCAGGCGATAGGTTTCTTCAACGCCCCTCGCCTCCTTGCTGCGATGACCGAAATGGATGCCGTCGAATCGCGCCAGGTTGCTGCTCGCTTCGGCGGTGGCCAGGATGTAATACGTGGGGACCTGATGATCGAGCAGGGGCACCTCCACAGGCTCGACCAAGTGGCCTTCGTTCCGCAATCGATCGATCCGCGCTTGAAGGTGGGCCACCACTTCCGGATCCATGCCCGGGCGTTCCAGGCCTTCTCGGAAGTAGCCGATGCGAAGCTTCCCGGAATCTGCGAGCACGATTGGCTCGTTCGGCCTGCGACTGGTGGTGCTGTCGCGCGGGTCGTTCCCGGCGATGACCCCGTACACCGATGCGATGTCCTCCACATCGTGCGCGAAGGGGCCGATCTGATCGAAGCTGCTGGCGAATGCGATCAGGCCGTAACGGCTCACTCGGCCGTACGTGGGCTTGAAACCGATCGTGCCCGTGAATGAGGCGGGCTGCCGGATGCTGCCGCCCGTATCGCTCCCCAAGGCGACATGCACGATGCCAGCTGCCACGCTGGCCGCCGCTCCTCCGCTGCTGCCACCAGGGACCTTCGTCGGGTCCAGCGGATTCCTGACGTTGCCGTACGCGCTGTTCTCGTTGCTGCTGCCCATGGCGAACTCGTCGCAATTGGTGCGGCCGATGATCACGGCATCGGCGGCAAGCAGGCGCTCCACCACGGTGGCGCTGTAAAGCGAGGTGAAGCCTTCGAGGATGCGCGATGATGCGCCCACCTTGTGGCCCTTGTAGCAGATATTGTCCTTGATGCTCACCAGCATGCCCGCGAGCGGACCGGCCGTGCCGGACTTCATCTTGGCATCCACTTCAGACGCCTTGGTTAAGGCGCTAACCGGGAACAGCTCCAAGAAAGCGTTCAGGTCCTTTCGGCGCTCGGCTTCCGCCAGGGAGCGCTCAACAAGCTGTGTTACCGTTGTGCCTTGGGCAATGGCTGCGCGGGCCTCGGAAAAGGTCTTCGGGATGCTCACGACGAACGGCTACTTCGCGTCGTCCTTCTTCTCGCCCTCAACGCCGTCCTTGGCGTTCTTGAACTCCTTCATGCCCTGGCCCAAGCCGCGCATGAGCTCGGGGATCTTCTTTCCGCCGAACAGGAGGAGCAGCACCACCACGACGAGGACGATCTGCCACGGGCCGATGACGCCGAGGAGGATGGAAAGCGGAAGCAGGCTCATGGAAGTGCGGTTGATGCGAGGCCAAAAGTAGCCGTTTCGGCGGGCCTGCTAACGATAGATCCAAAGGGCTGGATCCACGTTCACCAGGCCATCGGCAGTGATCTTCCACACCTCGATGTGGGCCACCGGCCCGTCGTCGCCGCTGAGCACCGTGCCGATGGCCTGCTTGGTATCCGCTTTCTGGCCTTTGGCCACGCTCACGGAAGCCAGATTGCTGTAAACGGTGCGGTAGGCACCATGGCTCAGGATCACGGCCTTGCCCGCGCCGGGCAGCACGATCACGCTGGTCACTTCGCCACGGAACACCGCGCGCACGCTGGCACCTTTCTCCGTGGTGATATCAATCCCGTTGTTGTCGATGACGATTCCCTTCAGCACCGGATGGGGCTGTTTCCCGAAGCGGCCGGTGATCACGCCTTTTTCCACCGGCCATGGCAGCTTGCCCTTGTTCTTCTCGAAATCGGTGTTCAGTTCGCGTGCTTCCGGCGTGAGCGTCACATCCAGCTTCGCCGGGGCCCCGGGCTTCGCGCCAGGGGCAGCTTTCGGCTTCGGCATCGCATCGGCGATGGCCTTTCGTATCGCCGATTCCAGGTCCTTGCGCTGCCGCTCCTGCTTCTTCTGCGTCTCGCGCAAACGGCTCTCCTCCTTCCGCAGGCTGGTGAGCGCCTGTTGCTGCCCGGCTCGGTCCGAGTCGAGTCTGCGCTTCTCCTGCACCTGCGCGCTCAGCACCAGCGCCTTCTCCGCGCGGACGGCCTTCATGGTGTCCACACGCGCGTTGAGCGCGGCCTGGGTCTCGCTGATCAGTGCGGCCTGCCGCCTTCGCTGCGCGGCCAGCTGGTTCAGATGGCGGCTGCGGCGGAACGCCTGCTGGAAGCTGCTGCTCGCGAAGAGGTAGCTGAGCCGGTCGTAGGCGCTCCGGTTCCGGTACGCGGCGGCGATCATCCGCGCGTAGCCCTGCTTCAAGGCTTCGAGGTCGGCGCGCATCGCGGCGATGGCCTCTTCATCCTGACGGATGCGGTCATCGGCCGCGCGCACTTCGCCATCCATGGCTCGGATGAGCTGTGAGCGCGCTGCGATCTGGCTCTCGAGGAGCGCAAGCTGCTCCTGCGTGACGCGCTGCTCCTTGCGCGCCTGCTCGATCAATGCCGTGGTCGTGCGGATCTGCTTGTCGAGCGCGTCCCGTCGCTTCTCCAGCTCTTTGCGGCTCTGGCCGAGAGCGAGGGCGGCCGCCAGCACCAGGGGCAGCAGCGCCATGATGCGCAGTCGGTGCTCAGGGCATGGGCTCATACTTCTCGGGGATTCGGAAGTTCATCTGCAAGGGGCCTTCGAGCTCGATGCGCGAGATGTCCAGCGCGGCGCTCACCACGCGGCCGGGCTCACTCAGCGTGATTCGGATGCGGGTGGGCAGATTCCGGGTCTCGGGACCGCTCCAGGATTCGTAACGCAGTTCCGCCGTGCGGTCGTTCATCAGGTTCACCACTTGCACGCGGTCCACCCGGAAACTGTCGGGCTCGATGTGGTAGCGATGAACGATGGCTTCCCGCTCCTCCGCCTTGCGCAGGGTTCGCTCCAGCCTTCGCTCGCGCATGTCCCGGTCCCGCGCCAGCGTGTCGTTGGGGCTGATGTCCTCCGCGGCGCGGATGAAGCGCCTCTTCTCGCGGCTGGTGAGCACGTAATGACCATCCTCCCGGTCCACCCGGTAGCGCTCCTGAGGATCGAGGCCGATGGCGGTTCCGTTGATGGCTTGCTGCAGGAGCGTGAGGTCGGGCGCAACTCCGAAGCGCTTGGAGGCGGTGCCGGTATCGCCCACGAAATAGTGGTCATTCACCTTGTCCAGGATCTTCAGGCTGTCGCGTGTGAGCAGCACGCGCGCGGCCTCGATGCCCAGCAGTGGCACCACGCTCACCCAGGCCGCGCTGTCCTGCACGCTGCGCAGGTGGGCCTTGAAGCTGCGCCGTTCATCGGGCATGCTCAGCTCCACGTCGGCCTTCGCTGAATAGTAGCGCACCGGTTCGTGGCGGGAGGCCAGGGCGCGCTCCAGCACCTTCTCCGCCGAGCGAGCGGGCAGTTCGCGGTTGATGATGGTGATCCGTCGGCCCTTGCACGCTGTGACCATCAGCGCGGGCAGCAGCAGCAAGGGGAGGAGCCGCTTCATTCCACGCGGCGCCCTTCGGCGATCTTGCGGTCTATGGCTTCACTGGCGCCACCGCGCTCCCGGGCCTGCTTCCATTGCTCCAGGGCGAGCGCTTTCTCTCCTTGCTCATACAGGATGTCGCCGTAGTGCTCCAGCAACTCTCCGTCCGGCCGGCTCGAGGCGGAGATGGCCTTTTCCATCCACGAGCGGGCTTCATCGAAACGCTTCAGGCGGAAGAGCACCCACGCGTAGGTGTCCTGATAGCTGGGCTGCCCCGGCGCGAGCTCGTTGCTGCGCTTGCTCATGCGCTCGGCCTTCTCCAGTTGCACGCCGCGCACGCTCAAGTAGTACGCGTAGTTGTTCAACGTCGTGGGGTCGTCCGGCTGCAGGGCCAGCGCTTTGTCATAGGCCTGGTCGCTTTTCTCGAACTGCTTGGCGCGGTTGTAGGCCTCGCCGAGGCTGCTCCAGAACTGCGCGGTGAGGGGCGGGTTGTCCACCACCAGGTCGCGGCCCGCCACCAGCGATTCGATGGCCTGCTCGTGCTGCCCCAGTTGCGAGTGGGCGATGCCCTTGTACAAGTAGGGCTCCGGCGAAGTCGGGAACAGGTCGATGGTCCTTGCCGCCTCCTTCACTTGCGATTCATGATCACCGAGCTGCAGGTTCAGCTGCATGATCTGCGCATGGATGGGGAAACGGTCGGGCTCCAGCTCCAACGCCTTCCGGAATTCGGTGCGGGCGCCCTGCAGGTCGCCATCGCGCAGCAGGAAATCGCCATGGATCGTGTGCGGCTTGCCGCTCTCCGGATGCGCTTTCTCCAGCGTCTCGATGAGCGCATAGCTGCGCCGCAGAAGGTCCGGGCGGTCCTCCGGCTTCTCCCCTTCGTTCTCCGTCATCTCGAAGAAACCGATGAGCACCTGCATTTTGGCATCGATGTCCACCTCGGGATCGGAGAAGGCCTCGCCCAGTTCGCGATAGGCATCATCCATGCGGCCGGTGGAGTAGTAGTGCTCGGCCAGTGAGATGCGCAGCATGCTGTTGCCGGGGTCGAGCGCCAGGGCCTTCTGGTACTGTTCAAGCGCCAGGTCGGGCTTGCCTTGCTCATCGTAGAGCTCTGCCAGCATGCCCACGTATTCGGCCTGCTCGGCATCCGCAGCGATGGCGCGCTGCAAGAGCTTCTCCGCCTCGATGAATTGCCCGGTGGACATATAGGTGCCGAAGGCGTGATGCACCAGTTCGGGGCTGATGCCGAATCGCTTCTCCGCATCGCCATAGGTCTTGGCCGCATCGGTTCCGTGACCCGCGAACGCTTGCGAGGAGGCCAGGTCAAGGTGCACCTCGAACCGCTCGGGCCATTGCTGCAGGATGCCCTTGTAGACCTCGATGGCATCATTCAGGCGTTCGCCCTGCCGGTAGAGGTCGGCCAATAGGAATCGATACCAGATGTTGGACCTGTCGGCCGCCACGGCCTGCTTGGCGAACTCAACGGCCTGCCCGTAGTTCTGCCCATGATGATAGAGCTTGGCAAGCTCGAACATCGAGGCGCCGTTCTTCGGATCCGCTTTGATGCATTGCTGATAGAGCGCCACCGC
>JAEUSX010000182.1 GCA_016788405.1 Flavobacteriales bacterium
GATGCGCGGCGCCGACACCCGCGTGGCGATCACGAAGCCCTCGTCCCACCAGCCGATGCTGCTGAGGTTGAGCTGCCCGCTGATGTAGTCGATCACCGGCGCGCTCATCTTGCCGTTCAAATAGATGCCGCTGAGGTCAACTGCCGCGCGCGGCGGCATGTTCACATGGATGCTGGCCTTGCGCGCGGCGTGCTCCACATGGAAGTTCGAGAGCGCGAACTGCTTCACCACGGTATTGCGCGCGGGCTGGTCCTCCCGGCCATCGATCGCGGCGCTGAGGAAGAGGTCGTGATCGCAGGGCGCGCCCTCGCTGATGCAATCCGTCATGCGCACGCCGCTGCTGTGCAGCACGCAAAAGGCTTGCGTGGCGGTGGCCGTGCAATACACGCGGCATTGCTCAAGCACCGTGTGATTGCTCTGGCTGTTGCTCCAACTGGCGCCTGGCCAATCGCCTTGCCGCACCACGATGCCGCGCGCTTTGGGATTCGTGACCAGTACGTTGCTCACGCGCGCCATCAGGCAGAAGCGCAGGTCGATGGCCGCTTCGCTCTGGCCCACGCAGCGCACGTTCTCGATCACGCTGCCCAGCGTGGCCTTCAGGTCGATGGCCTTCCTGCCGCCCTCGATGGCCGCGAAATCGCGGATCGCGTAGCGGCTGCCCACGCGGGCCAGCGCATCCTTCTGGTCCTTGATGGCGCGCGTGAAGCCATTGCTGCTGGGGCCGAGCACCAGCTTCGCCCCTGCCCCATCGATCACGAGCAATTGCGCGTCCGGAAGCACGATGTCGGTGTTGCACTTGTACACCGCAGCGGCAGAGAATGAGACGCGAGTGGCATCCTTCGGAAGCGCCGCGAAGAAGCCCGCCACGTCCGCGACAGGCACCACGTAGTCCTTTGCGGCCGCGAGCGAAGGCACCATGGTCAGCAGCGCGAAGAGCATTCTCATGCTGGCGAAGATCCATCCTGCCGCGCTCGCCACCAACTTTGGCGCCGATGGCGCTCCCCACGCTCCTCTGCATCCACGGGTTCCCGCTCGATGGCAGCTTCTGGCAGCCGCAAGTCCAAGGCTTGGCTGGCGCGGCGCACGTGACCGCGCCTGACCTGCGTGGCTTCGGTGCCGACCGGCGGCCCGTGCCGGAGGTGATGACCATGGAGGCATTCGCAGAGGACCTGATGGAATCGCTTGACCGGGCGGGCATCGAGCGAGCGGTGCTCTGCGGCCTGAGCATGGGCGGTTATGTGGCCATGGCGTTCACGGAGCGCTGGCCGGAGCGTGTCCAAGGCCTGATCCTCTGCAACACGCGGTCGACGGCGGACAACGATGCCGGGAAGGCCGCACGCGAACAGACGGCCTTGGATGCGCTCTCGAAAGGAGCGGGCGTGATCGCAAGGGCCATGGTGCCCAAAGTGCTGTCGCAGCGCACGCGCAGCCAGCATCCAGCCGAAGCGCAGCGCATCGAGGAGATCATGGCCCGGCAACGCCCGGAATCGATCGCCGCAGCCTCGCGCGGCATGGCGCTGCGCCCTGATCGAACAGGGTTGCTGCGGCGAATCAAGGTCCCGGCGCTCATCGTGACCGGTAGCGAGGACAACCTGATGCCGCTGGAGACCAGTGAAGCCATGAACGGCGCGATGGCCGGGAGCGAGCTGGTGGTCATCCCGGGAGCCGCGCACCTATCCTGCTCGGAATCGCCGGTTGAATTCAACCGGCACGCGTCACGATTCCTCGCCGTATTCCATTGACATGCTCGCCATCGACTTCAGCCGATTCCCAGAACTGCGCACGGAACGCCTGCTCTTCCGGGAGTTGGAACCGTCCGATGCCAAGTCGCTTTACGCCATGCGCAGCGATGAGCGTGTCATGCGGCATATCGGCCGGCCGCGCGCAACCAGCCTTCAGGATGCGATTGACCTGATCGAGCGCATCGCCTGCGATCGCGCATCGAACAACGGCATGACCTGGGGGATGCAGCTCGCCGGGAGCATCGAGCTCATTGGCACCATCGGCTTCTACCGGCTGAAACCCGAGCACTTCACCGGCGAGGTGGGCTACCTGCTTCACCCGGACCACTGGGGCCGAGGTCTGATGAGCGAAGCACTCGATCTTGTCACGGGCCATGGCTTCGGCCGCATCGGCTTCCATCGGATCGAGGCGATCACCGCACCGGAGAATCAACCCTCCCGGCGCGTGCTTGAGCGCTGTGGATACAGACTGGAAGGAATCCTCCGCGGCAATTACCACTGGCAGGGCGCGCAGCTCGATTCCGCCCTGTATGGGCGGCTCCGCACCGACTGATACCCATTGGTCGGGCGGTGGAAGGCTTCCACGGCGCGATGGCCGAATGTGGTCGAGTAGCAGCGGAGCTACCGGCTCCGGCGCTAGCTTCACGCCTCGCAAAACGCGACCCATGCGACTGAATCATTACGCCCTTCTCGCCGCCACCTTCCTTCCAGCCGCGGCCTCCGCGCAATGCCCCGCTGGTGAGCTCGAGGTCACCATCGATGTGCTCACCGATGACTACGGGAACGAGACTTACTGGCAGCTGGTGCCCTTCGGCAACACCTGTGGCCAATCGCCCATCTTCATCGGCGGGAATACCGGCGCGCTGAACTGCAATAGCGGCGGTGGCCAGACCTCGCCCGCTGGCGGCTACGCGAGCAATACCACCATCAGCACCGGCCCCTGGTGCCTCACCGAAGGCGCCCAGTACAACATCGTCTCCATCGATAGTTACGGAGACGGACAGGCCACGTTCCGGGTGTACGCGGAAGGCGGCTCCATCGCCGAATTCAATCAGGCCGGCGGACTGCACATCTTCACGTTCACGGTGCTTGAGCCGGTTCCGATCGACATGAGCGTCACCGCCCTCACCACGCCGCTCTTCAACCGCATCGGGATGCCCACTGCTTTCACGGGCACGGTGCGCAACATAGGCTCCGAGACGGTCACGGACTTCACCCTGAACGTCTCGCTCTACGGAGCGCTCTCCTTCACTCAGGATTTCACGGGCCTGAGCATCCCCAGCGGCAACCGCTACGAATTCACCGTGAACGGACCCTGGACGCCGAGCGTGCTGGGCGCTGCGGAACTGAGCATCTGGGCCACGAACATCAACGGCCAGTCCGATGGCCAGCCGGCCAACGACGCGATGGGCGCCGCATTGTGGGTGAACGCAGCCATCCCGGACCTCGTGCCCGATTACCTCGCGCTGCCGCCCACGATGACCGTGGTCGCCGATGACGACGAGGACCTGCTCGTGCCGCGCGACCTGGCCTTCCACCCCGACCCCGCGCGCGACGAGCTCTGGGTGATCAACAAGGACGTGGAGAACAGTGGCGGCAGCACCGTGCGCTTCTTCGAGCCGGGCCAGCCCACGCAGACGCAACTCTGGCAGCGCGACCCCAATGCCTGGCACTTCATGAGCCTGCCCACCGGCATCGCCTTCGGCGACAACGGGGACTTCAGCACCTGCCCCGGTGTGTACGATGCGAACCACAACGGCGGAGCGCCCTTCACCGGCATCACGCTCTGGAGCAGCGATCCGGCCATCTATGCCCAGAACATCTTCGGCGGTCTGGGCAGCCACCTGGACATGCTGCACGTCACGCCGCACAGCCAGGGCATTGCCCACGAACGCTGGAACAGGTACTGGGTGGTGGACGGCTACAACCACGACGTGGTGATGCACGATTTCCGCACCGATCACGGACCCGGCAACGACTACCATGGTGATGCCCTCATCAGGCGCTACGCGGGCATCGACATCCAGCGGGACCCGAACGACCATATCGTGAGCCATTGCGAATTCGACAAGCGCAATGGCTGGCTCTACGTGGTGGACCATGGCAATCAACGCGTGGTGCGCCTGAACACGCAGACGGGGACCGTGAGCGGACCGGGCAGCTTCGGCCCGTACGAGAGTTATGTGGAATACAGCCAGATGAGCGGGCACATCTGGGAGACGGTGGCCACCACCGGCCTCGTTCAGCCTGCCGGCATCGCCATCAGCGGCGACCATCTGCTGGTGAGCGACCACGCCAATGGCGACATCGTGGTGTACGACATCACCGAAGGCAGCGGCTTCCCGGTGGTCGGCACCATCCAGACCAATTCACCCGGCATCATGGGCATCGAAGTGGGGCCCGACGGGCACCTCTGGTTCGTGAATGCCACCACGCACCAGCTGGTCCGGATCGATGCGGATGAGAACGTGGGCATCGCGCACGCGCTCTCGACGCCGCTCAGCGTGTTCCCGAATCCGGCGAACGACAGGCTCTTCATCAGCGGCGCTGCGGGCCTCCAACCGAACGCGGTGGTGCATGTGATCGACGCGACCGGGCGGATCGCCCTCACCAGTTCCATCGCTCTGCTCCGCGACGGCATCGATATCGCGGGCCTCGCGCCCGGGGCGTACACGGTATCGATGACTGGCCGAAAAGCGGCGAGCGTGGTGATCGCGCGTTAGTCCGTTCAGATCGGATCCGCAGGGAGGCCGAAGAGCTCTTCGGCGAGGCGCGCGTCGTGGCCGTACACGTCGTCGCGGAAGTGCAACTGGCCTTGGCGGTCGACCCACGCGGTGAAGTAGCCGATGCTCACCGGCCGTTTGCGCTTCAGGCGCACGTACTGCTCCTCACCGCTGCGCATCGCTTCCTTGATGCGATCGCTGGTCCACGCGGTATCCTCCTTCAGCAGGTACTCGGCGAACCGCTGCGGCTCGCTCAGTCGGATGCAGCCATGGCTGAAGGCCCTGCTCTCCCGCGCGAAGAAGCTCTTGCTCGGCGTGTCGTGGAAATAGATGCTGAAACTGTTCGGGAAGAGGAACTTCACGCGTCCCAAGGCGTTGCTCGCTCCCGGCATCTGCCTGATCACCGGGTTCCTGTCCGATCCTCCGATGCGCTCCATGCCTTTCTTCCGCAGGTAGTCCGGATCCTTGGCCAGCGCAGGCAGGATCTCCCCTTGCACGATGCTGGGCGGCGGCGTCCACGTCGGGCTGAAGACGATGGTGGAGAGCGAGTCGCTGAAGATCACCGTGCGCGTGGCTTGCGCCCCGACCACGACCGTCATGGTCCAGGCCACGGTATCCGCCTCATACACATGCAGGCGGAACTCCGGGATGTTCACCAGCAGCAGGTCCGGCGCATCCTGCTCCGGCACCCAACGGAGCCGTTCCATGTTCACCAGCAAGGTGCGCAACCGATCCCCGGGCGTGATGTTGAGCTGCCTGATGACACCCTTGCCGATGACGCCATCAGGATGCAGGCCGTGCCTTTCCTGGAAGCGCATCACAGCTGCGACCAGCAGGCTGTCGTACTCGGCACTGAAGAGCAGGAGGCTGTCACCGGAAGCGAGGAAATCGCCCAGCAGCATGAGGCGCTGACGGAGGTCGGGGATCCAATCGGCTTCGTCGCCCGGCTCGAGCTTCCTCCGATCCCCTAGGCTGAGCTCGGGCCATTGCCGCGCCTGCAGATCATGGTACCGCTTGAGCTGAGCCTTCAGCAACGCGTACTGCGGATGCAAGGGCTCCACCGGCGAGAGGTCCATCCGACCGGCCGCCAGCGAATCGATGAGCTGATCGAAGTTCTTCTTGCGGCGCGGGATGAACCACTCGAGCTCCCGCAGGTCCGTGCCCACGGTGCCGCCGTACTTCTTGTCGGCGAACCGGAAGAACTGCGCCGTGAGGCCGAGCTCCAGGCGCTCCATGCATTCATCGCAGATCAGCGTATCGGTGGCCGGCAGCTGATGGGCCAGCATGAGCTGATCCATGCGGTCGCGGATGAAGGCCACCTCGGGGAAGGCGGTATCCGCGCTGTTCACCAGGTTGTAGAAGGCCGCCGCGCTCTGCGAGAGCGAATCGTTCACGAACCAGGCGAACTGACGGCCCCGTCGCTGGTAGAATCCGGCGATGCTCGCTGAATCGGCCTTGTACTCGGGGTGCGCCGAGATGAAGCGCGCGATGGCACCATCATCAAGCGTCCGGACGCTGTACGCCGCAGGCGTCTCGAAGACCTCTTCGATGGCCTGCGCCTGCTGCGCGAGGTCGGGCTTCGCGATGGGGCTGACACAAGCAGCAAAGCAGGCGAGCAAAGCCACGAAAGGGAAGAGACGCATGATTCGGCCGTCGATTTCGGCCCCGAAGGAAAAGACCGGGCCAGCCTGCTTCAGCGGCCGTGCACGTACAGATATCCACCGTCGGCGAGCAACTGGATCATGCGCGGCATGTCGGCCCGGCTCACCGCGGGGCAGCCCCAGCTGCGGCCCAATCTTCCATGCTCGGCGATGAAGCCCTCGCTCACGTAATCGGCGCCGTGCATGATCACTTCGCGCGGCTCGGCCTGGCAATTCAAGCCGCGCTCCAGCCCGTGGAGCATCAGCGCCGCACCGTGCTTGGGGCTCACGATCTCAGCACCCACCCGATAAAGGCCCTTGCTCGTGGCGTGCGAGCCATGCTTGTTGCTGAAGGAAGAGCAGTACAGCTCGCCGCTTCCTTGTCCGTGCGCCACGTAGGTGCTCAGCACCAGTTCCTTGTTCGCGAGGTCGATCAGATGCAGGCGTTTCGCCGTGCTCGGCTGGGTCATGTCGGCGATGGCCAGCATACGGGTCTTCACGCCCCGCTGGGCCAATGCATCGTAGCCGCGGACGAACGCGGTTTGCGTGACCTGGCCCTCCAGGCAGATCTCAGCGTAGAGCTCATGCGCCGCGGCCATGCCTGCGGCATCGGTAACGGGCCGCGCCGCCGAGAGCAGCAACAGCATGGGTAAAGCGAGCAATCCGATGAATCGCATCTTCCTTCCTCCGAATGACATACACCTGCTGGGGTAACGACGGGGTTCCAGTCCATCGTTACGGCAGGGGAGCGCGAATCTAACCGCCGCGATCATGCGGCCGTTCATACGCGGATGCCTCTTGAGCGGTTTTCCGACGGATCAGCGCGTACGCACGTCGAGCGTGGCAACCACGTGGTCATGGTGGCTTGCATCCCTTGATTGCCAGCAGAGTAACCGCGTCGACAATTCCTCTAACCTTGTTCGTACCAAACCCACCTCCTTTGTCCACCCTGAAGCGTTTCCTGAAATGGACCGGCCTGCTCCTGCTGCTGGTCATCGGTGCGATCGTCGCGCTGGTGTTCGCCCGGCACGACCGCACCTTCGAGGCTCCCTACCCCGATATCGCCGCCAGCACCGACAGCGCCGTGATCGCGCATGGTGAGTACCTCGTGAACGGTCCGGCGCACTGCACCGGCTGCCATACGGACAAGCAGCATGAGGCGGCCTACCTGCGGGGCGAGGCCGTTCCCATGCACGGCGGCTACGACTTCGTGCTGCCCTTCGGCCATGTCTATTCGCGCAACATCACCAACCACCCGGAGAAGGGCATCGGCCGTCTCACTGATGGCGAGATCGCGCGCACGTTGCGCTACGGCGTGGGCAGTGATGGTCGCGCCATCATCGACTTCATGCCCTTCTATATGCTGAGCGATGAGGACCTGCGCGCCGTGATCAGCTACCTGCGCACGGTGCCCGGCGAGCCGAACGACCCTCCGAGGACGGAGTTCAATTTCATTGGCAAGGCCCTGATGGCCTTCGCGATCGAGCCCATGGGGCCGCTGGACGCTCCGCGGCCCAGCGCAGTGAAGCGCGACAGCACCGCAGCGTACGGCGATTACCTCGCCAACAGCGTGGCCAACTGCGCGGGATGCCACACCCAGCGCGACCTCACCACCGGCGCATTCGTGGGCGAGCGCTTCTCCGGCTGGTCCGGGATGGAAGGCATGAACGGCACTTTCTTCAATACGCCCAACCTCACGCCGCATGCCACCACGGGGCGCATGGCCGAATGGAACTTCGACACCTTCCGCAACCGGTTCCGCGCAGGGCCGGTGCAGCCCGATAGCCCGATGCCCTGGGTGAACTTCGCTCGATTCAGCGATGACGACCTCAAGGCGCTCTGGGCCTATCTGCAGAGCCTTGCGCCGGTGGACCGTGACCCCGGACCCATCATCGCCAGGATAGAGGATTAGCCGCCCTTCAGCCGGCCAGCACCGCCTTCGCATAGTTCGCCCAGCTCATCGCCTTCGTGGCCTCCGCCACGTTCTCGCGGGGAATGGGCCGCTCGATGCTGGCCTTCATCACGCGCGTCATGTCGGCGATGTCCTTCGGGTTGGCGAGGTAGCCGTTGAACCCATCGGTGATGGTCTCGGGGAAGTGACCTACTCGCGTGGCCACGGCGGGCAGCTTGAAATTGTAGCTGAGGCTCTCCACGCCGCTGGGCGTCGCTGTCTCATAGAAGAGCACGATCGTGTCAGCCGCTTGGAAGTATTGCGGCACTTCTTCGTTCGGGACGAAGCGATCCACGACCAGCGTGCGGTCCTTCAGGCCCAATCGCTCGATCATCGCCAATGGATCGTAGTCGCGCTCATCATCGGCTCTCTTCAGGAAGAGCTTCTTCAATGTTCCGAAGACGGCGTTCTTCAGCTTCGTGCTGAACTTGCGCTGGTCCACCGTCTGCCAAAAGCGCTCACCCACGATCATCAGGCTCACATCGTCGCGTTGCCTGGCCAATTCAGCGAAGGCCTCGATGCAGTCGTGCAGCCCTTTGTACTTCCGGATGAAGCCGAAGAAGAGGAAAACGTGCTTCCGTAATCCGTGCTGCGCCTTCCAAGCGTCCTTCCTGAATGCCGGGTCGGGCTTGAAGAGGGAGTAGATGGGGTGGTAGAGCTTCAGAACGGCAAGCGGCGAGTTCTCAATCGGCGAGTCGGCCAGTGAATTCGCTTGCCGCTGGCCGACTTGCCACTTGCCGCTTCGCTTTCCGTCCAACGTCAACTCGAAACGGGCATCCGGCATCAACGCTTTCAGCTCCTCTGCCGTCCTGTAGGCATGCACGATGAAGCTGTGCCCGTGCCGCAGGGCCATGCGCGTCAGCCGGGCGTCCAGACTGCTCTGCTCCTTGGCGGCCACGAAGTGCAGGTCGAAGAGGATCTCGGCGTTCGTGTGCTTCCGCAAGTACTTCGCGATGGTGTTCAGTGGAATGCCCTGTGTGGGATTGTACCACTGGATGATCACCTTGTCGGGATTCAGATCGGCGATGGCCTTTGCGGTCTTCCGCCAGGTGCCGGGTGCATTCCAGTTCGTGAGGTAATGAACAGGAATTTCATAGCCCTCGAGGAAATCGCTGCGGCTGGCCTTGTCCACGAACTCGCGCGGGATGATCGCGGGATACTGCTGCGTCCAGCTGACGATGGTGACCTGCGCGCCTTCTTCCTGCAGCGCTCGCGCCAACGCAGTGTTGTATTGCGCGATTCCGCCCTTGAACTTGGGGCCTGGGCCGAAGCAGACGATGCGTGGCATGGGGGTCATTTCACCAAAGAGGCACGGAGGACACAGAGAAACCGAATACGAGATACGGTCCGTTCGCCGCGTTCATGATGCAGAACCTCCGTGTCCTCCGTGCCTCTGTAGTGAACGCATTCCTCAACTCTTCTTCAGCGCCGCCTCATACACCCGCCGCATCCCTTCCTCGATGCTGATCTTCGCCTTCCAGCCGAGGTGCTGTTCCACCCACGTCATGTCGCAGTAGCGGCTGTGCACGCCCACGGGCTTGTCGAGCAAGGGCTTGATCGTCGGCTTATAGCCTGCGAAGCCGGTGAAGACCTCGATCAATTCCAGAAAGCTGGTGAGCCGGCCCATGCCGATGTTGATCGCACGGCCGTCGCTGATCTTGTCCATGGCCAGCAGCGTGAGGTCGAGGACGTCGTCGATGTGAACGAAGTCGCGGCCCTGCTTGCCGGTGCCCCACACCTCGAAGGGGTTCTCCTTCTTCGCTGCGCGCGCCGCGATGGCCGGCACGGGATAGCTCAGGTCCTGGTCCTCGCCGTAGCCGCTGAAGGGGCGGATGCAGGTGACGTGCACGCCATAATGGCTCGCCGCGATCTTGGCCAGGAACTCGCCGGTGAGCTTGCTCCAGCCATACGTCATGTCGGGCTCGCCCATCTTCTTGAAGTCGATGTCGCTCTCCTTCAACCTGAGCGTGTTGCTCTCGGTCTGCAGATCGATCGGGTAGGCGGCACTGCTGCTGGGGTAGAGGAAACGGCGTGGCTTGTTGCGGCATACGTAGAGGAACATCTCGGCATCGATGCTGAGGTCCTGCGCCACGAGCATGGGGTCGCCGTCGATCTTGCTGCGCCCGCCCACGATGGCCGCGAAATGGAAGATGTCGTCGAAGAGGGCCACGTTGAGGCCGTAGCGCTTCTGGAAATACTGCGGGTCCTTGTTCAGCTCGCGCAGCACATCGCGCAGGTCCGCGCGCATGAAATAGAGCCGCTCATCATCGCCATAGACCTTCAGTTCACGGTGCTCGAAGCTCACGGGCATGCCGAGCCACGTGTCGGGATGGGTGCCCACGCTGAGGTCATCGACGAAGACCACGCGGGCTCCTTGCGCATACAGCCGTTTGACCATGTTGCGGCCCACGAATCCGCAGCCGCCGGTGACGAGGTGAATTGCCATGGACGGCAAAGATGGCGCGCGCGATCAGAGGTTGCAGGTTCATCAAGACGAACGGATAACTTTCCGCGGACATCTTCCGCATGCTTCCTCCTCGACCAGACCCAGAGATCCAACCGCTCGATGCGCAGCACCCGCCCGTGCGCTATGAGGATGTGGATCCGTACACCGCGGACCACCGCGACTACCTGCTGCTGCAGAGCCGCGTGAACCTCATGGCCACGAGCCAGATGAGCGACTTGAAGGCCAACTTGATGCTGACATTGTCCGCGGTGATGCTGCAGTTCGCGCTCACCAAAGTGGCGGACCATTCTTACCAAGGCCCCACGGCACAGTACTGGGTGCTCGCTGCCGGCGCATTGACCACCATCCTGCTCTGCGCGTACAGCACCATGCCGAAACTGCCTGGCAAGATCCGGGAGCTCCGCGCGGACGAGCCGCTTCCCAAAGGATTCAACCTGCTCCATTTCGGTTCCTTCGTTCAGCTCCCCCTGGCGGATTTCAAGCGCCGGATGCACACCGTGCTCTCCTCGCCTCCACGCACGCACGATGCGCTCATGGATGAGCTTCACGCCCATGGGAAGTTCATCGCGACGCACAAGTACGCGCCGCTGCGGCTGGCCTACTTCACCTTCCTGCTCACCTGGGTGGCGGCGGCAATCCTGTATTCCCTCGCTTGACCGACTGCAGATGCCGAGTTCTGGTGGGCCTTCGAAGGCGGAGATGCTATTGATCGTGGCGAATTTCGCACCCTCCGGCAACGCCAGGCGCCTTGCCCATGTCTTGCATCAAACCAACCCAAGATCCATGCATCGACTCTCCGCCTTTGTCCTCCTGACCTCCTCGCTCACCGCCAGCGCGCAGACCATCAACCAATCAGGCTTCTCCTTCAACCCGAACTTGATCACGGTGCAGGCCGGGGCTACCATCACCTTCCAGATCGGCTCGCCGCACGATGCCACCGAGGTGAGCCAGACCACCTGGAACGCGAGCGGCACCACACCACTGCCCGGCGGCTTCTTCTTCGGTGCAGGCACCAACAGCTTCCAACCCACGGTGGGCACGCACTATTACCTCTGCTCGGTGCACCCCAGCACGATGAAGGGACGCATCATCGTGGACCCCAACACGGGAGTAAGCGATGAGGGAGGTAAGGAAGTAGCGATCGTTTTCCCGAACCCGGCCGGCTCTGAGCTGGTATTGGGCGAGTCCAGTGCCGGCCGAGTCGCCGTGCTGATCGATGCGGAAGGCCGCGAAGCGTATCGCCTTGCCGTCGCGGCCAATGCGCGCTTGGATGTGTCGTCCGTTTCCGCTGGCTCATACACGCTGCGCGTGCTCGACGGCCAAGGCGCCTTGCATACCGCGCAGCGCGTTGTGATCATGCGCTGATGAACTTGAATGCGAGGAGCCTACCAGCTGGTCGGCTCCTCGCATTCAAGCCACTTCATCCCACCAGCGTTCGCTTAGGCCCAAGTCAGGCCCATTCACGATACGGCCAATGCGCGGCGTGAGCAGCGGGATGCCGAGCGCGGCCGCCTTCGCTGAAACGCGTTCGATGGGCTCCTTCCACGGATGCATGGCCAGGCTGAACTTACCCCAATGGATGGGCATGAGCACTTTCGCCTTGACGTCAGCGGCGGCTTGCGCGGTCTCCTCGGGCATCATGTGGATTTCTGACCAGCGCTCGTTGTATGCGCCGCACTCGAGCAAAGCAAGGTCGATCGTCCCGAATCGCTCGCCCACTTCCTTGAAAGACGGCGAGTAGCCCGAGTCCGCGCCGAAGTACACGCGCTTGGTCCTTCCTTCGATCACCCACGAGCCCCAAAGCGTGCTGAAGCGGTTGGTGAGGCCCCGGCCTGAGAAGTGGCGTGAAGGAACGAGCGTGAGCGTCACCGCGCCGAGTTCGACCCTCTCCCACCAATCCTTCTCCGTGATCGCATCCACGGGCACGCCCCAGCGCTCCAAGTGAGCGCCCACGCCCAGTGGCGCGATGAATCGCTTGTCCCTCAACCGCACGATCGTCTCATGATCGAGATGGTCGTAGTGATCGTGCGATAGGAGAACGACATCGACCTGAGGCAGCAGATCCACGCGCATGTGGTGCGTGCAGTTGAATCGCTTGGGGCCGGCGAAGCTGAAGGTGCTGGCCCGCTCACCGAATACGGGATCCGTGAGGAAGGTGACGCCATCGGCCTTGATGAGCAACGTGGAGTGGCCGAACCAGCACACCGCGATCGCGCTGTCGGGAACTGCGGACCATGCCTCGGCATCGAACTCCAAGGCAGGTATGGCGCCCTTCGGTTCACGGCCCTCGCCGCCTTTGAGGAACTCCCAAAGCACGCCGGCCATGGTGCTGAATGGCATGTCCATGCTGGTCTTCGCCACGTTCCGGAACCTGCCATCCACCTGATTGGCGGATCTCTTGATGCGCTCGGCGCGAGCGCCCTTCGGATCAGCGCCGATGCGCGACGCGAACTTGAAGTACAGGACAAGGGCGAGACCGAGGGCCGCCATTGTGCCAAGAACGATCCAGAGCATTCGGAACAGGCGAGTAAGTGCCGGAAACGGGAAGAGTCCGGCGCAAATGTCCGGACCCTCCCCGCTCCGGCTCCACCGCAGCAACCACCCGATTGCCGCTCGTGGAAACACTACTTCCCGCGGTACTTCACAGCGCCTTGGGCGAGCAGGTGCTCGATATCGTTATTGATGCTGAGGATGAGCAGCGAAGTGGCGGTGCAGAATGCCGGGCTCGTGATGCAGTGGTGCCCGTTCCAGCTGCCATCGTTGTTCTGGATGGATACCAGACGCCCCGTGGTCTGCTGGTACCAGTTCTTCCATCCTTGGTCCTTCGCGATCACGAGCGATTCGCCGGTCTGCAGGAAGCTCAGGAACTCCTCGCCGCCATTGTTGCCGAAACCGCTGATCACGTTGTCCGCCTGGGCCTGCTGCTTGGCCGCGTTGTACACCTGATAAGCCGTATTGAGGCGCTCGGCCTCGCCGCGCGTTACGCCCGCATCCTCCAAGGTCTGGACGTTCACCGGCGCATCCTTCTTGATCTTCCCCTCCTTCTTGGCCTGTATCACGATCTCGTTCAGTTCACGGGCCTCGGCGGCGCTGTTGCGCGTGCTGCCGCTCACCGCGTACAGGGTCACTCCGGCAGCGCGCTCGGTGGCCACCGTGCCTTTGCCCGCATCGAAGTTGCTCTTCTGGTAGTCGCGCGCCAGCTTCAGGGATTCATCGTCCACATCAGCGCCCTGTGCCTTGGCGCTCTCGAGCGCGCTTGCGGCGAAGCTGCTCTGCAGCACCCCCGCCCACCCATCGCCGCGCATGCTGCCGTCCGCGTTCTGGCCGCTCTGGATCATCCCCACGCAGGTGTTCAAGGCCCGCATGGCGCGCAGGCGCTTGGGATGCTGCTCGTTCAGTTTGGCCACCAGGTTGCTGAGGTATTGCGCGGTGAGCGCCACATCGATGTTGGCGCCGAGCTTGGCTTGGATCTGCGTGCCCTGCAGCTGCGTGATGTTGATGGCGCCCTTCGGTGCCGATTCCACCTGGGTGAGCAGGTAATCAGTGGCCTTGGTTAGCTGCTGGCTGTAGGGCCCTTGGTCAAGCGTGCTGCCCATGCGCATGATGGCCATCGCGACCATGGCCGTCGTGGCGGGATCGGTGCTCACCGCGTGCGGATCCATGATGTCCTGCCGGGCATGGCTTCCGGCGCCGAAACCGCCGTCGTTGGCCTGCGCGCGCACCAGCCACTGCAGCGCATCGCGTTCGGCGGAGATTACCTTCTCCGGCGTCTTCAGCACGAAGGAACTGTCGAGGCCTTCGCCTTCGAACACGGTCTTGAACACGCATCCCTCCACTTTCGGTTCGGGTGCATGGCAGCATTCAGGATGCCCTGCCCCTGTGATGATGGGGCGCGTGATGGGTCGGAAGGAGATCAGCAGTGCGGCGATTCCTGCGGTGCCGGCTAACGCGGCGATGACGAAAAGATGCTTCCTCATGACGTTGGGTTTTTAGGGGTCGCTTCTCTTGGATGCGGAAGTCGGCCTCTTTGCACACGCGGTACCCGCCTGCTCCCTCCGGGTTCGATCCCCCTTGGAATATCTTCGGGCATGCGCGCGCTGTTGTTATCGCTCTTTCTTCCTGCCTTTGCCTCCGCCCAGCTCAAGCTGCTCCATTTCACGCGCACTTCCGGCTATGATCACGGCACGCGTCAGGCTTCGCTCGCCATGTTCCAATCCATAGCGACCGAACTGGGCCATGTGGTGACGAATGATGACACGGGCGATGCATTCTCAGACCCCTTCACGCTCGCCGAATTCAGCTTCATCGTCTTCAGCAACACGAGCGGCGATGCCATCCTGAACGCGCAGCAGCGGGCCAACTTCGAGCAGTGGGTCGCTGATGGCGGCCGCGTGCTGGGCATCCACGCCGCCACGGACACCTATCGCCACAGCACCGCGAACGGAAGCAGCACCGGGACGTGGGACTTCTACGCGGAGTTGATGGGCGCCAGCGTTCAAGAGAACCCGAATCATGTGGCGGGAACACCGACGTATTCCATGACGCGCATCGGTTCGCACCTGAGCACGGCGAACCTGCCCGAACCCTGGGTGAAAGCGGAGGAGTACTACTACTGGGAAGGCGGCTATCAGAACCCTGGCAATGTCGAGGTGCTGCGCGTAGAGGAGACCATCGGGCCCAATGGGCAGGTGAACAGCTACGATGCGCCGAGGCCGATGAGTTGGTACCGGGAATGGCCTGGCGGAAAGGTCTTCTGCACGGCTTTGGGCCACGCCGTCGGGAATTTCACGAGCGATGCGCTCTTCCGGGAGCACATCCGGAGCGCACTGTTGTGGCTCGAGCCGGAGGACACCGGCGCGCACGATGCTTGTACGGGATCAACCCTGGTGGTCTCGCCGATCCCTGCGAAGGACCAACTCGTCATCCGCTGCGCAGCCACGCGCTGCGCGGGCCCATGGAGGCTGATTGACAGCCAAGGCCGCGCGCTCATGGAAGGAACGCTCGTTCCCGGAACGCAATCGATTCGGCTCCCTGACGCGCCACCCGGCATCTACGCGTTGTTCGCCGGAGGCGGCAACACAAGGGTCGTCATCGCACGGTGATGCGCACGGAATCGGCGCCGAGGTAATTGGCCAGCGAGCGGTTCATCCAGTCCTCGGAATCGGCACCGGCATCCAGGAATCGGATGGATGCCGGCGGATCCGAGAGCCTGGGCAGTTCGACATGCCTCGCACCGGCATCGCGCGCGGTGATGACCGCCACGTACCGACTGCGCAGCTCCGCATCGAAGCGCTGAAGTCTCCCGCTGAGCAGATCGCTTCCCAGGCGCGCGCCGTTCCCCGTTGCGAAGAACACGATGAGCAGGAGCGCGATGGCGAAGTGCCGCATCGATCCTGGCATGGGCATCCACCGCCGCTTGGCCAGCAGCCATTCGCGCAATGACGCGAGGAGCAAGAACCATCCAGGCAGCAAAGCGAGCAGGATGGCATTCACGGTTCGGTGCTGGCCGAGCATGCCCGTGGCCCAATACGGCAAGGCCATGCTCACGTAGAGCACGCCGCATAGCGCGACGACGATGATCCAAGGCCGCAGCAGGCGCGCGCTCAACCCGCCGGCAGCACGCTGCCATGCCTGAAGTCCGGCCAAGAACAGCGCGCTGGCAAGGAGCAGTGCGGGAGAAGCCAGCCAGGTGATCAAAAAGCGACCGCTCTGCAGCGCGCCCCACAGGAGCGTCCTTCCGACCTCATGGCGGGCAGCGAAAGCGGCAGCGCGCGCTTCATTCCCTGGCGCCAGGAGCATGACGAGCGCGGAAGCTGCCACCGGCAAGGCCACACCCGCCAGCTTCCATGAGAAACGATGGCCGGAGCGCGCGTGCGCGAGCAACAAGCTCCCGATCCCCATGACCATGAGCACCATGTGCAACTCGTTGCTGCCCGCGATCGCGGCCCCCAGTAGTCCCATTCCCGCCGCGCGCGGCCAGGTGATCGCCCAGCGCGACTGGATCGCGGGAATGAACAAGGCCAGCAGCCACAGGAGTCCGGCCCCAGGCAGCAGATAACTGACAGCGCCAGTGTACCAGAAGACCCCTTCGCTGAGATCCGGCATGAGCTGAAGAAAGAGCAGCAGGAACCATGCGGCGCCCAAGGACGCTTCGCTCCCTCGGAGCAATGGAGCCGTGGCCCGGATCAACGTGCGAGCGGACACCCAGGCGAACAGCAGCAGCAGGATCGGCACGCAGCGATACAGCAAGAGGCCAGGCCCGATGCCCAGCACGAGCGGGCCGCGCAGCACCAGCGCATTGCTGAACCATCGGCCGTTCCAGTTGAAGTACTCGTCGCCCAAGCGAGCGAAGAGATCCGTCCGCATGCCGATCGACGCGTAGCTCAGGTCGTCGGCGAACGGATGAATGAAGAAGCAGAGCACGACATAACGGGCCAGCGCCGCGAGCAGCAGCAAGTTGATCGCATGGCGCAGCCAGGGCATGCCTCAAAGATGACGCGCGGCGCGGGCTCCGGCTCAGCAGCCCAGGCGCTCCTTCACGCGGTACACGTTGCGCTCCGGGCTGTAGCGATGCACCAGTTCGGCCACGAAGCCCATGGTGAAGAGCTGCACGCCGATCACCATGGAGGTGAGCGCCACGAAGAAGAGCCCCTGATCGCTGACGCGTGGCGCATGCTCGTGCAGGACGTACACATGCCAGAGCTTCTCGGCCACCACCCATGCGGCGCTAAGGAAGCCCACCACGAACATGAGCGTGCCCACCGATCCGAAGAAGTGCATGGGCTTGCGCCCGAATCGGAAGACGAAGGTGATGGTGAGCAGGTCGAGGAAGCCGTTGATGAACCGGTCCAATCCGAACTTGCTCTTGCCGAACTTGCGCGGGTGGTGCTTCACGACTTTCTCACCGATCCTTCGGAAGCCCTCCTTCTTGGCGATGAACGGGATGTAGCGATGCATCTCCCCGAAGACCTCGATGCTCTTCACCACCTCTTTGCGATAGGCCTTGAGGCCGCAATTGAAGTCGTGCAGCATCACCCCGCTCACGCGTCGGGTGGTCCAGTTGAAGAGCTTGGTCGGTATCGTCTTGGCCAGCGGGTCGAAGCGCTTCTTCTTCCAGCCGCTCACGAGGTCGAAGCCCTCCTCGCGGATCATCCGGCACAGCTCGGGGATCTCGTCCGGGTCATCCTGCAGGTCGGCATCCATGGTGATGACCACCTCTCCTTGGGCGGCGATGAATCCCTCGTTCAAAGCAGGGCTCTTCCCGTAATTCCGGCCGAAGCGGATGCCCTTCACGCGAGGGTCGGCGGCAGCGGCCTTCGTGATCTCCTCCCATGAACCGTCGATGCTGCCGTCGTCGATGAGGATCACCTCGTATCGGGCCTGCATGCGCTGCAGCACACCATGCAGGCGCTCGACCAGGAAGGGCAGCGATTCACGCTCATTCAGCAGCGGCACCACGATGGAGACCTCCATGCCGCAAGGTTACGCCATGACCATTGCTCACGAGCTTGGCCGGCTGCAAGCTCAACACCATCATTGACGCGTGACGGGTGGTTGAAGTTGTGGCCGGGGTGATTAACATTGCCCTTGAGTCCCGATTCGGACGAAGCCCCCATACCGAACCCCAAAACCAACTACGCATGAAGAAGGCCCTACTCACATTCGTCATCGCGCTGGCCGCGACCGCGCTGAGCGCGCAGGTCACGGTGTACGTGCAGCAGCCCCCCTCGCTCGAAGGCCCCTTGGAGTTCACATGGGCCCAGTGGGGTCAGAACCCCGACTTGAACAACTCGGCCAATAACATCGTCGGCACGGCCTGCTTCGTGGACGATGGCACCACGGCCGACAGCCTCGGCTGCGGCCCGTTGGTGAACGGTGCCCAGATCAGCGGGAAGATCGCCGTGGTGTACCGCGGCACCTGCGAATTCGGAGCGAAGAGCATGAACGCCCAGGACCAGGGCGCCATCGCCGTGGTGATCATCAATAACCAGCCAGGCGCTCCGGTGGCCATGGGCGCTGGTGCCGTGGGGGCGAACGTCACCATCCCCGTCGTGATGATCACGCAAGAGGCCGGTGCCACGTTGCGTGATGCCATCGCCACCTGCAACGATCTGGAGCTCTTCATCGGGAGCCAGCAGAATTTCTACCAGTACAACCTGGGCTTCTACGCGCCCGACATGCTCGTGCCGCGCACGGGCGGCTCCATCCACTCGGTACTGCACACCAATGCCTCGGAGTACAGCGTGGACCTCGGCCTGAACATCCACAACTACGGCGCACAGGCCATGCCCAACTCCCGCGCGCGCTGCGTGATCACCCAGCAGCCCAGCGGCACGGTGGTGTACGATGAGACTTCGACCGGTGCGGACATCCCTTCAGGCGACAGCCTTTACGTGGCACTGCCCACCTTCAGCCAGAGCAGCTACTCCGGCCGTTACGAGATCGTTTACAGCGTTCAGGGCGATCAGGCCGATGAGTTCGCCAGCAACGACAGCCGCACGCTGAATCTCTCCACCACGAGCGACAAGCTGGGCTACACCCAGATCAATACCAGCACCGACAGCATCCAGAGCAGCACGCACGTGCTTCCGGCCAACAACACCGCTGGCTGGCGCTCGTGCATCCTTTTCAAGGACCCGAATGCCTCGCGCCTAGGGGCCACCGGCTTCTACTTCACCGCCAGCGGCCCGGCTGGCACGCCGCTCACCGATGAGATCGTGGAAGCCACCCTCTTCAACTGGAATGGCGCGGTCGTGGACCAGATCTCCTTGCCTACGGATGCGGACCTCTCTCCGCTCACCTTCGGCAGCTACACGTTCTCTAGCGACCTGCGCAACACGCCGATCTACGTGCCCTTCACCGATGTGGTCACCCTCGTGGATGACCAGTGGTACGCGCTGTGCCTCGATTCATACAGCGGCAACGTCTGGCATGGCTGGTCCGGCACGCTCAATTTCGATCGCGTGCAGGCCGTGACGCTGGAGCCGAATTCCGCGATTCGCGACGCAGGCACCTGGTACAACGGCTTCACCGGCCTCGATGGCACGCCCTCGCTCACCCTGGCCGCCGTTGATGTGAACACCATCGGCGTGGAAGAGCATGGCCAAGTGGAGGTGTCGCCCTACCCGAACCCCACCGCCAACATCGTCCGCGTGCCGATGAAGGGAATCAGCGGCAAGCTGGGCCTTCGCGCGTTCGATGCCAAGGGCAACTGCGTGATCGATCAGGTCAATCAGGTTGGAGGCGATGGCGTTCTCACCATCGACATGACCGGTCTAGCCAACGGCCTGTACCTCTTCAAGCTGAACCTCGAGGACGGCCGGACCAGCGAGTTCCGCGTGCAGCTGAACAAATGATAGGCTGACAGCATCCGAGAAGCGGCCGCGCCCTGGGGCGCGGCCGCTTCATTTCCGGACCACCGCCATCTTTGACCACCCAACCTCTCGCGCATGCCCAGCTTCGACATCCTCAGCAAAGTGGACCTCCAGATGCTCGATAACGCCGTGAACGTGGTGAAGCGCGAGATCGACACGCGCTACGACCTGCGCGGCACCAATAGCACCGTGGAACTCGACAAGAAGGCGCTCTCCATCAAGCTCAGCACGGAAGATCACTTGAAGATGGATGCCATCGTGAACATCCTGCTGGAGCGCAGCGGCAAGCAGAAGGTGGATGTGCGGAGCTACGACATGAAGGAAGAGCCGGTGCCCAGCGGCAAGAGCCTCAACCGCGTCATCAAAGTGAAGCAGGGCATCGAGCGCGAGACGGCCAAGAAGATCGTGAAGGCCATCAAGGACAGCGGCCTCAAGGTGCAGCCCCAGATCATGGACGACCTGATCCGCGTGACCGGCAAGAAGATCGACGATCTGCAGGCCGTGATGGCGCTCTGCCGCCAGCAGGATTTCGAGCTCCCGCTGCAATTCGAGAACATGAAGAGCTGAGCATGGCCCGAAAGCGGAACAAGCGGCCCGCATGCCCCAACTGCGACCTGCCGTTGCGGGAAGAGGACAACTACTGCGCGCGCTGCGGCCAGGAGAATCACACGCACAAGCTGCCGCTCCGGTACTTCTTCGTGGAACTGCTCGGAGGCATGTACAACTTCGACACGAAGCTGGTGCGCACCTTGCGCGACCTCTTCGCGCCACCGGGCCTGGCCACGCGCAACTTCAACGAGAACAAGCGCGCGCGTTATGTGCCGCCGCTCAGGCTCTATCTCTTCACGACCGTGGTCTTCTTCCTGGTCTCCGCATGGTTGCCCGATAGGCCGAAAGAGACTCGCGACGGCCAGAACGGCCTGCAATTCACCGCGGGCTCCGACTCGCTCGATGAGGAGCTCACGGCGATGGCGAGAGCCGGAGCGCTCACCGATTCTGTGATCGACAGCGTGCTGAGACGTCAAGGCGAGGAACCGGACTTGATCACACGAAAGCTCCTCCGCGCGGCGATGGAGCAGAACGCAGGTGGTGCAGCGAGCGCCACCTTCAAAGAGCGCATCAAGGCCAATTTCACCAATGCGCTCTTCGTGCTGCTCCCCGTCTTCGCGGTCATCCTGAAGCTGGCCTGCATTCGCCAGAAACGGTTCTTCACCGAGCATCTCGTCTTCGCGGTGCATTACCACACCGTGTTCTTCCTGTTGCTCCTCATCGCCGCGCTGATCGAATGGCCTTTCTCAGCGAACGGGACCGATGCCTCCGCCGTCACGGGCATCGCGGTACTGCTCGGCATCGCCGTACTGCCTTGGATGATGCGCACCGCCTATCAACGACCGTGGTGGAGGACGATCATCAAGGCCATGATGATCACCGTGCTCTACGGGGCCTGCCTCGGCACAGCGGTGGCGCTCACCGCGATCGGCACCGCCCTGATGAACTGAGCACAAAGGCGGAACCCGCCTTACGGGGCGGGTTCCTTGATATGCCGGTCTCCGGGCTTACGGGCTCGGAAGGGTGCTTTCAGCGCCTATTGGCTCATGCTCCTTGTGACCGGATATGCCGTTGGTCCTCGCGGACCTGGACATCTAACGCCAAGAGCGTGCCGTTTGTTGCGCTCAGAGCGTGAATCGCTCCACCACCACCTTACCGGTGCCGTGGGTGCGCTCTTCGAAGCGGACCTGGCCTGCATGATCCACCAGCACCACGGTGGAGCATCGTGTGCCATAGCCAGGAAGGGCGATGCGTATGCTGCTCAATGCGCGCTCACGCGGCAGATCAAGGCCCGTGTCCGGCAGGTCCGAATCGAGGGCTTGCTCCGTATCATCCAGGAGCCGGAACAGCGACTCCGTGTCCGGTTCGTCCGCACGGATCAATTGCGTGAGCCTCTGCTTCGCGCGCTGCACCTTGGGCCATGGCGTGTCCAGCAGCGCATTGCTCAGACCATGGACGCCTGCCGGCACAGGCCCATCGTCGCCGCTGACGTTCGAACGGTAGCGCAAGTCATCCACTGCGCCATGCAACAGATTGTAACCATCCAACGGCTGCGCATCGGGTCGCGGAGCTCGGACCAGCGCTTCACGGACCAGCAGCCCCCGCGAAGGGCCATTCACCGGCGCCCGCCGGAGGTCCCGATGATTCGTGATCGCGGCGAAGCGGCCCTCCGTGGTGATGCCCAACCAAGTGCCGAGCGCCCGACGGTCACGCCCGGCGAGGATGCGCGGCTCATCGGGCCAGAAATGCGCGTGATCGGCTTCGCGGTCGAGGAACTCATCCCGATTCGCAGCAACGATCAGCGCGTAACGCGGATGCGCCTTGTAAGCGAAGGCGATGAGGCACATGCCTCAAAAGTACCTGAGGACCGGGGGGCTGCTACAGCACCGATTCGCCACGCAGGAACATGACGAAGATGAAGGTCATGAGGAAGTGGTGGAAGAGCAGCATGGCGGTGGCGATGGTGAGCATCTGCTTGCCGCTCTTGGACAGCTCCGGAAAGAGCCGCTTGTTGTTCATGGCGATGATCGGCAGAGGAATGGTGGCCAGAAGGAACGTGATGGCCAGGACCTTGAACAGGAACACGTTGTTGAGCAAGCCGAAGAAGAGGTGCGCATAATAGAACACGAACCCCAGGGTGGACAGGATCCCCAAACGAAGGAATAGCCTTGCTTCAGCGACCATTTTCGGTTTGTTCTCCATGCCGATGACGCACCGCTTCAACGAGGTTGCGCCAGGCAGGGTTGCGATTTTTTTCAACAGCCCCGGGGCCGGATAGAGGTGGGGAACCTTGACGCACGCCACATGCCGAGGGTTGCCAGGCTCGCACCCAGCGCGAACCACGGCCACGGGTAGCGCGCGGGGATGTAATTGCGTCCATCCATGAGCGCACGCGCGCCGGCATCACCCATGGAGGAAACGCTGCCCAGCGCGTCAAGGCCTTCGACACGTGCGAGCGGGTCGATCGTGAAGGAGATGATGAGGAAGAGCCCTCCGGCGATGAGGAGCGCCCATGAGAAGCCATCGATGCGGAACGCTACCGATGCCGACCTCCCTCGGAGGATGACGATCGCCAGAGCGATGAGCCCCAGCGAGATGGCGCAGGGCGCCCAAACCGGCCCGACCCATGGCACCGGGATCAGGAAGAGCAGATCACGGCTCAGGAGATCGGCCGGCCAGTCGAGAAGCACCTTGAGCCATACGTAATAGAAGATGTCCCAGACTCCGAAGCCGAAGCAGAACCAGGCGAATCGTTCCATCCGGCTGCGCGTGAGGATGGCGGCCGGTGCGAGCAGCATGATGAGCGTTGCTGCCTCACGCCATACTTCGGTGAACACGAGTGAGCGATCCATCGGCACCAACGGGAAATCGAAGCCGCTGGGATAGTAGAGCGCACGCAGATAGACGACCACCGCGCTCTCCAGATAGGCCATGGCCGCATAGAACACGGCCATCCATACGAAGGCCCGGCGGATGTCAGGACGCATTCACGCTGTGGATCTCGGTCAACAGACCGCGGTGATCGCTGCCGCTGATGCGGAAGCTGTGGAATCGAGAAGCGCTCAGGGATCCTGTGATCAGCGCGTGATCCAGCGGGATCAGCGCGAAAGGCCCGATGGCAGGCCAGGTTGGCTGGAGCGAGGAGTTGATGGGGCGGGCTCCGCTTACGATGCAGAATTGCTGGTAGGCATCGTCCCAATGGACCGTGTTCAGGTCGCCCACGAGGATCACGGGGGTATCACTGTCGCGAACCATCCGCGCCAATTCCTCCAACTGCCGATTGCGGCGCACGAAACGGCCGTAACCGCCAGGCGATGTGGCATGCGCCGCGATCACACGGAATTCCTGTCCCGACTGCTTCACCGTGACATCGATGAAAGGCGTCCACGCGATCTCGATGACCTCTGCGCGCAGGAAGGGCGATCGGCTGAAGAGCGCGATGCCGGTGCAATTCGTGCGCGGCACAACGACGGCGTACGGGTAACGCTCGTGAAGCCCGCTGCGCAAGGCCGATGCCCATTCGGGACCGACCTCCTGCACGCTGATCACATCCGCATCGAACCGGAGCACCGAGGCGATCACGGCCGCGTAGTCGTCGTTCCCTTGGAACACGTTCAGGTGAGCGACGCGAAGGCCATGGGCATCACCGGGTCGCAGCGCATCAACCGCGGGCACCTGCGTTTGCGGGAGTATTCCGAGCGCGCTGCAGAAGGCCGCCGTGCCGAATAGCCGGAGGCGATTCCAGAATGCCGCCAGGCCCACGACCACCAAGCCCATCGCCCACCAGTGCAGGAACGCCCGCAGAAGCATGGGGAGGAAGGCATCCGGCGAGAACACGAGGATCACGGCCACCGCGAGCAGCATGGTCGTCACGACCACTTCAACGTGAAGCCGCTTCGTCATGATGGGGAGCGACCTGATGCCAGTTCCATGCGATGGATCCGGCGCAGCACCAACCAGAGCGGCACGGCGCCAACGACGCCGAAGGAGGCATCGACGCAGCGCCAGAAGAAGGGTATGCCCCGGAAAGGCGCCCATGCGAAGGCGAGCACGAGCACCAGCACGCAGCACCAGAGTCCCCATTCGATCACCCATCGATTGCGCACGGGATCGCGGTAGGGCCCGATGAACGCCAAGCCGATGACCACATGCGCGAAAGCCAGCCAATCGGTGCCATAGAACAGGATCGGGTACGTGGCATCCACATGAGCAACGGCCTCTGCGGCGTGCGCTGCCCACCCATGCAACGGACCGCCGATCGCTGATGTCCATGCGTGCAGCAGGCCCGTGAGCCGGACCAAGGGCACCGCGGTGAGGCCGCTGAGCATGAGCGCCGCCACGAAGAAGGCCAGCCATCGGCGGATGAAGCGCAGGTCGGTGTTCATGGTGTTGCGGGATGAAGCGCGGCGAGCGACTTCGCGGTCCGTGCATCGGCCCAGGTCCACTCCTGCCAGTGCTGCTCGGACACGCGCTCGGTGAAGCGGTCGCGCTTGGCATCGAGCGCATCACGGAACCCCTGCGGCTCCAAGTGCTCCACCCAGCGCACGCGATTGCCCCTGTGGCGAGCCATCTGCTTCTCCACGAGGTCGAGATTCGCGTAGAGCAGCGGCAGCACCTTGTCGCTCATCGCGAGGTAATTGTCGATGTCGATCTCGCCGGGGTTCGGATGCGTGAGGTTGGCGCGCACGATGAAGCTG
This sequence comes from Flavobacteriales bacterium, assembly GCA_016788405.1. Taxonomy (GTDB): domain Bacteria; phylum Bacteroidota; class Bacteroidia; order Flavobacteriales_F; family PHOS-HE28; genus PHOS-HE28. The sequence continues at coordinate 25,144 of JAEUSX010000182.1, forward strand.
TCCCAATCGACCGTGGTGAGGCCCACGAGCACAGCGAATGAGGCCCAGGCATTCACGCGCAGCAGGTAATAGAGGCTCCTCCGATCGCGCACCTTCAGGAACAAGGTGATGAGCCCGACCACGACCAGCCCCAGGAAAACGATGACGCCGATGCGCTTGTAGGCCAGCCCGTGGAAGCTGATGTAATGCCAGTTGCGCAGGAAGACCGAGATGCCGAGCACGGCGTTCTGCGCCACCCAGAGCAGGGCAAGGCGCTTCAGCCACCGCCCACGCGGATTGAAATTCTGGTTGCCCCGGAAAAGCCAGACGACCACGACGATGCTCAGCAGGATGCTGAAGATCAGCGCCCACGTGCCTTCATGCACGAATTGCTTCAGGCTGAACCCTTCGGGCACCTCGAATCCGAACCAGACCCAATCGATGTCGATGATGTTCACCACGAGGAGCAGCGCGTTCACCAGGATGAGCAGCAGCACGCCGCGCCGCCGCTCACGGTCCAAGGCGTTCATGGGCAGGGGCGCCAACCAGTGCGGGCGCTTCACCCGCGCGCGACGCATGGCATCGCTGCACGACTGCTCCCATTCCACGACGAACTTCGGCGCGAAGCGCTTCAGCAGTCCGCCGCACACGAAAAGCGCGAAGAGGAAGAAGAGCGCATGCGCTGTGAACACGAGTTCCAGGATCGTCGAGAGCGCTTCAGACAAGCTCTGCAGGAATCCGGCCGTGAGGTGGTCGAACTTCGGGTTGCCGACGCGATAGAGCTGGAAGAAGACGATGAGCGCGAGCAGGGGCAGCGCCGAAAGCCTCATCCACCGCCAGCCCGAGCGCGCGGCCGAGCGCTGCGGCACCAGCTCCCCCACCCCATCGAGCGCGGCCATGGGCAGCGCGACGTAATTGCTCAGGACCTGTCCCATGGCGAACGGAAGGCTGCGCAGGCCGGGCTCGTGCGCGAGCGCGGTGAACCAGAGCAAGCCGAGCACCGCGATGATGGGCGCGATGATGCTGCCGTGCACCACCACCATGACCGCAGCGACCAGCGTCCCTCCCATGGCCCAGCGCGCCGGCATCGCCAGCGCCTTCCATCCAATGCGGTGCGCCACGGTCCCGACGATGAGCACGGCGAAGAGCGAGAGGTTCGCCCCGATGCTCATCTGGTAGAAGAGGCGATCGAAGATGATCGCCGTGAGCAGTGCGATGATGAGCACGGCGCGTTGCCGGATCCAGGCGGTGATGGTGGTCATGGGTCAGGGTTTGGGGATGAGGCGCTCGATGGCGTCGAGGTGCTCGCGGAAAGCGCGCGCGCCGCTCACGGAGGCCTTGTAGCTCGTATTGGGCCGGCGACCGATGAATCGCTTGCGCACCTGCACGTACTTCAACTCCTCCAGCGCCGAGAGATGACTGGCGAGGTTGCCGTCGGTAACGCCGAGCAGCTCCTTCAATTGCGCATGGTCCACCCATTCGTTCACGGCCAGCACGGCCATGACGCCCAGGCGCACCCGGCTCTCGAATGCCTTATTCAGCCCTTCGATCATGCCGGCGCGTTGTCACGCTCGTGACGCAGGTACATGAGGCCGCCATAGAAGATGTGCAGCACGCCGAAGCCCATGGCCCAGAAGAGCAGACCAGCGGTCGGCCAGAAGGCGGCGGCGACGCCAAGGACAGCCTCGCTCAATCCGAGCCAGCGGACCTCATCCAGCGTGTACTTGCTCGCGTTCAGCAGCGCCAGGCCGTAAAACACCAGCGTTGCCGAAGGCACCATGAGCACCGCGCCGTTGATGAGCAGCGCCAGCGCGAAGAGGCCGCCCGCCGCCAACGGCAGGAACAGGTTGATCATGAGCCTTCGCGCGCTCGCGTCCCACAGGCTCTGCCCCGTGCGCTTCGACCGGCGCCAGGTGAACCAGAGCGCGCCGAGCAAAGCCACCGCGAGCACGACCAAGCCATCGATGATGAGGAAACGGACGTGCTCACTGAATCCGGCGGTCAACCACTGGCTCGGCAAGTACTCCCGCAGCGACCCCAGGAGCTGACCGCGTCCCGCCCAGTACAGGGCCTTGTGGTGCTCCTGCGCCAGATAGGCCCCCACCAGCGCCGCCACGCCGGCGATCACGCCGCTGAGCCCGCTCAGGCTGAGGAAACGGGTGCTGCGGTCCATGAGGCCGCGGATGCGGGCAAGCTCGTTGAGGTGGTCCTGTTCGTTCATGGGCAAAGTGCTTTGCGCTGCAAAGTAACGGGACGAATGTGAACATCGTATGCACGCTTCAGGAAAAAAACATCCGTGACCTGCCGTCTACTTGGTTCGCCTCACCGCTTCACCACCGAGATCATCGGTCCGAGCTCTCCATCCAGCTGGCGCAGGCCAAGAGCAGGCATGTAGGCCTTGCTCACGAAGCCATCCAGGTACAGCGCATCCACGCAGCCTTGCGCGATGAAGAAGGAAGCGAAGTCGTGGAATGTCACCGGTTCCTTGCTGATGGCGAAGACCAACTGGCCATCGCTGCGGATGCCCACGCCATTGCGGATGTGGGCATTGGTGGATCCCGGCGCGAAGAGCTTGTTCATCACGCCCTTCACCACGAGCATCGGACCGGACTGC
>JAEUSX010000196.1 GCA_016788405.1 Flavobacteriales bacterium
GCGAGCGCGGTGCCCACCGTGATGACCGCATAGAGCAGATGCATGCTGAGCCAGGCAGGAAGCACGAGCTGCATCGCGCTGAGCATCCAGTAGCCGAGCAGGTTCGGCTCCGGATAGAGATTCAGCTGGAAGAATCCCGAAGCGGGCCCACCCGCGACCAACTCGTTCATGAGCCGCGCGTGGTAGAGGTGGCAAGGGCCATCGAGGGTAATGAGCCACCGGCCGGTGGCGAGCGGCCACATGTGCGCGATGACCAGGAGCGCCAGCAGCACGTCGGGCAGGCGCTTCAGGCGGGAATTGCCGACGGTGCCCATCGCGGGCAAGGTAGCCGCGGCATCCGAAGCCGTGCGGTTTCGTCCGTTCCGAGGTCGACCTTCGTCGCGCATGCCCGGGATCCTGCTCGCCATCGGCTGGTTCACGCTGTTGCTCTGGCTATTGCGCCGCACGCGCCTGCTGCGCCTGGCTCCGGGCCTGTCGCCGAGCATGGCCGGCTGGCTCTTCGCGCTGAAAGCGCTCGCTGGCACAGCGGTATGGGCGGTGTACACGTACGCGTATCCCGACCGAGGCACGGCAGACATCTTCAAGTACTTCGACGACAGCAGGGTGATGCACGAGGCGCTGTGGACCCGCCCCGGCGATTACCTGCGCATGCTCTTCGGCATCGGGAACGACACGCCCTGGTTCACGGACACCTATTACAGCCGTATGAACCACTGGGTGCGCCGCTGGGACTCGGGCCTGCACAACGACGCCCACACCATGATCCGCTTCAACGCTGTGCTGCGGCTCGTCTCGTTCGGCCACTACCATGTGCACACGGTCTTCGCAGCCGCGATCAGCACCTGGGGCTCGCTCGCCTTCTATCGCGCGTTGGCCGCGCGAACACATCAGCTCAGGCGCGGGCTGCTGTTCTCCGTGTTCCTGTGGCCAAGCGTGCTGTTCTGGAGCAGTGGCGTGCTGAAGGAATGCTTGCTCATGGCGGGGCTCGGCTACCTGCTCTTCGCCACCATCGGCTCGTGGCGGCCCGAAGCACGCTGGCTGCGCCCCATCGTGATCGCAGGCTGCGTCGCGCTGCTCCTGCTGGTGAAGGTCTATGTGTTGTTCTGCCTCATCCCGCCGATGATCGCATTCCAATGGTGCCGATGGCGGCCGGACCATGCGATCAAGAAGTACAGCGCGGTGCTCGTTGCGGTGATCGGTGGCGCGATGCTGGTCGGCGCATTCGTGCCACGCGCCGATGTCCTGTACATCCTCGCCATGAAGCAGCAGGATTTCATTGGCCTGACACGCGAGGTGCCCACCGGCAGCGCGGTCGTCCTTCCGGTCCTCGAACCACGCCTCATCAGTTTCATGGCGAACGCGCCCCATGCGCTGGTCAACGCATTCCTCAGCCCATTCAAGGTGCTCGGTCGCGGGCCGCTGGCCGGGATGGGTGCCTTGGAGAGCCTGCTTCTGGTGGTTTTGCCGCTCCTTGCGCTTTGGAAGCGCAGGGCTTGGCGCGCGATGGACACCGCTGCGCTCCTCTTCGCGCTCAGCTTCATCATGCTGCTGGCGCTGCTGATCGGCTGGACCGTCCCCGTAGTGGGCGCTCTGGTGCGATACCGGGTCCCGATGCTGCCGTTCGTGGGCTGGCTCGCGTGCCTCATCGTCGATCCCGAGCGGCTCCCTGCTTCCATCCGGAAACTCTTGAATTGATGAATAAGACCCCTCTCGCCCTGCTATTCCTGCTCACCGCATGCGGTTACCGCGATCGCGAGGCCGACCTCGTGGTGCACAACGCGGTGATCCATTCCATGGATGAGATGGGCACCGTGCACCAGGCCATGGCCATCAAGGATGGACGCATCCTGGAACTCGGACCCGAGCACCAGATCCGCAATCGGTACAGCACCAAGGAGACCTTCGATGCCGGCGGCCAGCATGTCTATCCCGGCTTCATCGACGGACACTGCCACTTCCTCGGTTATGGATTGAACAAGCAAAAGGTCGATCTGAGCGGCACCACCAGCTGGGCGGAAGTGCTGGAGCGCACGAAGGCCTTCGCTGAAGCGCACCCTGAGAAGACATGGATCATGGGCCGCGGCTGGGACCAGAACGATTGGACGGTGAAGGACATGCCCGATCGCGATGAGTTGGACCAGCTCTTCCCTGACAAGCCGGTGCTGCTGCAACGCGTCGATGGGCATATGGCGGTGGCGAATGCCGTGGCGCTCCGACATGCCGGGATCAACAGCGGATCTAAAGTGAGCGGCGGGCAGATCGTCGGCAGATTCACGACACCCGATGGTGACGGCTCCTGGATGGACCCGAACGCCTTGAAGGAGGTGATCCACATGCGCTATCCGATGTGGGAGCCCACGGGCCTGCTCGTGGATAATGCGTTCAACGTCTTCCAGGCCATCTTCGACGAGGCCGATGACGCTACGAAGCGCGAGGGCCTGCTCACCGCGCAGCGCGATTGCTTCGCCGCAGGGCTAACGGGCGTGCATGACGCGGGCCTCGACACCGGCACCATCGCATTGATCCAACGCATGCACGAAGCGGGCGAATTGAAGATCCGCGTGTATGCCATGGTCAGCGATGCTCCGGAGAACCTCGCGCATTTCGCCAAGCGCGGCGCGATCCAGACGGACCGGCTCACGGTACGCAGCGTGAAGGTGTACGGTGATGGCGCCCTCGGCTCACGCGGCGCCTGCCTGAAGGAGCCGTACTCCGATCAGCCGGATTCGCATGGCGCGCTGCTCGCCTCTCGGGATCACTTCATGGAAGTGGCGCGCTGGTGCGATGCGCACGGCTTCCAGATGAACACGCATTGCATCGGCGATAGCGCGAACAAGGTGCTCCTCGATGTGTACGGCGAAGTGCTCGGTGGAACGAACGACAAACGATGGCGGATCGAGCATGCGCAGGTGGTGAGCGCGCCCGACCGAGCGCTCTTCGCGCGCTACAGCATTATCCCCAGCGTGCAGCCTACGCACGCCACCAGCGATGGCCCATGGGCACTGGACCGGCTGGGGCCTGATCGGATCAATGACGCTTACGCCTACGAGGAACTCCGCCACACCCTGGGCCTGCTCGCGCTTGGCACCGATTTCCCCGTGGAAGGCATCGACCCGCTGCAGACCTTCCGCAGCGCGGTGCTGCGCCAGAGCGCGGATGGCTGGCCAGAAGGCGGGTACCATCCGGAGAACGCATTGACCCGCACTGACGCGCTGCGCGGCATGACGATCTGGAACGCGATCGCCTCCTTCTCGGAGAAGGAACTCGGGTCATTGGAGAAGGCCAAGCGCGCCGACTTCACGGTGGTGAACTCCGATCTGGAAAAGGCATCGCCGGAGCAACTGCGCCTGGCGAAGGTCACCAGCACCTGGCTGAATGGAGAACGCGTGTTCAAGCAATAGGCATCCGCCACCGGCTTGATCCGTCTTGGTGCAAACCGGATAGGACCATGGCATTCAAAGGGATGCGCGTGAACTGCTCCCAGCGCTGGGAGGACATGCGCCCGATCACCGAGGGCGAGCGCTTCTGCGATCGCTGCGCGAAGCCCGTGATCGACTTCACCGACTGGGATGATGATGCATTGCATGCCTGGTTCGCCGCGCGCCCCGAGAGCTGCGGACAGTTCAATCTGGAGCAGGTGCGCCCTGACTTGCTGCTTGTACCGGACGTGCCTCGCGGATTGCTCCACGGAGCCTTCGCCGCGCTGGCTGCGCTGAGCCTGAGCGGCGCCGTGGCCCAACGCCCGCAGCCCGTGCCGCAAGCCATGGAACAAGTCCCTTCGCAGGATGCGCCGAGCACGACGCCACGCGCAGTGCAGGCACAAGAGGATGGTGAGCGTTGCTGGGCGGAGAAGGAGTCCCTTGATTCCGCTCCGGTGAAGCGCCGCAGGCCGCGGTACTACCTGTCGTGGAGCTTCCCCTTCGTGCACAAAGCGCGCAAGCTCCGAGGGAAGATCCGCATCACGGGATGTCCTTCCTTCTGAGAATTCTTCACGGAACACGCACCACGCGTGATGTCCAGCGGGAGTGCTCGGCGACAACGACCAGGGTGTAGGTTCCCGGGGCGAGCGATTCCATGGGCACGATGATCTGCGACGCGGCCGTGCGCTGCTCGCGCGCGCGCAGACGACCATCTGCATCGAACAGCTCGATCGTCACTGCGCCAGGAGTCTCGGCTGGCAACTGAACGGTGAGATCGCCGCGCCCGGGGGATGGCCATGCCGCGTACCCTGATGCGGATCGCGCATCAACGCCGAGGGCCGTTACTTCAACCGGTGCGCTCATGGCGCTGCATCCGTTGGCCGCCGTGTGCTCCACCGTGTACTCGCCTAACTCGGTGGCCCAGAGCTCCTGCCAGGTGGCACCCGCAAGCGGCTGACCGTTGAGGTACCACTGATAACTGGGCCCGCTGCTGCTGCTGAGCAGGGCGCCGTTCGGCGTGATCACCGGCATGGGCGGCAAGGGCAGCACGGTGAAGCTCAGTGCATTGCTGCTGGCGCAGCCGGGAGCCGTGGTGGCCGTGACCGTGAGCGGCCCCGGACCCGTGTACCATGCCGGATTCGTGGTCGCGCCGTTGCTCCAGAGGTAAGCTTCATAACCGGCGGGGGCATTCACTTGCACGGAGTCGTTCGCGCACAGCTCATCGTCCGCTGCCGTGATGCTGACCGGCGGCAGATTGGATGTGACGAGCGCGTTGAACGCGTGCACACGGCCGTAGCCGAAGGAGTGATTGGGCAGCGGGCCGGTGAGCGCATCGCCCCAGGCCGTGCTGATGATGGCGTCGCGGATCTGCGACCAGTCCGCATTGGGGCACTTCTGCAGGTAGAGCGCTGCCACGCCAGCCACCACGGGGCTGGCCATGCTGGTTCCTCCGTTCCGCACGTGCATGCAGAGCTCATCCATCTTGTCCGCGTTGGTGCTCGTCCAGTTGTTGATGATGGCCATGGGCGCAGCGGCCATGGTCACATCGCCCGGGGCGGCGATATCGGGCTTGTACCGGTCGTCGCGCGTGGGGCCCATGCTGCTGCCGCTGCTGATGGTGTAGGGCTCAACAGGCGCATCGACGTACGCGCCCGCGCATGGCTGGTACTCGGTCTGGTTCCAGTAATTGGCCACGGTCAGCGTGCGTGGCGAGCAGGCCCAGCTGTCCACGATGTGCGAGTAGGTGTCCGGCTGCACGTAATGCGCCATGGGCGGGTACTCGCCGGCAGTAGGGAATGGAAGGCCCAGCGGTGCGGCGAGCGTGGGTCCGATCACGTTGCTGGTGGCGGTGACGGTGGTGAGCGTCCACACATCGTGGCGGCCGCTGCCGGTGCTCATGAAGCGCCAGAGGTAAGCGGCGCTGTCCGGGTTCGCGATGCGCACCTGCATCTGCACCTGATCACCGCGCTGCAGCGCGGTGAATTCCACGGTGCCGAGCAGGTTGCCGCTGGAGCTGATGAGCGGCTCGGTGATGGTGCTGCCCAGGTTCTGCGCCAGGTTGTGGAACGCGGTGCGCCCGCGGAATTGCAGGCTCGGCGTCACGCGGTCCGCGCCGATGGCGTACTGCACGCTCTGGAAATCGGCGAGATCGGCCCAGAGCTCGAAGAAGAGATTCGGGTAGGGGAACACATTGAACTGCGGCCCATTCGCATTGGTGGTGTACCACGTGAAGCTGGTGTCGCTGTCGACGTTGGTGCGGACATGGAAAGGGAACTGCGAACCGTTGTTGCCGCCCGCGCACACGAGGAAGCGCCCACGCCGCGCATTGATCAGGCTATCGATGAAGAGCGCGGCGGCGTCCTTCCCATCGTGCGAACCGGCGTAAGTGCCCAAACTCGCATTCACCACGGCGGGCTTCCCGACCGCTTCCGCGCGATCGAAGATGTACTTCACCGCGTCTGCCACGCGCGCGCGGAAATCGCTGCCGCCGCTGTACTTCACCACGATCAGGTCGGCGCCGGGCGCCACGCCCTTGTGCCTGCCGTTGGCGCTGCCATCGCCAGCGCCGGTGCCCGCCACCGTGCTTCCGTGCACGGAGCCGCTGAAGTCGCTGGCGAGCTGGCCCCCATCGATCTGCGACTTGCTCCACTCCTGTCCGTAGCCGAATTCCGGTGGCGCGCCTGATCCGCTCATGCCTTGATCCCAGTAATGCAGCACGCGCGTGGTGTTGTTGGCGAGCTTGAAATCCGGATGATCGATGCCTAGCCCGTCATCGATGAAACCCATGACCACGCCGGTGCCATCATAGCCCTGCGGCAGCGGCGCAAGGCCGGCATGCACCTGATTCACGTGCGCCTTCACGCGCATGCTGTCGCCCATGAAGCTCATGCGGTCGCCGCTCCACTCGAAGCGCTCCACGGCGGGATCGGCACCGAGCGCGCGAACATTCGCGATCGGCATCCGCACGCTCACCAATCGGCCCATGCTCATCTTCACCAGACCGCCATGCGCCTGCACCGCGCCTTCCAATGCGCCGGGACTGCCATGGACGAAGAGGTCGATGTGTTCGCCTTCGGCGTGCGGCTGGCTGAGGTGATGCTCCAGGACCTGGTCCAGCCTCACCTTGCGGATGGTGAATCGCGGGTCCTGGGCAACTATTTGGGACGCGCTCGCGAAAGCGAACAAGAAGGCGTGACGATTCAGCATGCAGTGCGCCGGGACGTTGGGGCGTCGCGGCACGCGAAGGTATCGGGCATCAGAGGGCGCTGAGCGCGGCATGGTCCGGGATCTCCACGACGAAATCAACGCTTCCCGTGGAATGGTCGACCCGGCAGCAATAATGCTGAAGGCCATTGGTCACGATGAGCCACTTCACCTTGAAGACGCTGTTGTATCGCGCAGCCTGCTCGAACACGGCCTGGCTCACCTTCACGCCCGGGGCCTTGCATTCCACCAGCGCCACGGGGCGGCCATCGGCGGCATGCACCACGATGTCGGCGCGCTTGCTCAGCCCGTTCAAGGTCAGGGTGCGCTCCACAGCGATCAGTGACGCCGGGCATCCCCTGTCGTGAACCAGGAAGTTGATGAAGTGCTGCCGCACCCATTCCTCGGGCAGCAGCGCCACCCATTGCCGGCGTATGGCATCGAAGACCTGCGGGCCATCGGCACCGTGCCTAGTTTTGAGCCCGTGGTCAGGCAGCGCCAATGCCGGTGTCCCCTGATCGCCCATCACCGCAAAAGTGCGCACCAAGCAAGAGATCGTGAGCAACTGGCTGCCCCGCTACACCGGCGTGGAGGCGGCCGACTTCAAGAAGCATCTGCTCCTCACCAATTTTGACAACTACCTCGACCTCTTCTGCCAGCTCACCGGAGCCGCCATCGTTGCGAAGGACAAGGCGATGAAGGTGGCCGTGGCCGAGGACATGGCCATGATCAACTTCGGCATGGGCAGCCCCAACGCCGCCACCCTCATGGACCTGCTGAGCGCGGTGAATCCAGAGGCCGTGCTGTTCCTGGGCAAGTGCGGCGGGCTGAAGAAGAAGAACCAGCTCGGCGACCTGGTGCTGCCCATCGCGGCCATCCGCGGCGAAGGCACCAGCACCGACTACTTCCCGCCCGAGCTGCCCGCGCTGCCCAGCTTCATGATCCACCGCGCGGTGAGTCACGTGATCCGCGACATGGAACTGGACTACTGGAGCGGCACCGTGTACACCACCAACCGCCGCGTGTGGGAGCACGATGAGGCGTTCAAGGAGAAGCTTCGCACCCTGCGCGCCATGGCCATCGACATGGAGACGGCCACGCTCTTCATGACCGGCTTCGCCAACGAGATCCCCACCGGCGCGCTCCTGCTCGTGAGCGACCAGCCCATGGTGCCCTGGGGCGTGAAGACCAGCGCCAGCGATGCCAAAGTGACCAGCGGCTTCGTGGAGACGCACGTGCGCGTAGGCATCGACAGCCTGCGCGAGATCATCAATGGAGGAAGGAGCGTGAAGCACCTGCGATTCGAGTAGTGCATGGCCGCCACGTCAACCACCGACGAGTACAAGAAGCTCATGACCGAGGTGCGCGGCGGCACCTTCCGACCCGTGTACATCCTGCACGGCGAGGAGGGCTTCTTCATTGATCGCGTCGCGGAGGAGGTGGAGCGGCTCGCGGTGCAGGACCATGAACGCGACTTCAACCAGACCATCCTCTACGCCCGCGACACCGATCCCGACCAGGTGAAGGATTCCTGCCTTCGCTTCCCGATGATGGCCGAGCGGCAGCTGGTGGTGGTGCGCGAGCTGCAAGCCTGGCGCATCGATCAGGTGGAGAAGCTGGAGCCCTACCTCGCCCGGCCCACGCCCACCACCGTGCTCGTGCTCTGTTACAAGCACAAGAAGATCGACGGGCGCAAGAGCATCCTGAAGACCGCGCAGAAAGGCGGCGCCGCCGTGCTCACCAGCGACAAGGTGCGCGACGAGAAGCTGCCGGAGGTGCTCATGGGCTTCGCCAAGAACCACAAGCGCAAATTGGGCGCGCCCGAAGCGCAGTTGCTGGCCAGCCATCTCGGCAGCGACCTCGCCAAGGCCGTGAAGGAGGTGGAGAAGCTCTGCCTGGTCACCGAGGAAGGCGGCGCCATCACCAGCGATGTGATCCAGCGCTTCGTGGGCATCAGCAAGGAGTACAACATATTCGAGCTGCAGAACGCCATCGGCCTGCGCGATGCCGCCAAGGCGCAGCGCATCGCCAACCACTTCGCCGCCGACCCCAAGGACAACCCGCTGGTGCTCACCGTCGGCTTCCTCAACACCTACTTCAGCAAATTGGCCACCGTGCATGCCATGCA
>JAEUSX010000256.1 GCA_016788405.1 Flavobacteriales bacterium
TAGCGCAGGCCAAGGCGCCAGCGCTGCGCAATCAGCACGGATGCCTGGGCCGCAACGCCGATGTCGAAGCGCCGCAAGCCAAGGTCATCCGTCTCGAACTCCTCGTATGCATCCGGCTGGTAGCGCGGATTGTAGGTGAAGCGACCATGCTGCAGTGCCAGCACGCCTAGCTGAAAACCGCCGCCTAAGCGAAAGCGCCCGGCCTCCGCCTCCAACAGCATGGGCAACACAGCATAACCCAGCCTGCGCTCGGCCGAACTCCACATGTGGTCTTGCAGCCAATATTCATCGCGACCACTGATGCACGCCCAATGGATACCTGTCGTGAAGCGAAATGGCCTGCTGAGCGCATGGCTGAACTGGCCACCAGCGATCCATCCCGGTCCGTAATGCACCTCTTGCGATTCCCCTCTGCTCGTGACCGGACTCAGGTCGGTGGGCAGGCGGCCAAGGCCCGCACCGCCGAAAGCCGAAACCTCCCACTGACCAAGCGCCATGGCGGGTAGCAGGGTTAGGCAAAGCAGGATTGATTTCATGACCAAGGGAGTTGGGCTCGTCGAAGTTATGCGGCAACCGATCTTCACGCCGTGAACCTCCCGCTCCTCTTCGCCCGGCGCTACCTGCTGGCCAGGCGCAGCACCAACGCGATCAACGTGATCACGTGGATCAGCATCGTGGTGATCGCGGTGGTCACCGGCGCCATGGTGGTGGTGATGAGCGCCATGAATGGCATCGCCGAGCTGGTGGACAAGATCTATTCGCCCTTCGACCTCGACATCACCATCACGCCCGCCGAGGGCAAGACATTGGCGCGCGACTCCATCGACCTGGGCGCGCTGCTCGCGCGCGCCGATGTGGAGCAGGCCAGCTTCACCATCGAGGAGAACGTGCTCCTGCGCTGCGGCGACCAGCAGGCGGTGGCCACCCTAAAGGGCGTGGAGCCGCAATACCTCGCGATGTCCGACATGCAGCGGTATCTCTTCACCGGCAAAGCCGCGCTGGAGGGCGCGACCGGCCCAACGGCCATCCTCGGCCTCGCGCTGAAATCGGACCTCGGCGTGCCGGAGGACGATGGCGTGTTCCAGCCGCTGGAGATCAGCGCGCCCATCCGGGGCCGCAAGCTCAGCAAGTACAAGCAGGCAGCCTTCGAGCAGGCGGCCCTGGCCATGAGCGGCGCCTTCAGCATGAACATGGAGTACGACAGCAAGTACGCGCTGGTGCCGCTTGACCTCGCCGCCGACCTCCTGCACTACGACAGCGCCGCGAGCGCCCTGGAGCTGGAACTGAAGCCCAAGGCCGACATGGACCGCGCTGCGAGAGAGATCGCCGCCGCGCTGGGCCCGCGCTACACGGTGAAGACGCGCTACCAGAAGAATGCGCTCATGTACCAGACCAACGCCACGGAGAAGCTCGTGGCCTTCGTTGTGCTCACCTTCATCGGATTGATCGGCGCGTTCAACGTGATCGCCTCGCTCACCATGATGATGATCGAGAAGAAGGAGGACATGCGCACGCTGATGAGCATGGGCGCCACCGCGCGCATGGTGCGCCGGATCTTCCTGCACGAAGGGCTGCTGATCGTGCTGGCGGGCGCGGTCATCGGCCTGGCCTTGGGCGTGGGCATCGTGCTGGCTCAGCAGCGCTTCGGCTTCGTGGAGATGGCCGAGGCCGTCACCGACTCCTTCCCGGTGAGGCTGGTTGCAACGGACATCGCATTGATCACGCTCACGGTGCTCGCCATCGGCCTGCTAGCCACCTGGGTGCCGCTGCGCGCGCTGAGCCGCAGGTTCCTTTACGCCACGGCGGCGAGGGTGTAGGTGGCGATCACATCATCGAGGATCTGCTCGATCACCGCCGGGTCCTTCTCCGTACACAAGCGCAAGCGCACCTCCTTCACGTTGGGCAGGCCCTTGAGGTAGTTGCCGTAGTGGCGGCGCATCTCCACCACGCCCTCCCACGCGCCTTTCCAGGCCAATGAGCTGCGCAAGTGCTGGCGCGCGGCTTCCACGCGATCGGTGATCGTGGGCGGGGCCTGGTGCGCGCCGGTGGCGATGTAATGCTTGATCTCAGAAAAGATCCACGGGTGGCCTATGCTCGCACGGCCGATCATCACGCCATCCACGCCAAAGCGATCGCGATGCTCCACCGCCTTCTCCGGGCTGTCGATGTCGCCATTGCCGAAGATGGGGATGCGCATGCGCGGGTTGTTCTTCACCGCTCCGATCAGGGTCCAATCCGCCGGGCCCTTGTACAGTTGCGCGCGCGTGCGGCCGTGGATGCTCAGCGCGGCGATACCCACATCCTGCAGCCGCTCGGCCACTTCGATGATGTTCTTGCTCTTCTCGTCCCAGCCGAGGCGCGTCTTCACCGTCACGGGCAGCTTCACGGCCTTCACCACCTTCTCGGTGAGGCGCACCATCTTGTCCACATCGAGCAGCAGGCAGGCGCCGGCGCCCTTGCTCACCACCTTGTGCACGGGACATCCGTAATTGATGTCGATGAGGTCGGGCTTGGCGGCCTCGGCGATGCGCGCGGCCTCCTCCATGGCGTCCTCGCTGCCGCCGAAGAGCTGGATGCCGATGGGCCGCTCGGCCTCGAAGATGTCGAGCTTCTTGAGGCCCTTAGCGGCCTGTCGGATGAGCCCCTCGCTGCTGATGAACTCTGTGAACATGAGGTCGGCCCCGTGCTGCTTGCACAGCGCGCGGAAAGGCGGATCGCTCACGTCCTCCATGGGCGCGAGCAGCAGCGGGAACTCCGGCAGGATGACGGGGCCGATGCGCGGCATGCCGCGAAAGTACGGGGGTGCGTTCGGGGAGGCGTCTACCTTCGCCGCCCATCTCACGCACCATGAAATTCGGCACGAAAGCCATCCACGCCGGCGTGGAGCCCGACCCCAGCACGGGCGCCATCATGACGCCCATCTACCAGACCAGCACCTACGTGCAGGCCGCGCCGGGCGATCACAAGGGCTACGAGTACAGCCGCACGCACAATCCCACGCGCACCGCGCTGCAGAACGCGCTGGCCGCGCTCGAGAACGGCACGCACGGCCTCTGCTTCAGCAGCGGCATGGCCAGCATCGATGCCATCATCAAATTACTCAAGCCCGGCGATGAGGTGGTGAGCACCAACGACCTCTATGGTGGCACTTACCGGCTGTTCACGAAGATCTTCGAGGGCTTCGGCGTGAAGTTCAGGTTCGTGGACATGGGCGACCTGAAGAACGTGGAAGCCGCGATGAGCCCGGCCACTAAGCTGATCTGGGCCGAGACGCCCACGAACCCGCTGCTGCGCATCATCGACATCGCAGGGCTGAGCGCCATCGCGAAGAAGCACGGCTGCCTGCTGGGCGTGGACAACACCTTCGCCAGCCCATACCTGCAAACGCCGATCGACCTGGGCGCCGACATCGTGATGCACAGCGTGACGAAGTACCTCGGCGGCCACAGCGATGTGGTGATGGGCGCGTTGGTAGTAAAGGATGCGCAGCTCGCCGAGAGACTGGCCTTCATCCAGAACAGCAGCGGCGCCACACCCGGTCCGCAGGATTGCTTCCTCGTGCTGCGCGGATTGAAGACCCTGCACCTGCGCATGCAGCGTCATTGTGAGAACGGCAAGGCCGTGGCGGAATGGCTAGCGAAGCATCCGAAGGTGGACAAGGTGTACTGGCCCGGTTTCCCGACGCATGCGAACCATGCGGTCGCTGCGAAGCAGATGCGCGGCTTCGGCGGCATGATCAGCTTCACGCTCAAGGGGGACAACATGGCTGATGCCACGCGCGTGCTCAGCAGCACCAGGCTCTTCTCGCTGGCCGAGAGCCTCGGCGGCGTGGAATCGCTCAGCGGTCACCCCGCGAGCATGACGCACGCGAGCATCCCGCGTGAGGAGCGCCTGAAGAATGGGCTGGCGGACACGTTGATCCGCTTGAGCGTTGGCCTGGAGGATGCAGAGGACCTGATCGCCGATCTGCAACAGGCGCTTCACTGAGAAGACCGCGCATCCCGCTCCTCCCGCTCCTTCCGGGCGAGGCTGAGGTAGATGGCCTTCACGCGTGCGAGGTCCTCCTCATCAAGCTCCTCCAGGTCGAGCAGCGCGTTGTTCGCCTCCTGCTGCACACGGATCAGCTCATCGAGCTTGATCTGCAGCGCTTCCGTATCGCGGTTCTGCGTGTTCTGGATCAGGAACACCATGAGGAAGGTGAGGATGGTGGTGCCGGTATTGATCACCAGCTGCCAGGTATCGCTGTACCCGAACAGCGGCCCGGTGACCGCCCATGAAACGATCAGGGCAAGGGCGAGGATGAAGGTGAGGGGTCTGCCCGTGATGAGCGAAACCCGTTTCGCGAAGCGCGAGAAGGGGGAATGAACGATGGGGACCATGGTGCGGTTGGATGCCGTGAAGTTCGGAATACATCCTGTCGCCGCGGCCTAGATTCGGGCGCCATGAAAGACCTCCTGCACGATCCCAGCTTCACCGTGAATGCCCGCGGTGGGTTCAGTTTGAAGAACCACTTCTGCGACCTCCCGAAAGAGACCGATAAGAAGGAGCTGAAAGAGCGGCTGGAGAAGGACCGAGCCCGCATCGCGGAGCTGCAGGACGTGCTCTACGCAGCTGGCCGGCATGCCATACTGCTCATTTTCCAGGCCATGGATGCCGCCGGCAAGGACTCAGCGATCAGGCATGTGATGAGCGGCGTGAACCCGCAGGGCGTGCGCGTGTGGAGCTTCAAGGCGCCGAGCTCTTTGGAACGCAGCCATGATTTCCTCTGGCGCCACTACCAGGCCATGCCAGAACGCGGCCACATCGGCATCCACAACCGCAGCCACTACGAGGAAGTGCTGGTGACCCGCGTGCACCCCGAGTTCATCCTGGGCCAGAACATCCCCGGCGTGCGTAGCGCGAAAGATGTCGATGATGCCTTCTGGGAAGCGCGCTACGCGGCCATCCGCGCGTGGGAGAAGCAGCTCGCCGACAGCGGCACGGTGATCATGAAGTTCTACCTGAACATGAGCCGCGCGGCACAGAAGGCGCGCTTCCTCGAGCGCATCGACGACCCGGCGAAGAACTGGAAGTTCAATGCCGGTGATGTGAAGGAGCGCGGGCACTGGAACGCGTACATGCACGCTTACGAGCAGGCCATCGGCGCCACTGCGGCAGCACACGCGCCCTGGTACATCGTGCCCGCTGACGACCAGTGGGAGACGCGCGCCATCGTGGGCCGGCTGGTTCGTGAGCGCATGGAGGCCCTTGACCTGAAGCATCCTGCACTCGATGAAGCGGCGCAGGCAGAATTGGAAGCCATGCGCAACACGCTCACCGCTGAGAAGGGCTGACTTTAATTCGCCAGGATCCTAGCGGTGAATGAGCGCTGCTCGTCGCGCACGGTCACCATCAGGATCCCGGCAGCATGCACCGGTAGCGGGATCGACCCAAGCTCACCGAGAAATCCTGTGTTGAGGAGCAGCCGGCCGGTCGCATCGGTGATGCAGACCTGTTTGTTCTCCGACCACTCATGCGTCGTTCGGATCAAGATGCCATCGCTCGTGCAACTGACCGAGGCTTCCGTGAGTGATCGAGCTTCAATCGAGGTGGCAAGGCATCCATTCACCAGCGCTTCGAAATCCTCCAGCTCGATGGTCTCGGATGCGCCCTCGGTGAAGAGCGGACCGCTCACCACGCCGTTGCTGTAGCCGAGCCAGTATATGCCGCACACGGGCAGCTGGTAATGTTCCGGGGCCTCGAACTGGCTGGCGCCGCAGAACATATTGCCCGCCAGATCGCATGGCTTGATCCCCCAAAGCACCGTATCGCCGTACTCCACCCAGCCGTTGTACGTGCGGCACAGGAAGCCGCAATCGCCCCAGACCCGGATGATCTCGTCGGCCGCCAGGCCGCCTCGGAAATCCTGGATCACCTGCAGGTCCACGCCATACTCCACGGTGGCCAGCTTCACGCCCAGCACCACGTGATCTGGAATTACCCAATCTGGTGGGAACGTGCCCGGAAACGGCTGCATGGTCTCGCAGAACGTTGATGGACCGAAGCAGGAGCACGCCTCAAGAGGTGACGGCACAAGGAGCAGCGAAAGGCCGAAGAGCAGAGTCCGGTTCCACATGGCGGTTCTTTCTACGAAGATGCGACCAGCAGCGGCTCCCGCTGCTCGCGTGCGAATGGATCGTTCAGGTTCCCCATGATGCACGGACTATTTTCGCGGCCCTTCGCACTTTCCATGTACCGCACGCACACCTGTGGCGAGCTCCGCCTCGCCGACGCTGGGAAAACAGTCACCCTCGCCGGATGGGTGCAGCGCTCACGTGATCTGGGCGGGCTCACCTTCACCGACCTGCGCGACCGCTTCGGCATCACCCAGCTCAGCTTCAACATGGAGCGCGACAAAGGGCTTTGCGAGCAGGCGCGCCAGCTGGGCCGCGAATTCGTGGTGCAGGCCACCGGCACGGTGCGTGAACGAGAGAGCAAGAACACCAACATCCCCACCGGCGAGGTCGAACTGATCGTCATCGAGTTGAAGGTGCTCAACAGCGCCAAGACCCCGCCCTTCACCATCGAGGAGGAGACCGACGGCGGCGACGAGCTGCGCATGAAGTACCGCTACCTCGACCTGCGCCGCGCCAGCGTGCGCCGCAACTTCGAGCTGCGACACCGCATGGCCATCGAGGTGCGCAACTACCTCAGCGCACAGCAATTCCTCGAGGTGGAGACGCCCGTGCTGATCAAGAGCACCCCGGAGGGCGCGCGCGATTTCGTGGTGCCCAGCCGCATGAACCAAGGGGAGTTCTACGCGCTGCCGCAGAGCCCGCAGACCTTCAAGCAATTGCTGATGGTGGCCGGCTTCGACCGCTACTTCCAATTGGTGAAGTGCTTCCGCGACGAGGACCTGCGCCAGGACCGGCAGCCGGAATTTACGCAGATCGACCTGGAGATGGCCTTCGTGGAGCAGGAGAACGTCCTGGGCCTTGTCGAGGGCCTGGCCAAGCATCTCTTCAAGGCCGTGCATGGCCTGGAGTCCAATGAGCCTTTCCCGCGCATGACCTACGCCGAAGCCATGCGCGACTACGGCTGCGACAAGCCCGATCTGCGCTTCGGGATGAAGTTCCACGAACTCCGTGACCTCGCCCAAGGGAAGGGCTTCAAAGTCTTCGACGATGCGGAACTGGTGGTGGGCATCAATGCCGAAGGCTGCGCCGGCTGGAGCCGCAAGCAGACCGATGCGCTCATCGACTTCGTGAAGCGTCCGCAGATCGGCGCCACGGGCATCGTGTTCGTGAAATGGACAGAGGAAGGCCTGAAGAGCACCGTGGACAAATTCTTCACGCCCGACCAGCTCGCTGGCTGGGCCGAACGTTCCGGCATGAAGCAGGGCGATCTGCTCTGCATCATGGCGGGCCGCCGGGAGAAGACGCTGAAGCAATTGAACGAATTGCGCCTCCACCTCGGCGATCTGTTGAAGCTCCGGGACCCGAAGGTCTTCAAGCCGCTCTGGGTCGTTGATTTCCCGCTGCTGGAGCATGACGAGGAGAGCGGCCGCTGGCACGCGAAGCATCATCCCTTCACAGCGCCCAAGCCGGAGGACGCGCACAAACTGGAGAGCGACCCCGGAAGCGTGAACGCGAACGCCTACGACCTGGTGATCAATGGCACCGAGATCGGCGGCGGCAGCATCCGCATCCACGAGCGTGAATTGCAGGAGCGCATGTTCCGGGTGCTGGGCTTCACGGATGAGGACGCCCGCTACAAGTTCGGCTTCCTCATGGATGCCTTCGAGTACGGCGCGCCACCGCATGGCGGATGCGCCTTCGGCTTCGACCGCTGGGTGGCGCTCTTCGGCCACCGCACCGACATCCGCGAGTTCATCGCCTTCCCGAAGAACAACGCGGGCCGTGATACCATGATCGATGCGCCGAGCCGCATCGATGAGGTCCAATTGAAGGAGCTGGGGATCGAGGTGAAGTGATGCCATGGGCATCCTCATCACCTTAGGTCTTGCCCTGCTGTTGGCCTTCTGGGCTGCCGCCAGCTCCGGGCTGCTTTGGCGCACCCGTCGTCTGAGCGCCTCGGAACGCGCCACCCTGGCCAAGTACGCAATCAGCTACCAGCGCGCGCACGCCAAGGACAAGGCGCGCATGGAGCGCATCGTGGCCACCATGGTGCATGACAAGGAGTGGCTGGGCGTGGGCCTGGAAGTGGCCGATGAGATGAAAGTGATGATCGGCGCCTGCGCCGCGCAATTGCTCGTTGGGCATTCAGACCTGGTCCTGAAGCACTTCGAGCGGTTCGTCATCTACCCGGACAGCTACCGTGATCGGCGAACCGGAGGCATGCGCCAGGGCGAGGTGCGGCCCGCCGCAGGGACCATCGTGATCTCGTGGGACGACTTCGTGAACGGCTATGCGCACACGCGCGATGCGCACAACGTCGGGTTGCATGAACTGGCGCATGCGCTGTGGTTCGAGAACAGCATCGTCAATGGGGAGGACCATTTCCTGCCACCCGTGCTGTTGCAGCGCTGGAACACGCTGGCCGAAGCGGAGATGGGCCGGATCCGGGCGCAAGCCCCTAGCTTCTTCCGGGATTACGCCGGAACGAATGCCGCGGAGTTCTTCGCGGTGGCCGTGGAGTATTTCTTCGAGCGTCCGCTGGAGTTCCGCGAGTCCCTGCCCGAGCATTACGCGGTGCTGTGCAGCCTGCTCAAGCAGGATCCCGCAGCCACGCTGGTGCTGAACTGATGCAAGAAGCCCCGCTGCTCGCGGGGCTTCTTCGTTGGCCGACCAGGGGTCGAACCTGGACTCTTCTGAACCAAAATCAGACGTGTTGCCAGTTACACCATCGGCCAATACCGCCCCTCTTCCGAAAGGCGCGGCGAATGTAGTGCGCGGCCCCGGAAAGCGCCAAGCGCGAGCCGGACCGGGCGTGCTTCTTTCGGTACTTTCGCCGCTTCCTGATCGCGACTTCACGCATGGACTACAAGAAGCTCAACATCATCACCGGCTGGGTGGTGTTCCTGGTCGCCGCATGGACCTACATCACGACGATCGAGCCCACGGCGAGCTTCTGGGACTGCGGTGAATTCCTGGCCACGGCCAACAAGCTGGAGGTGGGCCACCCGCCGGGCGCGCCGCTGTTCATGATGATCGCCCGGGTGTTCAGCGCCTTCGTCTCGACGGAGAACGTGCCCATCGCCATCAACGTCCTGAGCGCCTTGTGCAGCGCTTTCACCATCCTCTTCCTCTTCTGGAGCATCACGCACATGGCCCACAAGCTGGCCGTGCGCGATGGCCGCGAGCTCACCTTCGGCGCCATCATCGCCATTCTTGGGAGCGGAGCGGTGGGCGCCCTGGCCTACACCTGGAGCGACAGCTTCTGGTTCAGCGCGGTGGAAGCCGAGGTCTACAGCATGTCATCGTTCTTCACGGCGGTCACGTTCTGGGCCATCCTGAAATGGGAGAGCGTGGCCGATGAGGCGCACAGCACGCGCTGGCTGGTGCTGATCTGCTACCTGCTGGGCCTGGGCATCGGCGTGCAGCTGCTGGCGCTGCTCTGCATCCCGCCCATCGTCATG
Source organism: Flavobacteriales bacterium (assembly GCA_016788405.1). Taxonomy (GTDB): domain Bacteria; phylum Bacteroidota; class Bacteroidia; order Flavobacteriales_F; family PHOS-HE28; genus PHOS-HE28. The sequence goes on from JAEUSX010000256.1 coordinate 9,578, forward strand.
GTGTACTACTTCAAGCGCTATGACACCACCCCATGGGGCGTGGTCATCGCCTTCATGATCAGCGCCGTCATCCTGGGCACCATCCAAGCCGTCATCATCCCTGGCGTGGCCAAGGTGGCCTGCTGGTTCGAGCTGGCCTTCGTGAACGGCATGGGCTTCTCATTCAATACGGGCAATCTGGTGTACTTCATCCTGGTGCTCGGGCTCGTGGTGCTCGGGCTCTGGTGGACGCAGCGGCGCAGCATGGTGGTGGCGAACACCATCATCCTGGGGGTGAGCGTGATCCTTGTGGGCTACAGCACCTATGCCATGACCGTGGTGCGCAGCCTGGCCAACCCGCCCATCGACGAGAACAATCCGGAGAACGTCTTCAACCTCGTGAGCTACCTGAACCGCGAACAGTACGGCGACCGCCCGCTGCTGATCGGCCAGTTCTGGGACAGCCCGTACGGCCGCGACTTCAAGGACGGCACGCCCGTGCACACCGCCACCTACCTGGTGCAGAAGGGCGGTCGCGCTGTGAAGCAGTTCTACGATGGCTGGAGCGCCGAGCACTTCGTGGAGCAGAACCCCGGGCACACGGTGAAGCATGAATACATCATCACCGATCCGCGCAAAGGCACCGAGGTGACCTACCAGCCGGAATTCACCATGTTCTTCCCGCGCATGTACAGCGCCAGCGCCAGCCATGTGCAGGCCTACAAGAGCTGGAGCGAGTTCCGCGGCAAGGCCATGCGCGGTACCGATCGCCAGGGCAGGCCCAAGAAGATCCTGAAGCCGACGCAGGCGGAGAACCTGCGCTTCTTCCTGGCCTACCAGATGGATTGGATGTACTGGCGCTACTTCATGTGGAACTTCGCCGGCCGCCAGAACGATGTGCAGGGCCATGGCAACATCATGGACGGCAACTGGCTCACCGGCATCAAGGCCATCGACGCCCAGCGCTTGGGCAACCAGGACAGCCTGCCCAGCAGCCTGACGAGCAACAAAGGCTTCAACCGGTTCTACCTCCTGCCGCTGATCCTGGGCCTCATCGGTTTCGTGTACCAGCTGCTCCGCCACGGTCGCGATTGGACCGTGGTGATGCTGCTCTTCTTCTTCACCGGCGCCGCGATCGTCATCTACCTGAACCAGACGCCTTATCAGCCCCGCGAGCGCGACTACGCCTATGTGGGCTCCTTCTACGCATTCGCCATGTGGATCGGCCTGGGCGTGTTCGCGTTGTACGACGCGGCACGCGGATTATCCATGCGCGACCTGGGCATCGTGGCGGCCAGCGCGCTTGGCTTGGGCGCGCTCAAGTACCTCGTTGAAGCGCTCGCCAGCGATCACCATGCGGTATCGTACATCATCTTCTTCATGTCGTTCGTCGGCGTGGGGGCTGTCGCGCTGTTCGCGGTGCTGGGCCGCTTCCTGCGCTCAGAGCCCTTGCAAGCCACCTTGGCCACCCTCGCGGGGCTCGCTGTGCCTGCGGTGATGCTCGCAGATGGCTGGGATGATCACGACCGTGGCAATCGCTATCCCGCCCGTGACCTGGCCAGCAATTACCTCGAGAGCTGCGAACGGAACGCCATCCTGTTCACCAATGGCGACAACGACACCTTCCCGCTCTGGTACGCGCAGGAGGTGGAGGGCATCCGCACCGATGTGCGCGTGGTCAACCTCAGCCTGCTCAACACCGACTGGTACATCGACCAGATGCGGCGCAAGGCGTATGAGAGCGACCCGGTTCCATTCACGGTCGCGCCGGAGAAGTACCGCCAAGGCACGCGTGACGCCGTGTACCTGGTGCCCCAGGATGAGAAGAACTCGCCGCCGATGGACCTGCGCAAGGCCATCGCCTACGCCACCGACGACCGGAAGATGCAGACCGCTGGCGAGGAGCGCTATGCCGTGATCCCCGCGAACGCGTTCACGATCCCGGTGAACCGCGAGCAAGTGCTCGCCAACAAGGTGGTGGAGATCAAG
>JAEUSX010000048.1 GCA_016788405.1 Flavobacteriales bacterium
CTGGAACTGGGCGAGAACTGGTTCATGCTGGTGCGCCGTGACGAATACCTGGAACGCGCGGGCGATGCCGTCCGGCGCGAGCAATGATTCCTGTGTGGACTCAGCTGGCAGCCCAGATCATGAGCACGATCATGCCCAGGATCAAGAGCGCAACGAGCACAGGGCCCCCGATCTCATTCTGCTCGGCTTCCTCTGGAAAGTGGCCTTCGAAGTGATGGTCGCTCATGGCTTCAAGCCCTGTTCGATTCAGGGCCGGGGCCAAATATAGAAGCGCTTCGGACCGCCGGAATCCTGCGCGTCCAGGATCAATTCAAGCTGAAGGTGGGCTGGCGCAGCACCATGCGCGCGATGACGCGGCTTTCGTTCGCGCGCATGCGGCTGAAGAGCGCTGCCACCTGCTCATCCAACTCGCGGTCGCTCAGCTTCGCCAGATCCTTATAGACCGGCAAGCTGCTCTTGCTCTTCAGGATGAGGGCTATTTTGTAAGCGCGTGACATCGATGTTCCGGGGATAAGACGTGCGATCCCCCCTCCGGGATGCCTTGGCTCACGGCTTGGAGCACCTGGATCGAGGAACGGGCGCACCTAACGAACGGACGGTCAAGTCCAAGCGAGAGGCCGGTGATTCAGCCGCCATGGCATGAAAAAGCCCCGGCGACTCTGTCGCCAGGGCTTGCTCTGGTCGGGGTGAGTGGATTCGAACCACCGACCTCGTCGTCCCGAACGACGCGCGCTAACCGGGCTGCGCTACACCCCGAAATGGAAGGGCGGCAAATATAGACGGCCGAAGTCAGGCCTCGAAGGTGTACCCGATCCCCTTCACGGTCCGGATCCGATCATCGCCGACCTTCTCCCGCAGTTTGCGGATGTGCACATCGATGGTGCGGTCGCCCACGAAGAGCTCGTTGCCCCACACCTGGTTGTAGATCTCGTCGCGCTTGAAGACCTTGCCCGGCTTGCTCATCAGGAGCACGAGGAGCTCGAACTCCTTCTTGGGAAGGTGCATCTCCTGGCCACCGGCCTCCACGGTCACCTTCTCCAGATCCACGCGCACGCCATTGGCCTCCAGTACGGGTCCTTCGGGCCTCTCGGAGCCGGATCGCTTCAAGAGCGCCTTCACTTTGCTCACGAAGACCTTGGGGCGCACCGGCTTGGTGATGAAATCATCGGCTCCCGCCTCGAACCCTGCGATCTGCGAGTAATCCTCGCCGCGGGCGGTGAGGAAGGTGATCACCGTCCGCTTGAATTCCGGCAGGCGTCGCAGCTGGGTGCAAACCTCAACGCCATCCATGCCAGGCATCATGATGTCCAGGACGATCAGATCCGGCCGTTCGGCCTTGGCGGCCTTGATGGCATCCACACCATTGCTGGCGGTAACGACCGCATAGCCCTCGCGTTCCAGATTGTAACGGAGCAATTCGATGATATCCGGCTCATCATCCACCAACAGCACCTTCTGCATCCCTATGGCCATTTTCTATTGTTATGCGTGGCAAAGGTCATCGCGCCGCACGGTGCCCGTTGTTAAGGGGCAATCAAATCTAGGTTAAGGCGGTCACCAAGCCGGGCGGCTACATTCGCGGCCCCTTAAACCGAAGCGTTCGACCTCATGGGACTCAAATGCGGCATCGTGGGCCTTCCCAATGTGGGCAAGAGCACGCTCTTCAACTGCCTCAGCAATGCCAAGGCGCAAGCTGCGAATTTCCCGTTCTGCACCATCGAGCCCAATGTGGGCACGATCACAGTGCCCGATGCGCGATTGAACAAACTCGCCGATTTGGTGAAGCCGCAGCGCATCGTGCCCACCACCGTGGAGATCGTGGATATCGCCGGCTTGGTGAAAGGCGCCAGCAAGGGAGAGGGCCTGGGCAACCAGTTCCTCGGCAACATCCGGGAGTGCGATGCCATATTGCACGTGCTGCGCTGCTTCGACGACCCCAACGTGGTGCATGTCGATGGAAGCGTCGACCCCGTTCGCGATAAGGAGGTGATCGATATTGAGCTGCAACTAAAGGATTTGGAGACCGTGGAAGCGCGGCTCAAGAAGGTGGAGAAGCAGGCGCAGATCGGAGAGAAGGAGGCCAAGCGACGATACGACCTGCTCACCCGGGTCCGCGAGGCTTTGCTGAAAGGCCAGAGCGCGCGCACCGTGATCTCCGTGAACGACGACCCGACCTTGGTCAGTGAATTCCAGTTGCTCACCACCAAACCGGTGATGTACGTGTGCAACGTAGACGAGAAGAGCGCGACCACCGGCAACCGTTATGTGGAAGCGGTCAAGGAGGCGGTGTCCGAGGAGAACGCCGAGGTCGTCTTCGTCACGGCGGCCATCGAGGCGGAGATCGCCAGTCTCGAGACACCCGAGGAACGGGAGATGTTCCTCAAAGATATCGGCCTCACCGAGCCGGGTGTGAACAAGCTGATCCGGGCCGCATACCACTTGCTCAAGCTTCAGACCTACTTCACCGCCGGTGTTCAGGAAGTGCGCGCCTGGACCATCCACCAGGGCGACACCGGTCCAAAAGCCGCCGGTGTCATCCACACGGACTTCGAAAAAGGATACATCCGCGCCGAGGTCATCGGTTACGATGATTTCATCACGCTCGGCAGCGAATCGGCTTGCCGCTCAGCCGGAAAGCTCCGCACCGAGGGCAAGGAGTACGTGGTGCGTGACGGCGATGTGATGCATTTCCTGTTCAACGTCTAGCACGAACTCCGCCGGGCAGGGTCAACCCGTTGGGAGCTAGTCCATTTCCGATTACATTCGCGGCCCCGTTTCCCCCGCCTATTCAGCGGGACCGGGACACGCCCAGGCAGGGGAGCCTTGGGCGCAACCTGTGGAACCCTCTCGGACAGCGCCCCCTTGGTCCGGGATACAAGTTGAACGGAACGCATGTCAACTGTCGAGAATAACAAGGTCACCTTCGCTGAACCGCCCGCCGATTTCGATTGGGCCGCCATCGAGGATGACAGCAAGAGCCTCGCCGCCGGTGCGCGCGAGAGCATGGAGAACGCCTACGAGAAGACCCTGAGCAGCATCTCTGAGAAGGAGGTCCTCATGGGCACCGTGGTGGGCATGAACAAGAAGGAGGTGGTGATCAACATCGGCTACAAGTCCGAAGGAGTGGTCCCCATCAGCGAATTCCGCTACAAGCCCGACCTCAAGCTGGGCGACCAGGTGGAGGTGTACATCGAGAAGCAGGAGGACAAGAGCGGGCAGATGGTGGTGAGCCATAAGACCGCCCGTGTGCACAATGCGTGGGGCAAAGTGAACCATGCGATGGAGACCAACGAAGTGATCACCGGCTTCGTGAAGTGCCGCACCAAGGGCGGCCTCATCGTGGACGTGTTCGGCATCGAGGCCTTCCTGCCCGGTTCGCAGATCGACGTGAAGCCGATCCGCGATTACGACCAGTTCGTGGGCAAGAACATGGAGTTCAAGGTGGTGAAGATCAACCAGGAGTTCAAGAACGTGGTGGTCTCCCATAAGGCGCTGATCGAGGCTGAGCTCGAGGCGCAGAAGAAGCAGATCATCGGCGGCCTGGAGAAGGGACAGGTGCTCGAGGGCACGGTGAAGAACATCACCAGCTACGGCGTGTTCGTGGACCTCGGCGGTGTCGATGGCCTGATCCACATCACCGACCTGGCGTATGGCCGCGTGAGCCATCCCGAGGAGATCGTGAAGCTCGACGACAAGATCAACGTCGTGATCCTCGACTTCGACGACGAGAAGCGCCGCATCGCCCTGGGCTTGAAGCAGCTGCAGCCGCACCCTTGGGATGCACTGAGCACCGACCTGAACGCCGGAGACAAAGTGAAGGGCAAAGTGATGGTGATCACCGACTACGGCGCGTTCGTGGAGGTGGCGCCCGGCGTGGAGGGCCTGCTGCACGTGAGCGAGATGAGCTGGAGCCAGCACCTCCGCAGCCCGAAGGACTTCCTCAAGGAAGGCCAGGAGATCGACTGCGTCATCCTCAACATCGATCGCGAAGAGCGCAAGATGAGCCTGGGCATGAAGCAGCTCAGCACCGATCCCTGGGCCGACATCGAGTTCAAGTACCCGGTGCGCTCCAAGCACAAAGCCAAGGTCCGCAACTTCACCCACTTCGGCATCTTCGCCGAGCTGGAGGAGGGCGTGGATGGCCTCATCCACATCAGCGACCTCAGCTGGACCAAGCGCATCAAGCACCCCAGCGAGTTCTGCAACGTGGGCGATGAGATCGAGGTGATGGTGCTCGAAGTGGACAAGGAGAACCGCCGCCTCAGCCTCGGTCACAAGCAGGTGGAGGAGAACCCATGGGAGGTGTTCGCCACCGTCTTCACTCCGGGAAGCGTGCATGAGGGCACCATCACCGGCCGCGCAGGCCAGAATTACGTGGTGAGCCTGCCCTATGGCGTGGAAGGCACCGTGACCGCCAAGCACATCAAGAAGGCCGATGGCAGCAAAGCCGAGGTGGAAGAGAAGCTTCCGTTCATGGTGCTCGAGTTCAACGCCGATGCGCGCCGTATCGGCCTGAGCCACACGCGCACGTTCGAGGATGGCGATGAGCCGATGGAGACCGTGAGCAAGGGCAAGCGCACCCGCAAAGAGGTCGATAGCACCGCTACCAGCGCCAGCGTGCGCAGCGTGAACGACAAGGTGGAGAAGAGCACCCTGGGTGACTTGAGCGTGCTCGGCGACTTGAAGAGCGCCATGGAGAACAAGGAGCGCGCCGCCAAGGACACCGAAGAGGAGGGCGAGAACGCTTGATCCTTCCTGAATGCATGCGAGGGCCCCGGGAGATTCCCGGGGCTTCTTGCTCTGGAGCCAGGCTCAGCGAGAGCTTCTCGCCGCCTGGCCCTGGGGTTCACGACGGAACAGCACGAAATCAAGGATCCCGCGCAGATAGCCGGATCCATACGCGACATGAAGGGTGATGAACGCGCCTAGGACGCCGATGACATCGCCGACGCGCTGGGCGGCGTGCACGGCACTGGCCAAGCCTGCGAGCAGGTAAACCGCGAGGCCCGCCGCGAATGCCATGGCCAACCATGGGTGGAGAAAGGCTGAAGCGGAGCCAAGGATCAGGAACAGCACGAAGGCCGCAGGCACCAGCTGTCGTCCGGTGGTCACCGTGCCGTGCAAACGATTCACATACACTTTCCAATAACCGTACTGCCAGTACTGCCTGAACAACCGGCCCATGCTGGCGCGCACATAGTAACGGCTCCGGATGCGCGGCGAAAGGAGAACCTTCCACCCAGCCTTGATCAGCCGATAGTTCAACTCATCGTCCTGATTGCGCGATAGGCGCTCGTCAACGAAGCCGATCTTGCTCAGCGCCTCGCCACGGTAGGCGCCGAAGGCCACGGTATCCACCTCGCCATCCTTCAGGCCGGTGCGGAAGTGCGCGCTGCCCACGCCGAACGGATGACCCATGGCCGCGCCGATGCGACGGCTCATGGCATCGGTGTATACATTCTCGATGACGCCGCCCACGCAACCGGCCTCCGGGTGCATCGTGAGGATGGCCAGGTTCTGCTTGAAGAAGTCAGCTGCCACTTCCGCGTGGGCACCGAGGAGGATGCCGACATCGTATCCGTCGGGCTTGAGGCCCAGGTTCATGGCCTGCGGTGTGGTCCGCGCGTGGTTGTCAACGAGTTTGATCCATGGGTGGGTCTCATGGAGCGCCTCGATCTCAGCACGCGTGCCATCCTCGCTCATGCCATCGCAGACCCAGGCTTCCAGGTCCATTCCGGTGCGGTCGGCAGATGCGATGCTCCCCAGGCAGCGGCCGATGTAGCCTGCCTCATTACGGCATGGGATCACCACGCGCACACGGATCATGGCTTGAACGGAGCTCATGAGCGAGCGCGCTTGTCGATGGCCGACTTGATCACCGCGAGCTGCCGATCCACGCAACTGCGCCATTCGTATTTCTCAAGCACGCGAGCTCGTCCAGCCGCGCCCATCGCCGCCCGCCTCTCCTCATCCCCGAGCAAGGCCGCCATAGCAGCTGCCGCCGAGGCCGCATCTTCCTTGGGCACGACCAATCCGGTCTTTCCATTCTCCACCACTTCCGGCAAACCGCCCACGTGGCTCACCACCACCGCCAGCCCGCACGCGCTCGCTTCTATCACCGCCACTCCGAAGCTCTCGCTGTCCGCCCGGCTCAGTGCGACGTAGACGTCGAGCCGCCTTAATTCCTCCGGCACGCGGTCGTGCGGTACCGGCCCGATGAAGTCCACGTGATCACGTATGCCTCGCCGCACTGCAAGCGCTTCCAGATCCGCGCGCGAGGGCCCGTCGCCCACGAGACGGAGCCGGGCACCGGCCATGCCATCCATTCGTTTCAGGAGCGCGAATGCTTCGATCAAGGTGTCGATGCCGTACTTGGGAGCCAGCGTTTTCACCGTGCCGACAACCCGCTGAACATCGGCCTTCGGTGCAGGGCTGAAGACCCCGGCATCCACTCCGAAAGGCACCACATTGACCTCACTTAGCTCCGGGCAGATCGCTCGTGTCCGCTCCGCCATCACCTCGCTGGTGCTCACCACCGCATCCGCGCGCTCCAGATTGCGGCGCAGCAGCCAGCGATGCAAGCTGCTGGTCTCCGGGAATTCATAGACATCGCTTCCCCACACATTGAGGATCAGCGGAGCTGAAGCAAGGCGCGGGGCCAACGTGCCATAACCAGAGGCATAATGCGCGTTGATCGCGTCAGGCTGCAGCGAACGGGCCAATCGCATGGCGGCGCCGCGGTTCAGGAAGTAGCCGAGCCCGCCCCGATGCGGCAACCGATGGATCCGGACGTCAGCGGGATAGGATGCTACCGCCGCATGCTGCGTGAGCAGGTGCACCTCGTGCCCGCGCTCCGCGAAGGCCGAGGCCCACCGCCGCGTATGCACCGAATTGGCCGCAGCCACGAGCAGCAACCTCATGCGTCGGCTGGCTTATGCATCGCCACGCTCCGCAGATGCACAAGGGCCTGCTGGGCCGCTTCGCGGGATCCCGCCGCATCGCCGATGAGCACGGCTTCGTTCCCGCGCCACCACAAGCCATCACGCACCTCAGCGTTGCGGCAGATGAGTCCTGATGCGAAGAAGGCGGCCAGCTGCGAGAAGAGGCGGCCGAGCCACGGGCGGGCGATGCCGCGCACACCATTGCGGTGCACATCATCGCCCACGAAGGTGACCACGACGGGAACGGAGCTGCTGAGCACGGTGAAGAGACCCGCTGCCGAACCGTAGAGGGCGAGCACCACATCCGGCCGCTCGCGCACGATGAGCCGCTTCAGGCGCTGCCGGGCCATCCAAAGCCGCAAGAGCGAAGTCCGGCTCTCCAAGTGCAGCAGCGCCACGCGCGCCCCCAAAGCCCGCAGGTGCGCGGCCTCCTCGCGGGCCGACTCATAAACCTTGCCGCCCTCCGGCTCAGGAACAACCACCACGACCCGCAGCGCGCCCATGTCCTGAGCGGCCAGGCGCTTCAACTCGTCGTGCACGTAGCGCGCATCGCTCCAGGTGGCCAGACCCAGGTAGGTGAGGGCGATGAGCAGCACCACCGGCACGGTGTACCAAGGAGTGGGGACCACCAAGTGGAAGGCGCCCCCGAGCAGCAGGATCGCGAAGGACTTGCTGAGGTTGATTCCGTTGCGCGGCGTGCGGTAATAGGCATCGAGCAAGCTCCGCATGCCGTTGAAGTAGGCGAATGGCAGAGCCCCGAGGAAGATGATCCGCGAGATCGTCACGTACGACTCGCCGTTGGGGCCGAGGTAAATGAGCAGCAGGGGCGAAGCGAGCAATTCGAAGCCAAGCGTGAGCGCGATGGAGGCGAGCAGCACCAGCAGCGACATGCGCGCCACGCGCTGGGCCAGATCGGCGTACTCGCCGCGCGCGAGCTTCGTGGCAGCGGCCGGCAGCAAGAGCAGCGCCACGGGGGAGAACGCCGCAGCCGCGATGTTGAGCAGGGTGGCGCCGAAGCCGACCTCGCCGCTGAACCCCAAGCCGTAAGTGCGGAGCGCGATATAACCCGGCACGGTGAGCAGCGCCCCCAAGGCCACATCGCCTGGCACGCGTGGCAGGCCATAACGCAGGATCTCCCCCCGCTCACGGTGGCTGCTGCCATCATGGTGGAACAGCTCGGGAGCGATGCACAGCAGCGGTGGAAGCAGCCAGCTCAGGCCAGTGGCCCAGAGGATGCGCGGCATATCATCGAACAGCACGAAGGCCAGGCAGGGACCAATGGCGAGCACCACCAATTGCAGCGCGTTCGCGAGCACGATGCGGCCCCGCCCGCGCAGGTAGCCATAGGCCACGCCGTGAGCCGCCATGCCGAACGTCATGATCCCCACCGGCGGCACCAGGGGCGCACGGGTGTGGTCATCGAACAGGATCCAGGAGAGGGGCTCTTGGAAGAAGTGGCACACCGCGCTCACGAGCACGCCCAGCGGCACCACCACGGCCAGTGCGCCACGCAGATAGCGCCGAGCGGCCTCAGCCGATGCGCTCATGGCCACGAACCGCGTGAGGCCCACCATGGCGCCCATGAGCACCAATGGGAAAAGGAAAGCCACGGTGCGCCGCGCGATCACATACAGGTCGAGGTCCTGCTTGCTCTCTTGAGCCGCAAGTCGGAAGGCCAGCACCATGCCCAGCAACGCGAGCCCCTCTGTGCCGAACGTGAGCAGCGTATCGCGCCCGATCTTGAAGGGCAGCTTGGACGCGGTGGGCGAGGACATGGTCGGCGAAAATACCTGCCACCGACCGGCCCGCGCTTGCGCCGCTCATCCTTTGCATGGGAGCGCCTCCAGAGCCACTCGGCTATATTCGACGGCGAACACCATGGATACCCTCGTTCTCTCTCCCTGGCATTGGTGGGCCGCTCTGGCCATCATACTGCTGATCGCCGAGATCTTCGTGCCCGGCTTCTGGCTGTTCTGCATCAGCATGGGCTGCTTCGCGGCCAGTGGCGCGGCCGGCTTGGGCCTGGGCTTCGGCGCCCAGCTCATCGCGTGCGCCGTCGTGTCGCTCATCGCCTTCTTCGCGGTGCGGCCGCTGCTCATGAAACGCATGTGGAAGGGCCCCGATGTCCGGACCAACATCGATGCTTTGGTGGGTCAGCGCGGCCGGGTCTCGCAAGATTTCGAGCCTGGCCTTCGCCTTGGCCGCGTTGCGGTTGGCGGCGACGATTGGCGCGCCGAATGCACCAGCGACCGCGCTCTGCGCACCGGCGACCTCGTGGAGGTGCTCCGCGTGGAGAGCAACACCCTCATCGTGAAGCCCGTGGAGGCCTAGGCCCACGGTTCGCATCGTTCCGCCAGCCAACAACCATCCTTTCACCAGCAACCCCAACCTGCGTCAGCAGCCAACCCCTCAACCATGGCCGATTACATCATCCCCCTTCTCATCGTCCTCTTCGTGCTCGTGATCATCGCCAAGGGCGTGCGCATCATCCAGCAGAGCGAAGCCATGGTCATCGAGCGCTTCGGGAAGTACCGCACCACGCTCACCGCAGGCTTCAACGTGATCATCCCCGTGTTCGACAAGCCGCGCGAGATCGTGTACCGTTTCACGCGCGACCTGCCCGATGGCAACAAATACGTGCAGTTCCAGCGCAAGCAGCGCATCGACATGCGCGAGACCGTGTACGACTTCCCGCGCCAGAACGTGATCACCAAGGACAACGTGATGACCGAGATCAACGCGCTGCTCTACTTCCAGATCACCGACCCGGTGAAGGCGATGTACGAGATCGAGAATCTGCCGCTGGCCATCGAGAAGCTCACGCAGACCACGCTCCGCAACGTGATCGGCGAGCTCGACCTCGACGAGACGCTCACCAGTCGGGACACCATCAACATGAAATTGCGCCAGATCCTCGATGAGGCCAGCAACAAGTGGGGCGTGAAGGTGAACCGTGTGGAGCTGCAGGACATCAACCCGCCGCGCGACATCCGTGAGGCCATGGAGAAGCAGATGCGCGCCGAGCGCGACCGCCGCGCGCAGATCATCGACGCGGAGGGCAGCAAGCGCGCCGCCGTGCTGCAGGCCGAGGGTGTCCAGCAGTCGCAGATCACCACCGCCGAAGGCCAGAAGCAAAGCCAGATCCTGGAGGCCGAGGGCGACGCGCAATCACGCATCCGCCGCGCGCAGGGCGAGGCCGAGGCCATCCGCCTGGTCACCGAAGCCATCAAGGGCGCCAAGGCCGACCCCACCAACTACCTCATCGCCATGAAGTACCTGGAGACGCTGAAGGAGATGACCAGCGGACAGAACAACAAGGTGATCTACATGCCTTACGAAGCCACCGGCGTGCTCAGCAGCGTAGGCGGCATCAAGGAGATGCTGGATATGAACCGGAAAGGGTAGCGGGCTGGTCCGCACGCATCACGAAGGGCGGCCCGCAGCCGCCCTTCGTTGTCCTGGAACGCGACCGCCGAACCCGTCAGCAGCAAGCCGTGCTCAGTGCGTCGCTCGCGGACTCTGATACTGGCGCTCGGATCCGTATTCCGGGATCAGGGCGTGCAGCGCGGCGATCAGCTCATCACCCCGCTTCTGCAGCAATGCCTCGAAGGCCCCTTCCACCTGCTGCGCATCGAAGCCGGCCACCTTGCCGATCAGGATACGAGGGTGGTGGGTAGGGAGCGTGTTCTCCGAACTGGCCAATAATTCTTCGTAGAGCTTCTCGCCGGGACGCAGGCCGGTGTAGGTGATGGCGATGTCGATACCGGGCTCCTTCCCGCTCAAGCGGATCATCTTCTCAGCGAGTTCGGCGATGCGCACCGGCTCACCCATATCGAATACGTAGATCTCGCCACCTTGGCCCATGGCTGCTGCTTCGAGCACGAGGCGACAGGCTTCGGGGATAGTCATGAAGAAGCGCGTCACCTCGGGATGCGTCACGGTGACCGGGCCGCCTGCTTCGATCTGCTTGCGGAACAGCGGGATCACCGAGCCGCTGCTGCCCAGCACGTTCCCGAATCGCGTGGTGACGAAACGCGTGGCGCAACCTGAGGCCATGGCACCGGCAGCCATCTCCGCAGCGCGCTTGCTGGCGCCCATCACGCTCGTCGGGTTCACGGCCTTGTCCGTGCTGATGAGCACGAAACGCTCCGTGCCATGCGCGCAGGCCAGCCTGGCCAGGTTGCGCGTGCCGCCAACGTTGGTGCGGATGGCCTCTTCCGGCTGCGCTTCCATGAGCGGCACATGCTTGTATGCGGCTGCATGGAAGACCACTTGCGGCTTCTCCCGCGCGAAGACCTCTTCCATGCGCGCGGCGTCACGCACATCGGCCACCAGCACGCGCAGGTTCTCGTCGCGGCCACGGCCTACCAATTCCATCTGCACATCGTAGAGCCCGCTCTCGGCGATGTCCACCAGCACGAGCGCGGCCGCCCCCATCTCGCTGAGCTGGCGCACCAATTCACTGCCGATGCTGCCCGCCGCACCCGTGACCAGCACGCGCTTGCCCGCGATGAGTCCGCGCACTTCCTCCTGGTCCAGATGGATCACCGGCCGGCCCAGAAGGTCCTCGATGCGCACTTCCTGGATCTGGCCGGCGCTGAGCTGTCCGTTGATCCAATCGCTCACGGGCGGGATGGTGAGCACGCGCACCTTGGCGGCGATACAGGCATCCACCACCTGCCTGCGGTGCTCAGCGTCCGGCTTGCCGATGGCGATGATCACCTGGTCGATGCCGCTGGACAGCAGCTCAGGCAGTTTGGCCGCATGGTGGATGGTGACGCCTTCGAGCCGCTTGCCCGACTTGCGCGCATCGTCATCGATGAAGGCGGCCACCTCGAAGCGCGCGCTGCCTTCACGCTCCAAGGTGCGCTTGGTGATGAGGCCCGCCTCGCCCGCGCCGTGGATGATGACGCGCACCCGCTCCTTGCCCGCTCCCCGGCTGCGTAGATGGAGCAGCTTGAAAGCGATCCGTGCCGTGATCACGAGCATGGCCGTGGCCATGAAGTCGATGATGATCACTGCACGCGGGAGGAAGTAGAAGCCATCGAAGAAGAGGTAACGCAGCACGCTGATCCCGGCGAAGACCGCTGTGCCCGCCAGCACGGTGAGGAAGAGGCGCCGCGCATCCTCCGTGCTGGTATGGCGCACCATGATGCGCGGCACGCCGGCGAGGAGGAAGCTCACTCCGCGCACCACCAGGAAGATCGGCAGCACCGGCAGCAGCAGGTCCACTTCAACCTGCGGCACCTGGAAATTGAAGCGGAGCAGGTAGGCCGATGCCAGCGCGACCAAGCAGAGCACCAGATCGATCAAGAGGATTCCCCAGCGCGGGAAGAGCCGACCAGCCATGCGGCCAAGATAGCCGGGGCGCTGCTGGTGATCTTGGCGCGGTCCGGGCAGCAGAAGCGATCCGGACAGGCGCCGTGAACGATGAAGGGCCTCTCGTGGAGGCCCTTCATCTGCTGGATCATCGCCCGATCACTCGGAAGGCGGCAATTCCTTCGTCTCGCCGCTTTCTCCCTTCGCCAGCTTCTTCTTGCCCTTGGTGACCTTGATGCTCACGTCGGATTTCTCCTTGTTGAGGCCGATGGAGATCTTATCGCCCTCCTCGATGCCCTGGTTGATGATCTCCTCGGCCATCGGATCCTCGATGTACTTCTGGATGGCGCGCTTCAGCGGGCGCGCGCCGAACTTCTCATCGTAGCCCTTCTCGCAGAGGAAATCCTTGGCCTCGTCGGTGAGCTTGGCCTCGTAGCCCAGTTCGCCGATGCGCTTGTACACGCTGGCCAGCTCCAGGTCGATGATCTTGTGGATGTCATCGCGCGAGAGCGAACGGAACATGATGATGTCATCAATCCGATTGAGGAACTCGGGGGCGAAGGCCTTCTTCAGTGCCTTCTCCACGATCCCGCGGTTGTTGTCCTCCTGCGCTTCAGACTTCGCGGCGGTACCGAAGCCCACGCCCTTGCCATAATCGGCCAGGTCGCGCGCGCCGATGTTGGAGGTCATGATGATGATCGAGTTCTTGAAGTCGATATGGCGGCCCAGGCTGTCGGTCATCTTGCCATCATCCAAGGCCTGCAGCAACAGGTTGAAGACATCAGGGTGCGCCTTCTCGATCTCATCCAGCAGGATGATCGCGTAAGGGCGACGGCGCACCTTCTCGGTGAGCTGCCCGCCTTCCTCGTAGCCCACGTAGCCCGGAGGAGCACCGATCAAGCGGCTCACGGAGAATTTCTCCATGTACTCGCTCATATCGATGCGGATCAACGCCTCGTCCGTATCGAAGAGGTAACGCGCCAATTCCTTGGCCAGTTGGGTCTTGCCCACGCCGGTGGGGCCCAGGAAGATGAAGGAGCCGATGGGCCTGTTCGGGTCCTTGAGGCCGGCGCGGTTGCGCTGGATGGCCTTCACCACCTTGCCTACCGCCTCTTCCTGCCCGATCACCTTGCCCTGCATCTCCTCCTTCATGCGGCGCAGCTTCCCGCTCTCCTTCTCGGCGATGCGCGTCACGGGGATGCCGCTCATCATGGCCACCACCTCGGCCACGTTCTCCTCGTTCACGGTGGTGCGGTTGCTGCGGCTCTCCTCCTCCCAGGCCTTCTTGGCCTTGTCGAGCTCCTCGAGCAGGGTGCGCTCACGGTCGCGGAGCTTGGCGGCTTCCTCATAGCGCTGGCTGCGCACCACCTTGTTCTTCTCCTCCTTGATCTCCTCGATCTTCTGCTCCACATCGAGGATGCTCTTGGGCACCACGATGTTGCTGATATGCACGCGGCTTCCGGCCTCGTCCATCGCGTCGATCGCCTTGTCCGGGAGATGACGGTCGGTGATGTAGCGCGCCGTGAGCTTCACACAGGCATCGATGGCCTCCGGAGTGAAGTTCACATTGTGGTGATCCTCGTACTTCTCCTTGATGTTGTTGAGGATCTGGATGGTCTCCTCCACGCTGGTGGGTTCCACGAGCACTTTCTGGAAGCGGCGCTCGAGCGCGCCATCCTTCTCGATGTACTGGCGGTACTCATCCAACGTCGTGGC
>JAEUSX010000061.1 GCA_016788405.1 Flavobacteriales bacterium
AGGTCGATGCGAACACCACCGTGGAGATCTTCACCTCTGCAGGACAGCTCCTTCGCACGGAGCGCATTTCGTCCACGCGCGCCACCATCGGTCTCGCCGAACTATCATCCGGTGAGTACTTGCTGCGCGTGCGAAGCGGGAACGGTGTGGGTGTCCGGTCCATCACCAAGAACTGATCGCGCCATGACCTACTTGTATGTGCTCGTCGGCGCGATGGCCTTCATGGCCATCCGCGATTTGCTCGGTGCGCGCAAGGCTGCGAAGGCCTACGCCGCTGTGCTGGAGAAGAGGAAGATGGCCTCGAAGCACTGAACCCATGAACCAACAACAACGAACAACCATGAACAACATCACCCGGTCCGTATGGACCATCGCACTCACGCTCGCTTTTGCAAGCACAAGCCTCGCTCAACACCACAGCCATGGAAGCACGCAATGGAAGGAGCAGAGCGCCTTTCATACCGTGATGAGCCAGACCTTCCATCCGGCGGAGGAAGGCGACCTGCACCCCATCCGCGAACGCAGCGTCGACATGGTGGCCAAGGCGAAATCCTGGCAGGCCAGCGCCATCCCCGCCGAATACAAGGATGTGAAGGGCATCCAGGAGAACCTGGCCGCCCTTGTGGATGGTAGCACGAAGCTGGATGCGAAGATCAAGGCCGGTGCGAAGGACGAGGAGATCCTCAAGGACCTGAGCGCGCTGCATGACGTGTTCCACAAGATCGTGGGGCTGTGCAGGCCTGCTGGCAGTGGGCACCACCATTGATCCGTGAGGCCGTTTCCACGTGCGGGAACATGGTACGCAGCAGGGGCATGGGTCCTTACGGCGGCCACTTCCTCCTGCACCTCCTTACCTCAAGCCCCCGACCTGAGCGACCGCCCAACACCCGGCATCCCCACCAACGCCTGGGACGAGGACCTCGCGGGTAAGCGGATCCTCGACAGCATCGGCGAAGCACGCACCGGAACCGATGTCGTGCTCTGGTATCCGAAGGACAGTCTTTCCGATGCACAAGCAACGGAGATCGTGGCACGGCTCGACAAGGGCATCGTGGCAGCGAAGCGCATCATCGGCAAACCGGACTGGAACGTGCAAGACGACCGGCGCGTGCACTTCTACTGCCTCCCGGGTAACTTCATCTCGCACGCGCCCGGCGGCAATTGCGCCTTCATTCCCGTGTGGCGCATGCAGCAGGACCAGAGCCCGTGGCTGCACGAGGCCATGCACTTGTTGCTGAAGACGGACAAAGGCGACTGGCTGCAACAGGAGGACAGCGTGGCCATGCGACGCATGCCGCTGTGGCTGAGCGAAGGCATGGCCGATGCGCTGGCGATGGACATCTCCGAACAGGAACACCTCATCTACTACTCACCATTGATCGATGTGCCTCCAGCCGCGACGGATTCGCTCGCGTTGGTGGTGCTGCGCGATGCACCCTCGGACTCCGTGCTGGCATACATCGGCGCGAGGGGCAAGCTTCCCCAGCTCTGGGGGCCTGACCGGTTCAGTTATGCGCTGCCGTTCTACACGGGCTCCGCATCGTTCACGCGCTACATCGCGAAGCATCATGGCTACGCCCCGCTGCTGAAAGCCAACGATGCGTTCAATCAGGAGATCGATGTGTTGGAGCGCGAACTCGCCGTGCCCATGGACAGCGTGAAGGCGCGCTGGCTCGCTGCGATCGGATACTCGGACCAACCACATCATTGAACTCGATCAACCTGCACCGATGAGACACCTCGTTCACTTGTCCTTCCTTTCGCTCGCATTGGGCCTGATGGCCTGTTCCCAGCAACCCGAACAGAAAGCCGACCACGTGCACACCATCGCCGGTGGAGCGGCTGCGCAGGACACTACGCGCAACCGCCTCCCTGTGCCTCCGGAAGGCAACATCCCCGTGGCCTTCGTGATCAGCAAGAACGCGGAAGTGCTGGACTTCACCGGTCCGCTGGAAGTGTTCTCCGCAGCATGGACGGATGACTGGGACCCGATGTTCAAGCCCTACTTCATAGCGGACAGCATGGCTCCGGTGATGGTGACCGGCAACATGCGCGTGATGCCCGACTACACCTTCGACAACGCACCGCAACCCAAGGTGATCGTGATCCCGGCCATGGAGGAAGGCTCGGAGCGCATGATCGCGTGGGTCCGCGAAGCATCCAAGGGCACCGACGTCACCATGTCCGTGTGCAACGGCGCTTTTGAACTGGCGCGCACGGGGCTGCTCGATGGCAAGGCCGCAGCGGCGCACCATGGTGGCTATTTCCGTTTCGCAGGCATGTTCCCACAGGTGCGCTTGCTACGCGGTGCACGCTATGTAGAAGCAGGGAATGTGGCGAGCGCAGGAGGCATCTCCTCCGGCATCGACCTGGCGCTGCGCGTGGTGGAGCGCTACGCGGGCAGGGCGCATGTGCAAGGGATCGTGGACGCCATGGAATACCAGGGCACCGGCTGGCTGGACCCGCTTTCCAACCAAGAATATGGGAAGCTTCCCTCGAACGACCCGGCGCACCCGATCTGCCCTTTGTGCGGCATGGATGCGGACACGAACATCCGCTCGACCTACAAGGGCGAACCGTACTTCTTCTGCGCAGAAGGCGAGAAGGAGTTCTTCGATGCGCACCCCGAAGTGATGGAGCGGTTCGTGGCGGAGGATCTTGAGCGCCCGCGCATGGGCGCCCAATGACCCTTGCCATCCCGGACCGATCCGGATCAGCATGAAGAAGCCCCGGAACCGGCCGGGGCTTCTTCGCATTCGGCGTGCGCAATTACTCGATCACCACAGGGAAGGTCACCTCGATGTCCGTTTCACCGCCCGCGTTCGTGATATCGCCTGCGCTCACGCCGGCCGCTGACTTGTCGGGCTGATGGCGGAGCGTGACCACGACGGAGCCGTTGCTCGCGGCACCGATGGTCCAGGTGGAGTTCAAACCGATCGGCAGGCCGTTCGCATCGGTATCGGTGTAGGCGGTGGCCGCGTTCGCACCCGTGAACTGGAAGAAGAACTGGTGATCCACCCCCTCGGCCAGGATCTCGGCCGTGATGTCATCCGCCGGAGAGACGCTTTCGTTGAGCACTTCGATCTCCACGGTGTAGAGGCTGTCCGAAGAGAGCGTATCGGCGACGATCACCGGAGCGTTCCCGCCATCGCCATCGAGGTCGGTGAATTCGAAATGCTTGTGCTCCACATCGTTGGCTGAGTGGAAGTGGAGGGTGAGGGTGGTGATGAGCTCCTCCTCGTTGGTCGGTGGCGCGGGCGAAGCGGGGTCGTCGGTCTTCTTCTTGCAGCTGGTGATCGCCGCAGCGGCGCACAGGGCCAGGGTCATGGTCTTCAGGTTGATCTTCATGGGTTCTTGGGTGTTGGTTCTTGGTTCTCAGGAACGCGTATCCGCCATAGCGCGGGGGACGCAGGACGTGGATGGAGAGCGGCCGGGCCTGGCCTGGATCGTTGGCTCATGCGCACGGGGCCGCATGCCAGCGTGCCATCCATGGCGGTTGCGCCATGGACATGCAGGGGAGCAATTCCCGCTACAGCAGGGAGGGAGGGCCGCGATCAGCAGCCAGGGGCGTAAAGCCCAGGAAAGTGCCCTGCACCGCCTCGATGGGCAGCGGGCAACGGATCAGGTTGTGAACCAGCGGAGCCAGCGCTTCTGAAGCGACGGCCGCAGGCATGCCCAGATCGCATTGAGCGCACGACGATGAGAC
>JAEUSX010000075.1 GCA_016788405.1 Flavobacteriales bacterium
GTGCAGGAGGACACCAGCGACATCCGATTCATCGGCGAGCCGCGCATGGCCAACGGCGTGTTCCGCTTCGCCCGCGGATTCCCCGGCGCGCACTTCACCCGCTTCGACACCGCGCGCACCCGCGTGGTGGCCGTGGATGGCAGCGCCAAGCCGGTGCTCCTGCACATGCGTTGGGGCGAAGGGCGCATCGTGCTGTGCAGCGCGCCCCTCGCCTTCACCAACTACAACCTGCTGAAGGACCGCAACGCCGGGTTCGCCGCTGCCGCGCTCAGCCTGCTGCCGCCGCGCGCGCTGTGGTGGGACGAGTACATGAAGGCCGGTCGCGTGGAGAACACCTCGATCTTCCGTTTCCTCCTGAGCCAGCCCGCGCTGCGCTGGGCGCTGTACATCGCGGAGGTCCTGCTGGTGCTCTTCGCCCTCGTGCACATCCGCCGGCAGCAGCGCGCCATCCCCGTGATCGCGCCGCCGCTCAACGCCAGCCGCGAGCTGGCCGGCACCATCGGTCGGCTCTATTGGCACCGGGGCGATCACGCGGGCATCGCGCGCAAGCTCATCGCCCATTTCAAGGAAGACGTGAGGGCACGCGCCTACCTGCGCGCGTTCGCCTACGATGAGGCCACGGCGCTGCATCTGGCCACCAAGGCCGGCCTGCCGAAGGACGAGATGATGCAGCGCCTGCAAGGCCTTCAGCGCGTCGAGTCCGCGTCGCGGCTCACCGAGGCCGAACTGCTCCGCCTCAGCAACGAATTGCACAACCTCCGCCAACGATTCCATTGAACATGACCGACCACACGCCCTACCTGCCCCCGCTCGGCGATCCCGTCCCTCCTGCCGATGCCGCGTTCCAGCCCCACGTGCCGCTCACCGAACTGCAACTGGCCGTGGAGCGCCTGCGCGCCGAGGTGCGGAAGGTGATCGTGGGCCAGGATGAACTCGTTGACCTGCTGCTGGTGGCGCTCCTGAGCGACGGCCATGTGCTCATCGAGGGCGCACCGGGACTGGCGAAGACCCTCACGGCGAAACTGCTGGCGCGCTGCGTGCGCACCGGCTTCTCCCGCGTGCAGTTCACGCCCGACCTCATGCCGAGCGACCTCATCGGCACCAGCGTGTTCGACCCGCGCACCACGGCCTTCGAATTCCGCGCCGGCCCGCTCTTCAGCAACATCGTGCTCATCGACGAGATCAACCGCGCGCCGGCCAAGACCCAGAGCGCGCTCTTCGAGGCGATGGAGGAACGGCAGGTCACCGTCGATGGCCGCACCTACCCGCTCGCGCCGCCCTTCATGGTGGTGGCCACGCAGAACCCCATCGAGCAGGAGGGCACGTACCGCCTGCCGGAGGCGCAGCTCGACCGGTTCTTCTTCAAGCTCACCGTCGACTACCCCACGCTCGATGAGGAGACCGCGATCCTGGTGCGCGCCCAGCAAGGCCGCGAGCTGCTCAGCGCCGATGCCGTGGTGCCGGTGATCGGCCCCGAGGAGCTGGAGCGCGCGCGCTGGCTGGCGCGCCAGGTGCGCTGCGATGAGAAGCTGCTGCGCTACATCGCCGCCATCGTGGACCGCACGCGCCACGACGCCTCCTTGATGCTCGGCGCCTCGCCGCGCGCCTCGCTCGCCATCCTCAATGCCACGCGCGCCAGCGCCGCCATGCAGGGCCGCGACTTCGTGAGCCCGGAGGATGTGCAGGCCATGGCGCCACATGTGCTGCGCCACCGCGTGCAGCTCACCCCGGAGCGCGAGATGGAAGGCCAGACGCCCGACCAGGTGATCGCACAGCTGGTCAAGCAGATCGAAGTGCCGCGCTAGCCATGCGGAGACTGGGCAGCATCTTCCTCACCCGCCGCTTCTTCGTGGCGGGCTGGGCATTGGTGCTGCTCTTCGTGCTGGGCTGGGCCTTGGCGCCGATGCTGGTGGCCGCCAAGCTCGCCGCGCTCGCACTGGCCCTCGCGCTGCTCGCCGAGCTTTTCCTGCTGTACGGCCCGCGATCCGGCCTGAAGGGCGCGCGCCGCACCTACGACCGATGGAGCAACGGTGACCACAATCCGGTGCGCATCCAATTGGAGAGCGGCTACGGCATGGCGATGCGCGCGCGCGTGCTCGATGAGCTGCCGCACCAGTTCCAGAAGCGCGACCTGGAGTTCACCGGCCGATTGGAGGCGTGGTCGACGACCGAATTCAGTTACCAGGTGCGCCCGGTGGTGCGGGGCGTGTACCGCTATGGCGGCATCAACGCCATGGTGAGCAGCCCCTTGGGCCTGATGGAGCGGCGCTTCGTGCTCGATGCGGACAAGGAAGTGGCCGTGTACCCGAGCTACCTGCAGCTGCGCAAGTACGAGCTGCTCGCCATCAGCAACCGCCTCACGCTGGCCGGCGTGAAGCGCATCCGCCGCGTGGCGCACCAGAGCGAATTCGAGCGGATCAAGGAATACGTGCCCGGCGATGACCGCCGCACCGTGAACTGGAAGGCCACCGCGCGCCGCGCGCGCCTCATGGTGAACCAGTACCAGGATGAGAAGGCGCAGCAGGTGTTCTCCCTGATCGATACCGGCCGCGTGATGAAGATGCCCTTCGAGGGCCTGAGCCTGCTCGACTACGCGATCAACGCATCGTTGGTGATCAGCAGCATCGCCATGCGCAAGGAGGACCGCGCCGGCCTGCTCACCTTCAGCCACAAGCCGCATGATTTCGTGCGCGCCAGCCGCCAGCGCGGCCACATGCAGCACATCCTGCAGGCGCTCTACGCGCAGGGCACCGACCACAAGGAGACCGATTTCGAAGCCGTGTACGTGGCCGTGCGTCGCGAGCTCCACCAGCGCAGCCTCCTGCTGCTCTTCACCAACTACGAGAGCGTGCAGGCCATGCACCGCCAGCTCCCCTACTTGCAGCGCCTGGCCCGGCAGCACCTCGTGGTGCCCATCTTCTTCCTCAACACCGAGCTCGAGGAGGACCTGCGCC
>JAEUSX010000094.1 GCA_016788405.1 Flavobacteriales bacterium
GAGCGTCAGCGCGAGATGAACGTTGCGCTCCGTCTGCTGCCAGCGCAGGAAGCAGAGCACCGAAAGGGCCTGGAAGAAGAGATGCGCGGACATGCACTGCTCGAAGATCCAGCCCACGTGCTGGAACATCATGGGGTGCGCCGTGTACAGCACCACCGCCGCCCAGGCCGGCACCGGACTCGTCACCTTCAGCATTAAACGGAGCAGGGCAACGCTGCCCAATCCGAAGAGGATCACGCTCACGAAGCCGTGCCATTGCGTGTTGGTGCCCAGGATCGCCATCTCGCCCCAGTACAGCAGCTTGAAGAAGGGGAGGACATGGCCATAGTGATCGACGAGCAGCCAGCCGGGCCCGGCACCGCGCATGCCCGAGAGGAAGTCCCAGTCATCGCGCCAGAAGAACATGAAATCGGGCCGCCATAGCGCGAACGCGAGCGAAAGCACGATCAGCGCTTCCAACCAGCGCGCGCGGCCCGAGGCATCGATCAGTCCCATCGCTTCTTGAAGTCGCCGCGCGAGAAGTACTTCTCGATGAGGCAGTACAGGAGGATGAAGAAATAGCGGCTGCCCATCTCACGGATCCTCAGTTTCGAGACCCCGGCCTTCCGGTTGCGCCAGCTGTTGGGCACCACGGCATAGCTGTACCCTCGCACGATCGCCTTGAGCGGCATCTCCAAGGTCAGGTTGAAGTGCGGCGAGAGCAGTGGCTGGATGCCCTCGATGGTGCTGCGCCGATAGAGCTTGAAAGCGTTCGTGCAATCGTTGTACTTCAAGCGGAACACCAGTCGCACGATGGTGTTCGCCAGGCGGTTGATGATCCGCTTGTGCAGCGGGTAGTCCACCACGCGGCCGCCCTTGCTCCACCGTGTGCCGAACACGCAGTCGTGCCCTTCCTCCATCTTGCGGTAGAAGCGCACCAGGTCCTCGGGGTCGTCGCTCAGATCGGCCATCATCACCGCGACGCAATCGCCTGTGAAGCTGGCCAGGCCTTTGCGAACGGCGTGCCCATAGCCGCCTGGTCCGTCGTTCACCACTTCGCGCAGTTCGGGCATCGCCCCCTGGAGCCCGGCGAGCACGGCGCCCGTGCCATCCGCGCTGTGGTCGTTCACCACGACGATCTCGTGCGCGATGGACTCGCGGCGCAGCACGGCATGCAGGTGCTGGAGGGTCTCGGCGATGCTGCCCTCCTCGTTGTGGGCGGGGATCACCACGCTGAGCTTCATTTCCGCGCGATCAGCAGGAATTGCTTGCCGAAGAACCGCCAGGCCCAAGGCATCGCCAGGTACGATTGCACCAGCAGCTTGTTCACAGGAAGCCTGCCACGGAAAGAGAGCGGTAGGAAGCGCGGGTGGATGGCCTCGACCTCGAATCCTGCGCCGTAGAGATGCTCGGCGACTCCCAATTCAGAGAGCACCACCGTGTGGTCGGCGAAATCGAAGTATTCCTTGTACACGTACTTGAAGTTCGGGCCCATGATGGCGATGCGCCCGCCGGGCTTCAGGTGCCCATGCAGTTTGCCGAGGAAGTCCGCGACCTCCTCTTGCGAATGCAGATGTTCCAGGAAGTTGCTCACGAACACCCCATCGAAGTGGTCCTTGGGCAGGTCGGCCTTCAGTGTGTCGCCGATCACGATGCGGATGTCCTTGGCGGCATGCGCGCGGATGAACGGCTCATTGATGTCGACCCCCCATTTCTCTTTGGCCGGCATGGCATTGATGAATTCGCACATGCCCGCTGCCGGGTCGAGCATCACCTGCGGGCGACCGAGCTTCTCGTGCATGAAGCGCGCGAGCTCGGCCCACACCATGCCGCGCTTGGCGTGGTCAACGTCGCGGAAACGGTAGGCGTAGATGCGGTCCAGGTTCATGCGCGCTGCCTTGCGAGGAATTCGTCGTGGATCTGGATGAGCGTGGCCTCGATGCCGAAGCGCGGCTGCCATCCGGGATAATGCTGCTTGAAGCGGCTGAGGTCGCTCACGTACCAGATGTGGTCGCCGATGCGGTTCTGGTCCGAGAGCGTGACCTGCATGCGGTTGCCGGTGATGCGCTCGCAGATGGCGATGGCCTCGAGCATGCTGCAGTTGGCGAAGCGGCCACCCCCGGCATTGTACACCTCGGCCACGCGGGGCGCCCGGTAGAAGGCATCGAACATGGCCACCAGATCGTCCGCATGGATGTTGTCGCGCACCTGTTTGCCTTTGTATCCGAAGATGGTGTACGGCCTGCGGTCCATGGCGCACTTCATCAGGTAGGAGAGGAAGCCGTGCAGTTGCGCGCCGCTGTGCCCGGGGCCCGTGAGGCAGCCGCCGCGGAAGATCCCGGTGCGGATGCCGAAGTAGCGTCCGTACTCCTGCGCCATCACATCAGCGGCCACCTTGCTCGCGCCGAAAAGGCTGTGCTTCGAATGGTCGATGCTCATGCGCTCGTCGATGCCGTTGGCGTGGTACGGATGCGAAGGGTCGATCTCCCAGCGCGTCTCCAGCTCCACCAGGGGCAGCTCGTTCGGCGTGTCGCCGTACACCTTGTTGGTGCTGGTGAAGATGAACACGGCCTGCGGGCAATGGCGCCGCGTGAGCTCCAGCATGTTCAGCGTGCCGTTGGCATTCACCTCGAAGTCGAGGAAGGGGATGTCAGCGGCCTTGTCGTGGCTGGGCTGCGCGGCCGTGTGCACGATGAGCTTGATGTCGGTCCCGTGCTCCTGGAAGATGCGCTCCAGCGCGGCCACGTCACGGATGTCCACCGGATGATGCACGTAGTTCGGGAGCTGCTCCTTGAGCCGTTCCGCCTGCCAGCGCGTGCTGGCCTCTTCGCCGAAGAAGACCCGGCGCATGTCGTTGTCGATGCCGATGACGCGATCGAAGCGCGCGGTGAAATGACGCACGGAGGCCGCGCCGATGAGGCCGCCTGAACCGGTGATGAGGGCGATATCCATGATGCTCAGCCGAGGATGGGGCGCAGCACCTGCTCGTGCTCCAGGAGCCAGGCGTGCGCGTCGGCGAAGATGGCGCGCAGCCCGCGTTCTGGCTTCCATCCGGTGGTGCTGGTGAGCCTGCGATGGTCCGTGACGTAGAGCTTCAGATCGCCCGGGCGATCGGCCGGATCGCTGGCCACCGTGATCCGCTTGCCCGTCGTCTCCGCTGCAAGGCGGGTGAATTCTGCAAGGCTCGCGCTGTTGGCCGCGCCGCCGCCCGCGTTGAAGGTCCCTCCGTTCACACGGTCCATGTCCTCCAGTTGCAGAGTCGCGAGGTCGCACAGGTCATCGACATGGAGCACGTCGCGCACTTGCGCGCCGCGTCCGCCGAATCCGGTATAGGAGAGGGGCAGGCCCCATTGGTGCCGGGCGAGCCAGAGCAGCACGAATCCTTGATCGGTCTTCCCCATCTGCCAGGGTCCTGCGATCACGCCGCAGCGGTTCACCACCCAGCGGAAGCCATGCACGGCGGCTTGCTCGGCGATGAGCAGTTCGCTCG
>JAEUSX010000108.1 GCA_016788405.1 Flavobacteriales bacterium
CGCCGACCGCGATGCCGCGATCAACCTCCGCTCCTACGGCTGGAACCACGACCTCGGGGAGGTGCTCTCCGCGCTCATCGACGCGGGCCTGATGCTGGAGCGCTTCACGGAGTTGGATGGCTCGCCGCACGATTGCTTCGCGAACACCGTGCGCGGCACCGATGGCCTGTTCCGCATTGAAGGCATGGAAGGCAAATTGCCGATGGTTTACGGGCTGAGCATGCGGCGGGGATGAGGTCGTCCACAGGCCTCTGTTCGCCAAGGGTCTCCCCTGCCCTGCCGGTCCATCGCGCGCCTTCGCTCCTTTGCGGTTCATGGCACTAAGCCGCTTCTGGACCTTCATCCTCCTTCTCAGCATCGCGTATGTGCTCGTGATGCTCGGCTTGGGCAAGCAGTACAGCCTGGGCATGCTGGTGAACGGCAAGCAGGGCGATGCGCTCGTGGTGAACGAGCTCGACACTGCAGCCCTGAAAGGCACTCCGCTTCTCGCGCAGATGCGCGCCGCTGGCGAGGACGGCGTTGACGTCGGCGACGACCGTTACGTGCTCAATGGCACGGGCATCATCAAGGTCACGCACGGCACCGTGCCCGCCGACGGCCTCTTCGCCACCTGCCGCAATACCATCATGGACCTCTGGCTGCCGCTGATCGGCTACCTCACGTTCTTCTGCGGCCTGCTGAACCTGCTGGTCGATTCACGCGCCATGGAGAAAGTGGCCCACCTGCTCTCCCCCGTCTTCCACCGGGTGTTCCCTGATCTCCGCAAGGACCATCCGGCCTACGGCTTCATGACGCTCAACTTCGCCGCCAACTTCCTCGGCCTCGACAGCGCCGCGACGCCCTTCGGCCTCAAGGCCATGGAGAGCATGCAGGAGGACAATCCCGACAAGGGCCGCGCGACGAACCCGCAGATCATGTTCCTCTGCCTGCACGCGGCCGGCCTCACGCTGCTGCCCACCAGCATCATCGGCTACCGTGCGGCCATGGGCGCCGCGAATCCCGCCGATGTGATGGTGCCCCTGATCATCACCAGCTTCGCCGGAACGCTCGCAGCACTGATCATGGTATCCGTGCGGCAGCGCATCAATCTGTTCAACCTGCCGGTGATGGGCGGCGTGCTGCTCGTCACATCCATCATCGGTGGGCTCATGGCCTACATCGGCTCGTTGGCGGGAGCGGCCAAATTCCATTTCACCGACAACCTCAGCAACGGCATGCTGCTGGTGATCATCCTGCTGATCGTGGGCTATGCCTTCTTGATGGAGCGATACTTCCGCGAGAATGGCACCAACCTCTTCGACAGCTTCGTGCATGGAGCGAAGGATGGCTTCACCACCGGCCTGCGCGTACTGCCTTACATGCTGGCCATGCTCGCGGCGCTGAGCATCTTCCGCAACAGCGGCCTCATGGGCCTGGTGATGGATGGCCTCTCGTGGGCCATGGCGCAAGTGGGCGTGAGCAAGGAGATCATCGACGCCATCCCCGTGGCGCTCATGCGGCCCTTCAGCGCGGGCGGATCGCGCGGCTTCCTGCTCGATGCGATGAAGACCTACGGACCGGACAGCATCACCGGACAGCTCGTGTGCCTCTTCCAAGGCGCGGCCGAGACCACCTTCTATGTGGTGGCGCTCTACTTCGGCAGCGTGGGCGTGAAGAATGCGCGCTACACCCTGGGCATCATGCTCCTCGCCGACCTTGTCTGCGTGATCACGGCCATCGTGCTGGTGGGGGTGTATTTCTGAGCAGCTGCTTGCCCGACCTTCGTCACATGGAGAGCACCCATCGCGAAGTGACCGCCGAGTTGAGCGGCGCGCCCTACCGAACCACGCTGACCGCGCGTGGCATCACCGCCGTAGCCGACGAGCCTGCCGAGCACGGCGGCCAGGATTCCGGGCTGCGACCGCACGAGCTGCTGCTCGGCGCGCTGGCCAGCTGCACGGCCATCACCCTGCGCATGTACGCGCAGCGGAAGAGCTGGGACGTGGGTGCCATCCGCGTGCATGCCGCGTTGGACCGGCGGCAGTCCGGGCGCGCGGTCGACAGTCGCGTCCATCTGGAGGTCTCCTTTGGCAAGGAAATCCCCGAAGAGCAGCGCGAACGATTATTGCAGATCGCTGGGGCCTGTCCGGTGCACCGTACCCTGGAAGGCCCCATCGCCATCACCAAAGCCCTGAAGCCATGAGCAGCGACCATCGATACACCAATGGCGAGGTCACGATCGTGTGGAAGAAGGAACTCTGCATCCACAGCAAGCGGTGCTGGCGCGGCCTGCCAGCGGTCTTCAAGCCGGGCGAGCGCCCGTGGATCCAACCCGATGGCGCTGATTCCGAAGCGATACGGACGCAAGTGGCGCAGTGCCCGAGCGGCGCGCTCAGCATGGCATCGGATGATGCCGGAAACATGGGCCCGGCCTGACGAACAGCAGCCCCGCCGCTCCGCACCCGCTACCTTTGCTGCACCTGAATCCGCATGTTCTCACAGGATCCGAAGCACGTGCCGCTCACCCCCGCCCAGAAGGCGCGGCGCATCAACCTGAACCCTGACCTTTACGGCACCTTCGCCGAGATCGGCGCCGGGCAGGAGACCGTACGGCACTTCTTCCGCGCAGGCGGTGCTTCTCAGACCATCGCGAAGGCGATGAGCGCCTACGACAAGGATTTCAGCAACGCCATCTACGGCCCAGAGCCGGGCAACCGCTTCGTGTGCGAGAGCCGCTTGAAGAACATGCTGCGGCACGAGTACGGGCTCATCATCGACCGGCTAGACCGCCAGGAGCATCCCACCAAGCGCTTCTTCACCTTCGCCAACACCGTCACCACCAGCACCATTGAACGGCAGCACAGCGGTCACGGCTGGATGGGCGTGCGATTCCAGACCGCGCCCGACCAGCCGACCAACGATGTGATCCTGCATTTCCGGCTGCACGACCCCGATATCAGCGTGCAACAGGAGTGCATCGGCGTGCTCGGCGTGAACCTGCTCTTCGCCGCCCTCACCGGATGGGAGCATCCGGGCCAGATCATGGATTCGCTCTATGATAATCTGAGCCGGCATGTGATGGAGATCGACATGATCCAGATGAACGGCCCGGCCTTCCGCCAGGTGGACAACCGCCTGCTGAGCCTGCAGCTCGTGAAGCGCGGGTTCACGGATGCGGTGCTCTTCGGCCCGGATGGACAGAACCTGCAGGCCAGTGAGACCCTGTACAAGAAGAACATCCTCGCCATCCGGGGCAGCTTCCGGCCCGTGACCAAGGTCAACATCGACATGATCATGAACGGGTACAACATGTTCATCAAGGAGAACAGGGTTGACCGTCAGAACCTGCAAGTGCTCTTCGAGATCACCCTCAGCAACCTCAAGAGCGACACCGGCGACGTGGATGAGAAGGATTTCATCGACCGCGCTGACATCCTCTGCTCGCTGGGCCAGACCGTGCTCATCAGCAATTACCAGGAGTACTACAAGCTCGTGGAGTACTTCAGCCGTTTCACCAAGGCGCGGATGGGCTTGATCATGGGGGTGACGAACCTGGTGGAGGTCTTCGACGAGAAGTACTACCGCCAGCTCAATGGCGGCGTGCTAGAGGCGTTCGGCATCCTCTTCCACCGCGATCTGAAGATCTACGTGTACCCGAGCCGGCCGAATGCCACGGCGGAGATCATGACCACGGCGAACATGCCCATCCACCCGCGCATGCGCCCGCTGTACGACTACCTGCTGTTCAACAAGCGCATCGTCGACATCACCAGTTTCGATCCGAACGTGCTGCACATCTTCAGCAAGCAGGTGCTCGACATGATCCGCGGGGCGCAGCCCGGTTGGGAGAGCATGGTGCCGCCGTACGTGGACAACATGATCAAGGACAACCGGCTCTTCGGCTACAGGCCGGTGCAGGAGAGCGCGAAGGCCTGACGTTACGCCGCACCAGCACGCGCATTGACCGCGCATGCGTCTTCCTAGCAGCGCGCTGCCCTTCCTGCTTCTGGCCAGCTGGTGCACGGCTCAAAGCACCACCGTCGCGCAACGCTTCCCGCCGCCACCAGGCACCGTGCGCGCAACGGCTGATGAAGGATCATTCGGCGCCTTCCTCCGGCAGCTTCCGCTGAAGCCGGTCGGCGCTCCAGTGCTGCTGCATGATGGGAGCCTGAAAGCCCGACAGGATGTCCACGCGGCGGTCATCGACCTGAGCGTGGGCGACCGCGACCTCCAGCAATGCGCGGATGCCGTGATCCGCCTGCGTGCCGAGTACCTGCTCGCGAACGGCCGTCAGGATGAGATCGCATTCGATTTCACCAACGGATTCAGGGCGGAATGGAAGCGATGGCGCAACGGCGAGCGCGTACAGGTGAAAGGCGCGCAATGCCGGTGGATCCGGACAGGTGAACGGGACTCGTCGCGCGCCCAATTGCTCCGCTTCCTCGAGACCGTGTTCATGTATGCGGGGACGATGAGCCTGAGCCGCGAACTGCGCGACGCCACTGCCTTCGAACCGGCGCCGGGCGATGTCTTCATCCGTGGCGGGAGCCCGGGGCATGCCATGATCGTGGTGGATGTGGCCCGCGCACCCGATGGGCGCACCTACCTGATGCTGGCGCAGAGCTACATGCCCGCGCAGGAGATGCATATCCTTCGCAACCCTGCCATGCCATCCACCCCGTGGCACGCGTTGGAAGGCGATCGGCTGCGCACGCCCGAGTGGACCTTCGATTGGACTGAACGGAAGCGCTGGCCATAGCACCCGTTACCTTGCCCGTCGATGCTGCGCGCGCTGGAGATACATCGTGCAGGAGCGCCGGTCTACGCGCTTGAAGCCCTGGACGGCGAAGTGCATTGCGGGTGCGGCGATGGCACCGTGCTCACGTGGTCAATGACCGACCCCATGCGCATCTCACTCACCGCGCAACTGTCCGCACCGGTGTTCTCGGCACGCCGCACGGTGGAAGGCCTGCTCGCCATTGGCACATTCACGGGCGAGCTCTGCATCATCGATCTGCGCGACCGGATCGCGCTGCAGCGGATCGAAGCGCATGCCGGCGCGATCCACGATATCGGGCGGATCGGCGCTGATCTGATCGCCACGGCGGGCGCCGATGGACATCTGCGCACCTGGCGCCGCGAAGGCCCGCGCTGGCGGGCGGAGCGCGATATCCCATTGAGCGAGGGGAAGCTGCGCGGACTTGCTGCCTCGTCTGATGGTGGACGCATCGCTGTGGCCTGCGGCGATGGACCGATTCGCGTGCTGGAATCGGGCATGCTCAACGAGATCAGCACCTTCACCGGTCATGAAGGCGGCACTACCTCCCTCGCCTTCCATCCAACGAAGCCCGTGCTCCTGAGCGGCGGAAAAGATGGCGCGCTGCGCGTATGGCCGGACCAAGGCGGCGCTGCAGAACTGATCTCGCTTCCGGCTCATCGCGGCGCCATCTACGGGATCGCCTTCAACAATGTCGGAACACGCTTCGTGACCGCCTCACGCGACAAGACCTTGAAGCTCTGGGATGCCGCGACCTTGGAGGTGATCATCCGCCTGGAAGCCCGCGACGGCGGCCATGCCCATAGCGTGAACGCAGTGGCTTGGCTCGGTGACTCGCTGATCTCCGCCGGCGACGACCGCCGATTGATCCGCTGGATTCAGAACGGATAGAAAACCGGGATCAACCAGGTGGCCAGGGCCCAGAAGAGCAGGTGCAAGGGCAGGCCCACCTTGATGAAGTCGACATAACGGTACTGGCCTGCCGTGTAAACCATGGCGTTGGTCTGGTAGCCGATGGGGGTCATGAAACAGGCACTGGCCGCGAAGCAGACCGCCATGACGAAGGGCGTGGGGCTGGCGTCCATCCGATCGGCCATGCCGATGGCGATGGGCGTGACCAGCGCGGCGCAGGCCGTGTTGCTCATGAGTTCGGTGAGCAATGAGGTGGCCATGTACAGCCCGCTGATCACGGCCACAGGGCCCCACTGGCCCAAAGTGCTCACCAGTTTGTCGGCGATGCGCGTGTCGAGCCCGCTGTTGTGCATGGCCGCGCCCAGACTGAAGGCGCCGGCCATCAGGAAGATCACCTTCCATTCGATGGCCTCGTAGAATTCCTTCATGCTCAGGCAGCGCGTGAGGGCGATGATGATGACCCCGACCAGCGAGGCGACCATCACCGGCACCCGGGTCAAACTGCTGACGGCGACAACGCCCAGGATGACGGCAGCCACCATCACGAACCGGTTCCTGTCGAACTCCGCCATGCCCTCCTGCTCGCCGAGGATGGCGAACGGCGCATCGGGCGTGCGTTCCAGTTCCTTCAGGTTCTTCACGAAGTGGCGCTTCACTTCGGCGAGCACCACATCACCACTGCGCAACACGGTGTCCTGCAGACGCTCATGCACCACATCTTCGCGATGACGCACCGCCAAAGGCACGGCCCGGTAGGTGCGGATCAAATCCGCCTCGCCGAGCGTTTTGCCATCAAGGGGACTGCTGGCTGTGATCACGAGTTCCATCAGGAGGGTGCCGCGTGTGCGCAAGTCGTCCCCGGCCAATTGCACGGTGGGCTTCACGCTGATGTTGGCGCGGTCCTTCAGCGCACGGATCTTCTCCACGGCGCAGCGCACCTTGAGCAGGTCCCCGGCCTCGAGCACCATGTCACCGGGCGGCAAGGCGAATCGCTGCCCGTCGCGGATGATCTCGATGATGTCCATGTCGAGCTCGCGCACCAACGAGCTGTCCATGATGCGCTTGCCCACGAAGCGCGCGCCCGGCAGCAATTCGATCTCCGTGAGATAGCCGCCCATGCCGAACTTCTCCTTCAGGTCCTTCTGGTCCTGCTTCCCAGGAAGCAGATGCCGGCCCACGAGCACCATGTACAGGATGCCGGCCACAAGCAGCACAGCGCCCATCGGCGCCAGATCGAACATGCCGATCTCACCCGCCCCGAGCTTGGCGCTGAGACCGCTCACCACGATGTTGGTGCTGGTGCCGATCAACGTGACCGTGCCGCCGAAGATGGTCCCGAAGCTGAGCGGTATGAGCAGCTTGCCCGGATGCATGTTGGCCGATTGGGCCATCTGCACCGCGATGGGGATGAAGACCGCGACGATCGGCGTGTTGTTGATGAACGCGCTCACGGACCCCACCAGCGCCATGAAGACCATGAGCCCAAGGCCTTCGTTCCTTCGGAATCGCTCACTCAAGCGAGGACCAACGGTGCTCAAGGCACCGGTCTTCATCAGCGCAGCGCTGAGGACGAACATGAATGCCACGGTGAGCGTAGCGGCATCGCTGAAGCCCGCGACCGCTTCAGAGGGTGTGATCACACCGGTAACGGCCAGTGTGGCGGCGATCATCAACGCGACCAGATCGATGCTCAGCTTCTCGCTGATGAAGAGCAGCAGCGCGGAGGCCACCACGCCAGCAACGATCCATTGGTCCGGGGTCAGCTCCACGATTCGGGTTGTGCCGCGAAATAAACCGTTGCGGCCTTGATGGTCGTAGGCCGCGCCATCTCAGGAGCTCACTCGATGGTGAACTCCTCCACCAGGTCCAGATCGCGGGCGTGCACGCTCAAACTGTGCTTCCCGCGCGGCAATTGCCCCTTGTCCAGCCGACGAACCAGCTCGCCCGTAAGGGCCTTGCCTTCCTCGCGGTAGATCACCCGGCCCTGACCGTCGCGGATCTCGAGCACCACATTCCCGATGCGCCGCTCGTGCTCCACCTGGATGCTGACGAACGCCGAAGCCTTGGAGCAATGCACCTTCAGCCGGCCCGACCCAACGTTGGGATCTGAATCGGCCGCGATGCTCGACGCTGCGAGCACAAGCCCGAGCAACAAGGAAGCGACGCGCGTCAATCTGTTCATGAGGCGAAGGCGAAGGTAAGAGAACGCCGCAGATGGGTCCGGAACGAGGGGTCAGCCGAAGGCGGAAGGAACCAATTCGTTGCCTTGGGCGGTGTGGACCGCATAACTGAATCCATCGCGCAAGGCATACCCGCCGTAGGCCCCATCCGCGCGGATGGCGAGGAAGCCCACTTGCATGTCCTTCAAGTCCTTGTGCTTGCGTTGGATCCGAAGGACCGCCTCTTTGCACGCCTCCGCCGGGCTTCGTCCCTGGCGCATCAGCTCCACCACGGTATGGCTGCCAGCCACGCGGATCACCAGCTCGCCGACACCCGTGGCGCACGCCGCGCCCGCCTCTCCGTCCACGAAAAGGCCCGCGCCGATGATGGGGCTGTCACCGACGCGCCCGTGCACCTTGTACGCCATGCCGCTGGTGGTGCACGA
Organism: Flavobacteriales bacterium; assembly: GCA_016788405.1. Classification (GTDB taxonomy): domain Bacteria; phylum Bacteroidota; class Bacteroidia; order Flavobacteriales_F; family PHOS-HE28; genus PHOS-HE28. Next base: position 8,274 of record JAEUSX010000108.1, read on the forward strand.
ACCGGCCAATCGGCCTTGGGCATCCATGGCCACCATGCCGATGGTATCGTGGTTCTCGATATTGGCCACCGGCTTGTACTCACCGCGTTCCAGCCACTTCTGCCAGGCCGCCTGGACTTCCGGAATCTGCACGTCACGCGTCGAGAACCCGTTCTCGAGCGCCCATCGCTCGGCACCCGCTCCCGCCAGCATCACATGGGGCGTCCGCTCCATCACGGCGCGCGCGATGCTGATGGGGTGCTCGAAGCGCTGCAGGAATGCCACGGAGCCGGCCCGTCCATCGTGATCCTGGATGCACGCATCGAGCGTCACATGCCCATCACGATCAGGCAGGCCGCCCAAGCCCACGCTGCGATTGCTCAGATCGCTCTCCACCACCATCACCCCTTGCTCTACAGCATCCAGCACGCTCCCACCCGCGCGCATCACCTCCCATGCCCGCTCGTTCGCAGGCAGGCCATGGTCCCATGTGCTCAGCACGAGCGGGCCCTGCGGCAGCTTTTCCGCTGGCGATTCTTCCAAGGCGGCTGTCGGTGCGTCCGTGCATCCCGCGAGGTACGCTGCGGTGCCGGCCAATCCGAGTTGAATGAATCGACGACGTTCTACGCCCATGGTTCCACGGTCGAGGTTCTGATTAACCAATGACCGCTGGCAAGGTAGGACCACGGGTTCTTGCACGTTCCTTTGCCGCCCATGCGCCTGCTTCTGCTTCCCCTCCTGTTGCTGGCTCGAATCGCTGTCGCGCAGCCTCCTCCCGGCTATTACGACAGCGCCCAGGGCCTGACCGGCGAGGCGCTTCGTGCCGCGCTGAACGACATCATCAGCCCGCATTCCGTCCTGGCGTACAGCCAGCTCTGGGAGGCATTCTCCAGCACCGATCAAGCTCCCGACGGCGGCGTCTGGGACATCTACAGCGATGTGCCCGGCGGTACGCCCCCGTACGAATTCCAGTTCGTCGTGGATCAATGCGGCAACTACGACAGCGAGGGCGATTGCTTCAACCGCGAGCACACCTTCCCGGTGAGCTGGTTCAATGACGGCACGCCCATGAACACCGACCTGCACCACATCTACCCGACCGATGCCTGGGTGAACCAGCAACGCGGCAATTGGCCCTATGGCGAGGTCACGGCTCCGGCCTGGACCAGCCAGAACGGTGGCAAGCGCGGGCCTTGCTCGCTGCCCGGTTGCAGCGGCACCGTGTTCGAACCGATCGATGAGTACAAAGGCGATCTCGCACGCGGGCATTTCTACATGCTCACGCGCTACCTGAATGAATCGGTCTCGTGGCCAGCGCCGATCCTTTCCAGCGGCGCGTTCGTGCCTTGGGCGGAGAGCCTGCTGCTGGCATGGCATGCCCAGGATGCGGTGAGCGACAAGGAGCGCGACCGCAACAACGCTGTCTTCGGCATGCAGGGCAATCGGAATCCGTACATCGACAATCCTGACTGGGCTTACAGCATCTGGGGTCCCGAGGCGGGTGTCGACGAGCATCCCGCTTCGCTCCTGCGCATTTCGGTGACGGATGAGGGACTCCAGATCAGCGTGCCGCAGGAATGGGGCCTTACGCCGATGAACATCCTCGATGCTTCAGGGCGCACGGTGAAGCGCCTCACCCTGAAGGGAGGCACCTCTCAGATCGACTTCGAATGCGTGTCGGGCATCTACCTGATGCAGGCACCCGAAGCAGGCCAGGTCATTCGTTTCGTGCGCTAGTCCGCGCGGACCACGCTGATCGGGGATACCCCCTCGACCCGCGGGTTCAGCACGTAGACCCCCGCTGGCAGCGCACCCAGGTCGATGCTCTGAAGGCCTGCTTGCAGGCGCTCCTGCATCACCAAGCGGCCGCTGAGGTCAGTGACATCCACGACTCCTGCCGATGGCAGCAGAACGCGGGTGATCCCATTCGTGGGATTGGGAGAGGCGAGGAATTCGGACGACCGCACCTCGGC
>JAEUSX010000159.1 GCA_016788405.1 Flavobacteriales bacterium
TCGCCAGGGCCTTCGTAGAGCACGTAGCCGCCGCCCACGATGCCGTCTCCACCGGAGTCGGTCACGCGCAGGTAGTAGCAGCCATCAGGCAGCGCGCCCACGCTCGTGAAGCCGCTCACGTTGCTCGGGAAGGAGCCTGCCGGCACGTTCCAGATCAAGGCGTTGGTGCCTTGCTGGTAGATCGCGTAGCCCGTCTGTCCGCCGTTGGCATCGGTCCACACCTTGAAGGTGAAGTCGTTGCCGGCGAAGGTGACCGTGGTGCTTCCCGTGGCCGTGCAGCCCAGTGCCGATACCGCTACGTTGTAGGTCGTGGTGCTGGTGATGTTGTCCGCCGTCACGCTCGCGGTGTTGTTCACGCCGCCGAGGAAGGAGCCGCCGGTCCACAGATAGGTGAGCGCATCCTGGCCTCCCGTCACGTTCACGGTGTAATCCTCCGTCTCGCCGTAATTGATGACGCCGCACGCAGGAACAGTGCCGACGTAAGCCAGCCTTACACGCATGCGGGTGCTACCATTCAACGCGGTCAAGGGGGCGGTGATCGCGAAGCTGTTCGTGCCCGCGATGGCGGCCAAAGGCCCGCCGCTCGGGTATTGCTCGCCCGCGTCGATGAAGTCGCCATCCTTGTTCCAGTCCACCCACGCCTGCAGTTGATCACCGCTGAAGTACGAGTTGATCAGCACGCTGAGCGTCTGGCTCGCGCCAGCCGCCAAACTCGTGCTCTGGGCGGTGAAGTCCTGGTAAGAACCGAGGCCGTAGGTGCAGCCCGAGGTGTTGTTGATCGTGCCGAAGGTGACGTTCTCGATCCACTCGTCAGAGCCGCATGCGCCAAACGAAGTGCCGACACTGCAGTAGGTTGCGGAAGGCAGGCTGGCGTTCACGTTCAGCACGCTGTTCTGACCTGCGACCACCATGCTCGGCGTGGCCGTCACGCTGTTGATCGTCGGGGTCGGGTTCGCGCTGAGCACGTAGGCCGCCGGCGCCGAAGGGCAACCGTTGAAGGTGGCCACCACCGAGTAGGTGCCGTTGTTGGCGCTGGTGATGTTGTTCAGCGTAACGTTCTGCGTGGTCTGGCCGCCCACAGGTGCGGGGCCGCTCCAGAGCCAGCTGTTCGGCGTGCCGGTGATCGTGTTCGCCGTGAGCACGATGTTGGCGCCGGAGCAGGTCGGCTGGTTCGGCGTGACATCCACAACTGGCGTCAGCGTGGAGCTCACGTTCACCGTCGGGGTCACCGTGCCGAGGCAGGCATCCGTCACGAGGCAGCTCCACGTGCCGGCGATGCTGGCCGATTGCGTGTTCGCGGTGCCCATGAGGTTGTTGCCCGGGTCGTACCACTGGTAGGTGTAGGGAGGCACACCGTTGGTCGGGGTCACCGTGAGCAGCACGCTGCCGCCGGTGCAGAAGTTCGGAGAAGCCGGCGCGATGTTCGCCGACGAGACGGGGTCTTGAACCGTCACGGTCACCGTTTCCTCTTCGGGACAGCCGCCAGGCACCACAGCAGACACCGTGAAGACGGTGGTGCTCATGACGCCGGAGGCCACCACAGTGCTTCCCACCAAGTTCCCAGGATTCCAGGTGTAAACCGTTCCAGGCACCTCGGGCAGCAACCAGCGGTAGATGCGGCCATCGCCCGGCCACACGCTGTTGCTGAGGTTCTCCGTCACCGTGCTCACCGTGTGGGCAGGGCTGCTCACGCTCTGGAACTCGTTGGCCGTGGCGCCGGAGATGCCGATGCTGGCACCGCTATCGCTCACGCCGGTGGAGGGACCGTAGCGCAGTTCGATCACACCGCTCTGGTAGAGCCATGCTTGCATGAGCATGGTGGTGGCCAGGCCGGAGCCCGGATAGTCGCGCACCTTCCACTCCACCACACGGATGTAGCTGCCAGGGCTTCCGAAGAGCTTGGTCTGCACCCAGCCATCGCTGCCGGTGTGCAGGTCGTCCCACCAGCACGTGATCAAAGGACGCGGCGTGCCTGTAGCGAGGCTGTTGCCCAACGAGGCGTTGCCCGCCGCTCCCAAGGTGAGCTGGCCGTTGCTGCTCGCGAAGAAGGTGGTGTAGGGGGCAGCGCCGTAGTTGAATGAGAAGCCCATGGCGGTGCTTCCGCTCACGGAATCATCGAAGCCCGCGCCTAAGAGAACGGTGGCGCCGCTCATATCGGCCAAGGTGCCGCCCGTAGCGGTCTGGAACACGTAGGTGGGCACGGGGCCGTTGCCGCCGCTGGCCACCGCGCTAAGGGTGGTGCTGCCGCCTGCGCAGATCGTTGTCGGATTAGCGCTAGCCGTCACCGTGGGCTGCCCTGCAGGCGCGACGATGTTGGTGGTGCCCAGGTTCCGCGTGCAGGCCGCATCGTCATCATTGACCAAGAGCACTTGCACTTGATCGCCGGGGTTGAAGGGTCCGATCGTGGTCGAGTAGGGAGCATTCAGACCGGGGATGTTCACCGGAGTGCCTCCGTTGACGATGTATCGGATCGTAGCGGTGGTACCACCCTCGAAGTCGAGGTTCACGTCGATCGAAGCATTGCACAGGTCGAATGTCGCAGAGCCATCGGGATCGGCGCAAGCCGGCGTGCATTCCACCTCGAACTGCCAGGTGGTCTGCTGCGCGTCCTGGCAGCTGTTGCTGGCATCGCTATCGATGACCAGCATGAGCGTGTCCGTGGATGAGGGACTCGAGAGTTGCGGAGAGCCCAAGTCAGCGAAAGAGCCGCTCACCAGGATGGGGCTGTTGTTCTCATCGGTGCCCGCATAGGTGCGGATCACATCGTTGGGGTCCATGGAGCCCGCGATGAAGGTCAGCGTCAGGGTCTGCTCATCATCATCGGCGACGAAGACGAACACGCGCGGATCGTTGTTGCCGTAGCAGTGGCTCACGTTCAAAGTGGTGCCGCAGGGCACGTTGATCGGACAGCTGCCGAAGAAGTCGCCCATGTCAAGCGTGGACACGGTGCCGTTGGTCACCACGATGCTCACCACATCGGTCTGCAGGAAGCTGCCGCTGGTGGGGATGGTGTTGCTGCCGAGCGAGGCGGGCACGATGACCGCGGGGCCGTTGTTCACAGAATACTCGATGTTGGCCGATCCGCCGCCGCCGAAGCTGCTCACGTTCACATCGATCGTGAAGTTGCCGCCGATGCAGTTGTCATTGATCGAAGCGATGGCGCTGGCAGGCGCGGGAGGCGGCTGCACATCGATGAGGAAATCCTCGGTCTCACCATAGCCGTAAGCCAGGCAGGGCACCAGCCCGGCCCCGCTCACGCCTTCGGCCACGATCACGCGCATCACGGTCAAGCCGAGGTTGGGCGTCACGGGCGGTGTGAAGCCGCCCGGGATGTTCCGAGGACCAGCAAGCGTGGAGGCTTCCTGGAAGATCTGCTCACCCGCGTCGTCGAAATCACCATCCTGGTTCCAATCGATCCAAACACCGGTGCCGAAGGCGAAATAGGTTGCGCCATCGCACTCATCCTCTTGCACATTGAACGTGGAAGGCACGCCCTGCTGAACGATGAACTGCGGTGTAAGGCCGTTGATCCAGTTGGAGTAGCGGTTCAGGATGGAACCGGGACCAGGAGCAGGCGTGGTGCAACCGGTATTGGCGCCGGGGTACGGCGTCACATCGCCCACGGTCACTCCGTTCACGGTCACGCTGTAGATCTCCTCGTCGATGGTCTGGGACGGCGAGCTCGCGCAGTAGCAGCCGAACACGTTCGAGTTGAAGGTCCACGTCGTGCAACCGCTGGCGTCGCCTTGCGGAGAGAGCGGGGTCACGCTCCAGGTGTGCGGGCCGGCGGCCAGCGGTGCCGGAGTGGTGTAGCTGGTTCCGGGCTGGTTCGTCGACACGGTGTTGCCGTCCAGCACCACATCATAACCCGTGGCGTAGAGCGCCGCAGGCCAGGTGAGGGTGACCGGCGTCGTGCTGCAGGCGGATCCTCCGTTGGCGGGCGAGGTCGGCAAGGCAAGGCAGCTCGGAGGCGGCGGGGCCTGCAGGCAGATGTTGAAGGTGCCCGTCGTGTTCGTCAAGGTGAGCACGCGGAAGTAGTACTGCGTGCTGGGCGTAACCGTGAAGGAACCGCTCTGTTGGTCGGCCAAGCAGAAGACCTCCGTGCCGAGACAGTCGCTGGTCACCTGCACGCCAATTGCGCCAATGTTGCCCAAGGTATCGTTCCACA
>JAEUSX010000165.1 GCA_016788405.1 Flavobacteriales bacterium
GCCGTTCAGAGCGACATCATCTACGGCGCCGACACGAATTACCTCGGCCTCATCGACACGCTCGAGCTCGACCTCTATAAGCCGCTGGGGAATGTTGATGCGCGGCGCCCGTTGCTGGTGCTGGCGCACGGCGGCACATGGCTCGCTGGATGCAAGCATGATCCGCAAGGCGTGGTGCCCACGGCCATCGAATTCGTGCAGCGCGGATATGTGGTGGCGAGCATCAACTACCGGCTGGGCTGGCACAAGGCCGAGTTCGTCAGCGGCAATGTGGCGGGTTACGGCATCAGCCCCTGGCCGGCCTCATCGCGCGCGCTCTATCCGTTGGACAGCGCCGAGCTCAAGCGGGCCATCTTCCGCGGCCAGCAGGACATGAAGGCCGCGATCCGCTTCCTGAAGGCGCGCGCCCCGCTCGACAGCGTTTGCGTCGAGAAGGTGTTCTTGGGTGGAGAGAGCGCGGGCGGTTTCGTGGCGATGGCCGCGGCATTCCTCGACCGGCCGGAGGAGCGGCCCTCGGCTTGCGCGGATCAGCCGGAGGCACCTGATCCATATGCGCTCTTCCTCAACTTGACGGGCTTCGATTGCGCGAATCACGAGTACGATGTGCTGCCGGCCATGCGCGCACGTCCTGATCTGGGTGATGTCGAGGGGCAGCTCAACCTGAACGGCCAGGACGCGCGCGTGCGGGGCGTGGCCAATTTCTTCGGAGGCTTGCCTGCAGAGGCTTTCGCGCAGGATTGGTGGCAGGGAGTGGATACGCCTGCGGTCTATCTCTATCACCAGACATGCGATGGCATCGTGATGCATGCGCAAGGCAAGCCCATGAGCACCATCAGCGGCTATTGCAACCTTGGCGCTGCTCCCTGGCATCATCGTTATCCCACGCTGAGCGGCAGCGGGGCCATCGCGGACGCGTTCGCAGCCATGAGCGCGCCGCCGCTGCATCACACCGATTTCCAGGCGTGCGATGCGTTCAATCCCGCGCTGGCCCTGTTCGAATGCTCGCGGTACGCGGATAACGGTAGCTACCATTACGTGCTGGGCCGGGCCGAGCGCTGCCAGCAGCTGGCCGAGTTCTGGGCGCCGATCGCCGGTGAATCGGGTGAGTGCCTGGGTTCATCAGTCTTGGAGGGAATGCAGCGCCCCGGTATCCAGGCTGTTCCGGTGCCGGCGAGCGAGATCGTCGTGTTCAGGAATGCCCGCGGTACGGCGGCCATCTACGACGGAGCAGGGCGTCTGGTGCTTCACGTGCCCGATGCGGCCATGCCGGTCGATGTGAGCGCGCTGAGCCCCGGGGCGTACGTCGCCTTGTTCGCGTCACGCACAGGCCTTCATCGAGCACGGTTCGTCGTCTCGCGCTGAGACGTCCAGCGCTGTGCTTTCTTCGCGGCCCATTCCATTCAACATGGCACTTCATCGCAAAGCCACCGCCGCTTGGAGCGGCACTGGTAAAGAGGGCTCGGGCCACATCAGCAGCACGAGCGGCGCGCTCAACGGCATCCCGCATTCATTCCTGACCCGCTTCGAGAACGAGGACGGGAAGGCAGGGACGAATCCGGAAGAGCTCATCGCCGCCGCGCATGCCAGCTGCTTCACCATGAAGCTGAGCTTCGTGCTCGGCGCGGCCGGCTTCACCGCTGAGAAGCTGGAGTGCACGGCTACGGTCACGATGGATAAGGTCGGCGCCGGTATGGGCGTCACCGGCATCCATTTGGAACTCGTGGGCGCGGTGCCGGGCATCGACGCGGCCAGGTTCCAAGCGTGCGCTGAAGAAGCGAAGACGGGCTGCCCCATCAGCCAATTGCTCAAGAGCGTGCCCATCACGCTGAGCGCGAAGCTGGCTTAGGCCTGGTCCGGGCCAAGCCTCGAGAAGCGGTACACCAGCGCGTCGGCATGGCGGCCGCATGGCCCTTCCTTCCATAGCAGGCCGCCGTTGCGCTCCGCCACGCGCCGGCTGGCGATGTTCTCACGCGCCACGCGCGAGAACACCTGATCGAGATCATGCGTCTGGAACGCCAGGCGGAGCATGAGCTGAACGGCCGCGCTCGCGCAACCCTTGCCCCAATGCGCGCGCAGCAACCGGTACCCCATCAGCACATCGCCGTCGGGCTGCCTGCGCAGGCTGCATCGTCCAACCCATTCGCCCTCATGCGTCACGATCGACCATCGGCCGATGCCCAATGGCAGCTCCCGGTCGATCCGCGAGATCCACTGGCTCGCGGCCTCAATATTCGCGAACGGCTCGTCGTTCACGTAACGCAGCACCTCGGCATCGCTATTCAGCGCGAACACATGCTCCGCATCGCGCGGCTCGATGGGGCGCAATGCGATCCTCGGTGCAGCCGTCCCTTTCATGCGCCCTCGTCCATCGCGCTGGAGCACATCGGCACATCCTCCAGGCGCACGTACACCGGTTTGCCTTGCGCGCGGATGAGGTCGCGCTCCTTGTTCGCGCCCGGGCTTTCCCCGATGAGCAGCAGTGCGTCACAGACCGAGATGACCGCGAGCGAGATGTCCATCACGGCCTGATATCGGTCGGGCACTTGCGCCTGCGCGAGCACCGGCAAGGCGGCGTTCATGCCGATCACCGGCACGTGGCCCATCTCCAACAGGCGCGCGGCGGCCTCATTCATGGAATCCAGGTTCGCCTGGCGCTGTTCATCGGTCGGCGCCGAGTATGGACCTGCCACGCCGATGATCATGGGACGAATCTCGTCAACGCGTTCCATGAACAGAACCTGCGCGCCAGCAGGAAAAGTAGGATCGGCACGATCAACCAGAGCATGCCGGGCTCGCTCATGCTCGTCACGAGTTCCTCATCCATGGCATCGAGGCTCGGATCGCTGTTCAGCGCATCTTCCTGCTTCTTCAGCAAGGCATTGCGCTGGGCTTCATCCTCCAGGCACATCCACGCGGTCTGCGGCAAGAGCACTTGCGCAGCGAAACTGCCGCGCACCAGCGAGTGCCAGGTCGCGGGCGTGGTGATGGAGCGCATGAGGTGCGCGCGTTGGCGGCCTTCCAAGGCCAGTGCGTGCGGCCACCAACGTTCGCGCGGTGGTCCATGGCTTCCAAGATGAGCGTAGTCCACGAGCACGCTGCCGTTCGGCGTGTCGGGCACGTAGCCCTTCGGGTCGGCTGCATCCGGCCATGCGCGCACGGCCGGCAGTTCGACCGCAATGGGCTCGCTATTCACGAGGCGCTGCGGATCGCGGAACAGATGGCGCGTGGCCTCGCCTGAATCGCCGAGCAGAAGGAAGCCATCCCCCTCGGGCAGGCAGGCAGCGAGCTCATCCAGGTCGTCGAGGCGGATGCCCAGAGCGCGCTCATCGTGCGCCGGCCAGCTCGGAACGAAGACGAAGAGCGGCGCTTCCTTTCCGGGCGTCATCAGTTCTGCGGCGATCACTTTCCGCACGGTCCGGTCCGTGAAGAAGCCGCCGTGGCCCGCATGCTGCGCGAATGCCGAAAAAGCGTTCACGCCATAAGGCAGGCTCTTGCCGTACGCATCGGTGATGTGGAGCGTGGCACGCGCGGGGTCGATGGCATGCTCTGCGACGAAGCGCTCGATCCGCGCGATGACCTCGGCGCGCATGCCGCGCTTCCCCTCCGTGCCGTCCACGATGAAGTGCACATGCGGCGGACGCTTCACCAAGGGGAGCGAGCGCTTCAATGCCTCTGGCATGAAGACCACGCCGTACTCTCCGCTCTCAACGACTTCTGCCGGCGACGTGCGCGAAGGGTCCCCTAGCTGCACGTGCTGCCCGCCGATTCGCAGCGCCACGGGCTCCCGGTGCAGGATCTCGATGCCGGTCCGCCTCGCTTGCCCGGCTTCGACCGGGAATACGCGGAGCTGCACCGTGTTGTGGCCGATGTAGCGCACGATGCTCGGATCGCGCCGGTAGCTCACGATGCTGTTGTACACCCAGAGCGCGGCTTTCTTCTCCGCCAGGATCCCGCGCGCCGTGTCGCCTTCGATCACGAGGTAATGGTCGCTGATCCACGCGCCATCGGGCAAGACGAAGTCCGTGACGAACTCCTGCTGCGACTCGCCCTTGTTGCGGACATCCAGGTGGACCCACGAGCGCCAGGCCTGTTGAGCCTCGTCGAAGCCGCTCTGCGCCCACGCGCTATCCAATGAGGTCTCGGAGCTCAGGGGCATCGCGCGCCGCCAGCCCTCCTCTTGCCGCGGCACAGAGTCCAGGATCACACGGTGCAGCAGGTCGCTCTTCTCATCGCTCAGGGTGAGATGATCCAGGACGATGCGGTTGTAAAGCGGCGTGAGGAAGGGCGTGTTGCCGGGCAGCTCGCCGTCGCCTCGCCATCGATTGCGCGACTTGCTGGCATCGACCTGGCGGAGCACGTGCGCGAGCTTGTCGGCATCGAGCGGCTTCATCGGCTCGTTCGGGTCGCTCTCGAACACGTAGCGCAGCGCGGCGTGCAGCGTGTCGCGGTGGCTGAGGTATCGGATGAGCAGCGCGGCGGGGATCATCGACATCGCCAGGACGAAGAGCACGGCGATGGAGCGGCGCGAGCGGTGCGCGGCGAGGAATCGCGCATCGTGCCAGAGCAGCTGAGCCTGCACGGCGAAGAGCAGCACCGGCGCCAGCAGCAGGAAGCCAAAGCCGAAGGCGATGATGGCCACGATGCTCAACGGCAGCAGTGGCACGAACAGCACGAAGAAGTAGAGCACATAGGTGAATCCCGCGGCACGCAGGAGGAATTGAATGAGCCGCACCGTCGGTGATGCGCTCGACGGCCAGATGACCGCCGCGGCATTGATCACAGCGATCAGATAGAACGCCGGGTGCGAAAGATCGCCGAACACACCGGTGGCCTCGCTTCCCATGCCCTGGAACAACCCGTTGTTCAATGCAAGGCCAAGGAGCGGGAACACCAGCGCGACGAATACGCGCGCGATGTGGGCGAGCACCGAGCCAGCGCCAACACGCAGCACCAGTGCGGTGACGCTGCGGAAGATGAGGAAGAGGAAGCCGATGGTCAGGCAGACCATCACCACCACCCAGGCATGCTCCTCGAAGTCACTGCTCCCCCGGAAGGGCTCCACCACCTGCACGAAGAGGTACACCGCCAGCGGTATGCCCGCCGCGATGAGCAGATCGCGCAACGGCTTGCCGCGATCGCCTTCAGGCAGGGAGCGCGCCACCAGCACGAAGAGCGCGTGCGCCAGCGGGATGCTCAACAGGCGGAAGGCATAGAGCTCGGGCTCGGCGGGCATCATCCAGCGCGGGATGTCCGAAGGGAAGAGCAGACTCATGTTCTCGCCGATGCACCAGAGCAGGGGCACGTGCACGACGAAGACGAGCGCTCCGTATAGGGCGTGCACCGCGCCGCGCCGCCACCACAACAGTGCTGCGTAAGCCGATGAGAGGAGAGCCGCCCCGCCCGACCAGAGGCCCAACGCGCGCCAGGCATCCAAATTCTGTTCGTGGAGCAGTGGATGGATCACCGCGAGCGCATCGGCATAAAGCACTGCCAGCACGAGCACCGGCAGCAGGTGGGCGATCAGGATGCCGAGCGGGTGCAGGGTGACGCGCATATGAGGAGAAGTCAGTGAGCCGTATTCGACGTGATGTGATGCGGCACTCTCGTGAGCAAGCGCTGCAGGAGCAGCACCGAGATGAGCAGCGCGCCCAGGAAGAAGAAGGCGCCGACGGCCTCGTGCGCCCTTGGCGCGAGGTGCAATCCGCTCTGCGCCGCCCGAACCAAGGTCACGATGCGACCGGCGTTCACGACGATGGTGAGCACGTAAGCCCCAGCAAAGGCCAGGAGCGCGAGCAGCGGCCGCGAGCAACCCGCATCGGGCCGTCGCATGATGACCAGCGCGAAGCAAGCGGTGGCGATCACCAGGAAGTTGATGCCGGAACACGATCGGTCGATAAGGATCCCGAGGGTGGGGAACAGATGCCCAGCGGCGGGGTCGTAGCTGCTCGCCGCTCCGGTGATGGCCGAGACCAGCGCGCTCACCGGGCGGAGCACGAAGCCCAGTTCGTCCACTGTGGCCTCACGGTACCACCACTTGATCGCGAATGCCGCGCAAAGCAGCGCTCCCGTGAGCAGGTAGGAGGCGCGGCGGTCGCGGGTCATGCGGCAAAGGAACCGATGCGAGCAACGGGCGCCATCGCCGATCGGTATGGGCTCAGCCATCCTTCTTTGTGAACAAGATCGAACAGGGTCGGACGGCTGCCTTCGGCACTGATTTACCTTCGCCCGCGATGAATCAAGCCGCGTTCGCCAAGACCGCTCCGGTCTTCTTCCAACGCCTGCGGGAAGTCACCGAGGCCTATTTCAAGGAGAACAACATCCGCAAGACGGGCGACTTGCGCCTGTACACGAAGACCGCCGTTCTGGCCGCGACGCTCGTCGGGCTTTACGTGGTGCTGGTATTCTTCACGCCGACCTCGGCCTGGCTGGCCCTGGCCCTCTGCGCCCTCATGGGCCTGGTGGTGGCCAGCATCGGCTTCAACGTGATGCACGATGGCGCTCACGGCAGCTACAGCCGCCGCAAGTGGGTGAATGAGACCATGGCCCACAGCCTCAATTTCCTTGGCGGCAACGCGTACATCTGGAAGCTCAAGCACAACGAGAACCACCACACCTTCACCAACATCGAAGGGATGGATGATGACATCGACATCAAGCCCTGGATCCGCGTGCACCCAGGGCAGAAGCGCTACTGGTTCCATCGCTTCCAGCACATCTACAGCCCGGTGCTCTACGGCACCACCTATCTCTTCTGGATCTTCTACAACGACCTGCGCAAGTACTTCAGCGGCAAGATCGCCGACCACACACCGCTGCGCCCCATGAACCGCAAGGAGCACATCCTGTTCTGGGCGTCGAAGGCGTTCTACATCGGCCTTTTCCTCGTGCTGCCCATGATCATGGTGGGCGTGCTGCCGGTGCTGGCCGGTTACGGGGTCATGGTCTTCGTGGCGGGCGTGGTGATCAGCGTCGTGTTCCAGTTGGCGCATGTGGTGGAGCACGCCGAATTCGTTCATCCGGAGTCGGATGGTCATGTGATCGAGGCGGAATGGGCGGTGCACCAAGTGGAGACCACGGCCAACTTCGCCACGCGCAACAAGCTGTGGAACTGGCTCTTCGGCGGGCTTAATTTCCAGATCGAGCACCACCTCTTCCCGCGCATCAGCCACGTTCACTACCCCGAACTGAGCAAGCGCCTGCGCCAGGTCTGCGCCGAATTCGAGATCAATTATCGCGAGTTCCCCACCATGCGCAGCGCCCTGCTCAGCCACCTGCGGCACTTGCGGCAGGTGGGCATGGCCTGATCAGCGCGTGATCACGCCGCGCAGCGTTTCCAGCCTGGCGCCGTCCGTGAAGCGGATGAGGAAGAGCCCCGCTGCTTGATCATTCAATTCGATCCGGTCACGAAGCTCTCCGGTGCCAACACGGAGCGAGCGCGGTCCCACCACGCATCGACCGAGCGCGTCATGCACCGTGAGCATGGTCGGCTCAGCTGCACAAGCACGGATGAGCTCGAAGCCGCTGCCATCGGGTAGCGCGGCGATGCGCGGGAGGCAGGGCTGGGCGGTGCCTTGCGGCAGGCCGGTTACGAGGTCCGCTTCCCACCGGTAGATCACCACGCCGCCGTACTTCGAGTCGTATGGCTGAGTGGGCAGTCCGTGATTGTTGATGAAGTTGCCCACGAGCAGGTCGCCGTGCACGTCAATGCTCCATGTGGCCGCCGTGTCGTTGGGTTGGATCACGCCGCCGACGGGAATCGGGGCGCCGCCCGCGCTGATGTCATATGCCAGCACCTCAGTATCGGCTCCGCTCACCAGCAGCAAGCTGTCGCTCATGGCCGTCATCACCTCATTGGTGTGTCCATCGCTCCCGAACCAGGAGAAGCCGATGCAGTTCCACGGATTGAGCCACGAGGTCTGCTGCATGTCCGCTGGATCGCCCACGTCCACGGTTTCCAATCCGCAGAAATCAACGGCGATGCGCGCCAGTCCATCGCGCACCAGCACCTTGTTGTAAGCGGGTGGCGTGAGGATGGGCAGCGAGGGATTCACGTATCGCCCAAGCTCCGTGATGCTCTGGGGGTCACTGATGTCCAGCACGCGTAAGCCGCCGGCATCATACGCGAGGTAAAGAATGTCGCCGACGATCTCGATTCCGCGCGCGTTGGGCGGATACCCCGCGATGCCGGGCCAGCTCGGGTCCGGCTGGAATGCTGACGAGAACTGGAGAACATCCGGATCGCTGGCATCGAGCACCACCAAGCCGCTCTCCATGGCGCCGAGGTAGAGATGCCCGTTGTGCAGCTTGGCCGTCGCGCAGCCGTTCGGGAAGTTGATGGGATCGGTCCAGAGATCGCGCACGACGGCGTTCTCCGGGTCGGAGACATCGATGGTGGCGGCGCCAGTGCTCTCGGCGCTTCCTTCGAAGCCTCCCAGTGCCAGCACGAGCAGATCGCCGTACTGTTCCAGGTCGTTCACCTGCAGACCGCCCAGTGCCGTGACCGGTATGGTGTCCACGGGCGTCGGTTGCGCGGGATCGCCGATGTCGAGCGTGATCAGGCCTTGCACGGTGCAGGCCATGAAGAGGTAGCCGCGATCAAGCCGGTCGATGCGACTGTGGATCGTGGAAGCGGAGAACCCTGCCGGTATGGCTTGCACCGGGTGATGGAACCGCCCGAGCTCCGTGAAGGAGACCGATGATATCACCTGCGCGAATAGCAGGTCAGGTGAACTGGCGATGAGTGCGAGCGAGAGCAGGCGTTTCATGAGCGAAAGTTAGCCCGGCGCCGGCGCTCAGAACAGGCTCGTGAAGCCGAAGTGGACCTTGCCTCCGCGCAGCAGGATGGGATTGCCGAATTGCTGCCCAAGGGCATAGGTGAGCCCGAAGAGCCCGGCCTTGGTCTCGAAGGTGGTCCCCACGCCGAAACCGAGCGGCGCATCGGTGAGCAATTGCGCGCGAGCGGCATCCTCCCACCAGCCTTGATCCACGAAGGCGAAGAAATTGGCGTTCTCTTCATACACGAAGCGGTACTCGATGGTGCCCACGGCGAAGGCCGACGCGTAGATCGAGGCTTCGTCGAGGCCGCGCATCGTCTTCAGACCGCCGATGCGATAGAGCTCGTTGCGGTACAGGTTGTCGTTCATCATCCAACCGCCTTGCGCCGCGAAGCGCACGGTGCTCCGGCGCTTGATCGGCAGGTGCGCGACGACCTGACCTTCCAATTCGTACTGAAGGCTGCGCACGGTGGGCGCGGGATCGTCCTCGCCGAGCACGGCGGTGCTGGTGCGCTTGCGGCCCACGGACCCCTCGAGCTTCACGCTGTGGCCGCGGCGCGGATTGATGCGGTAATCGAAGCGCTCGCGCGAGATGCCGAGGCCGTACGAGAGGATCTTCACATCGGCCAGGCCCACGGAAGCGGAGAAATCGCGGCCCAGGCGCTCACTGCTCTTGCTGCCCACGAACGCGCTCACCTTGTCGCCGCGCATCAGCAAGTACTCCAGCGCGCCGCGCGCTGTCACTTCGAGGAATGTGCTGTCGCGCTTGAAGAGCTTGAGGCTGGCATCGGTGCCTACGGGCGTGTTGAGCGCGTAGGGCAGGTTGAACCGTACACGCAGGTCCTGCGTGGCATCGGCCAGGCTGCGCCAGTTCAGGTCGATGGCCTCTCCGCGGCGCAGCGCATTGCGAAGGCGCAGGTCGAGGTCGCCAGTGAGCTTCACCTTGCCCGTCTCGGGATCGGGCTGCACGCCCAGGATGCCGTTGATGGAGCTCGCGCGCTTCGCATCGAGGAATAGGAAGAGCTTGGTGCGCTCCTCGGTGAATTGAACAGCGGGGCGGCCGCGCATGGTCACGAAGGGCAGTTCGCGCAGGCGCCGTTCCAGCCCGCGAACAAGCGACTCGTCGTATGGGTCGCCGGGCCGGATACCGATGTGCGATTGCAGATAGCGCAGGTTGGTGCGCGCAGTGCCTTTCACCAGGACGCTATCGAAACGCACGGCACGGCCCCGGTCCAGGCGCACCAGCGCGTGGAGCCCTGTGCTGTCATGGCGCAGGCTGTCGAGCCTCACCCAGGCGAAGGGGTGGCCGTTGTCCTCACAGACCTTGAGCAGGCCTTCGATCATGCGGCGCACGCCCTGCGGCGTCACCGGCCGCTGTTCATGCAGGTTCTCACGGAAGCGCGCCTCGCTGGCGATCTCGGCAGGTATCCCTGCTCCGCTCAAGCGGGCCCAGTTGTAGATCCGGCCCACGTGAAGCGCGCAGAACGAAGTATCGCCTTTGGCCATGCAGCTATCGATGCTCGCTTCGAGGTAGCCCTTGCCATGCAGGAATGCGAGCTGATCGGCCAGGGCACGGGGCATGCCCTCCGCGGTCGACATCTCCACCGGCCGCACCCAACGCGCCGGCAGTTCCGCGTCAGGCAGGAATACCGCACGATGTTTCTGACCCAGCACCACCAGGCTCGGGGCGATGGCGATCGTCAGAACAACGGCGCATGCGCGAAAGGACCTCATCACAGCCGCCAATCAATGGGTGTTCTGCCCTGCGCCGCCAAAAGCTCATTGGCCTGCCCGAAATGGCCGCATCCGATGAAGCCGCGATGCGCTGAAAGGGGGGAGGGGTGCGGCGCTTTCAGGATGTAGTGGCGGTCTCCATCGATCAGCCCTTCTTTCTGCTGCGCGAATCGGCCCCAAAGGAGGAAGACGAGACCGTTGCGCCGTTCGGATAGCCCGCTGATGGCGGCATCGGTGAAGCGCTCCCAGCCCCTGCCTTGATGGGAACCTGCAGACTGCGCCCGTACCGTGAGTGTGGCATTGAGCAAGAGCACGCCCTGCCTGGCCCACGGGGTAAGGTCGCCCGTAGCCGGAGCTGGCAGCCCCAAGTCGCGCTCGATCTCAGTGAACATGTTCTGCAGCGAAGGGGGCGGGGGCACCCCTTGCGGCACGGAGAAGGAAAGGCCGTGGGCCTGCCCAGGACCGTGGTAGGGATCCTGGCCCAGGATAACCACCTTCACGTCATCAAAGGGCGTGGTGTTGAACGCGTTGAAGATGTCACGGCCCTTGGGATACACGGTATGGGCGGCCCGTTCCGCCACTAGGAATTCCTTCAGCCCGGCGAAATAGGGCGCCGCGAACTCCCCGGCCAGGACGTCCATCCAACCGGAGCCAATGATCGGCGGGGGAGTGGCGTTATCCATGCACGGGCAGCTTGCGCATCCTTCAAAGGGGTGATTGTTGAAACATTCTGAAGGCTGGAGCGTTCGAGGGGCTAATTTTGGCCGCAACCAAGCGTTCAAAGGTCCAATACCCAGGACACAAAACACGCAACGATGAAAAAGGCGCTTCTTGTACTGGCAGCTATCGCGATGAGCGGCTCGCTGCTCACCTCCTGCAGCAGCTCGCATTCGTGCCCTGCCTACGGCAAGGTGGCCAAGACGACCACCGAGCAGCCCTGCTGACCGGTCGTTGATTCCAATCGCACCCTGGGCCCCGATTCGTCGGGGCTTGCGTGTTTTCAGCGGTAAACGAATCGCGTCTCCTGCACCAAGTCAGGGTGAAGGCTGAGGGCCACCGGGCAGGTGTGGGCGGTGCGCTCCATCAATTCCCGCTCGGTCGCTGAAAGGTTCGCCCCAGCCAGTTCGATCACGACTTCCACCTTCTGCACCCGTCGCGGGTTGGCGGCCATGTGCTTCACCACGGCAGCGCTCATGTCGCGCAGTTCGATCCCGCTCGCCCGCGCCTTGATGTCCATCGTGGTGAGCATGCACGCGGCCAGGGAGGCGGCCAGCATGTCGGTGGGTGAGATGGCCTCGCCACGCCCCTGGTTATCAACCGGTGCGTCGGTAATGAAGCGCTGGCTGCTGCGCACGTGCAGCACCTCCGTGCGCAGTTCGCCTTGGTGAGTGATCCGGGCGGTATCCATGGGTGGTTGCCGCGGCCAAGGTATTGGTGCCGCGCCCCGCTCCAGGCCCTTAGCTTTGCTCACGCATGCCGCTTCGCCACGCGCTCCTGGTGCTTGCTTCGATCCTCGCCGTACATGGCGCTGCCCAGCAGACCATCTATGAAGAGGCCCGTGTGCCCTTCAGAAGGGAGATGTACGGGGGCATCATGCTGCACGGCGATGGCTGGGGCCTTCACTTCCATCACGCCAAGCACCGCACCGCTGTGAATCGTCGGCTGCTGAGCATCGAGATCGCGAGCATGAAACACCCGAAGGAGGTGAAGAGCTTCAACCCGTATTACGAGGACTCGCGCGGCTACTTCTACGGCAAGCTCAATGCGCTCACCATCCTGCGGCCCACCTATGGCCGCAAGATCCAGGTCACCGACAAGATCCGTCGCAGCGGCGTGGAGATCAATTGGATCTGGGGCATCGGTCCCTCCATCGGACTGCTCAAGCCGGTGTACCTCGAGATCGGCAAGCCGGATGCGATCCCATACGAGACCTATGTGATCGAACGCTACGACCCCGATGTGCACAACGTGCAGAACATCTACGGCCGTGCCAGCTGGTTCAACGGGATCGGGGAGATCAAGCCGTACCTCGGCGGATTCGGGCGCATGGCAGTGAACTTCGAGTACTCAGGCCACACCACGGGCATCAAGGCCATCGAGGCAGGCATGAGCATGGATGCCTACGCCACCAAGGTCCCCATCATGGCCGAGCTCGATGGCGTGGAGAACAAGCAGTTCTTCTTCGAATTCTACATCGCCGTTCAGCTCGGCAAGCGACTGGTGAAATGAGAGAATCGATCATGGAGGTCAAGGAGCGCGCCCGCAAGCCCGACTGGCTGCGGGTGAAGCTGCCGACCGGTGAGAATTTCAAGAAGGTCGCTGGCATCGTGGGTGAGCACAAGCTCCACACCATCTGCCAGAGCGGCAATTGCCCGAACATGGGCGAATGCTGGGGCGCGGGAACGGCCACGTTCATGATCCTCGGCAACGTGTGCACGCGCAGTTGCGGTTTCTGCTCCGTCGCCACCGGCCGCCCCGAAGCGGTGGACCCCTTCGAGCCCGCGCGCGTGGCCCGCAGCGTGGAGCTGATGGGCGTGAAGCACTGCGTGATCACCTGTGTGGACCGCGATGACCTCGACGATGGCGGCGCGGGCATCTGGGCGAAGACCATCCGCGCGGTGCGTCGCCGCTCTCCGGAGACCAAATTGGAGACGCTCATCGGCGACTTCCAGGGGAAGTGGGAGAACCTGCAGGTGGTGCTGGAAGCCGCTCCAGATGTGCTCAGCCACAACATGGAGACCGTGCGCCGGCTCACGAAGCAGGTGCGCGTGCAGGCCAAGTACGACCGCAGCCTGGAAGTGCTCATGCGCGCCAAGCGCGCCGGATTGCGCACCAAGAGCGGCATCATGCTGGGCCTTGGCGAGACCGATGCCGAGATCCTGGAGACCATGGACGACCTGCGCAGCGTGGGCTGCGACGTGATGACCATGGGACAGTACCTGCAGCCCACCAAGAAGCATCTGCCTGTCGCGGAGTTCGTGACGCCCGAGCGTTTCGCCCGGTACCGCGAAGAGGGCCTGAAGCGCGGATTCCGTTTCGTGGAGAGCGCGCCGCTCGTGCGCAGCAGCTACCATGCGGAGAAGCATGTGC
>JAEUSX010000185.1 GCA_016788405.1 Flavobacteriales bacterium
CGGACCCTGCGGTGAGACCATCGGCATGGAACGTGGAACTTGATCTGAAGGCCCCGCATACTATCCTTGCCTCTCCGCAGTTCTACCGCAATCCGCCCTGTGTCGCCCCACCACCGCCTCGACGAATTGCGCGCCCTGCTCGCGGGCACGGACCTGAGCCTGGCCACGCGGCGGCTCATGGACCTCTGCGATGATTACCCGCTGCTGCACGACTTGCGGCCGGCAGCCATGCAGGTGCGCGCCGAATACAACATGGGCCGTGAATTAGGCGCCAGCGAGCTGAGCGGCGGTTCGGCCGAGCAGGTGAAGGCGCAGGCACAGGCCCTCGTGGAGGCCATCGCCGCGCGCTCGGCCGCGCTCACGGAGCAGGCCCTGGCGCGCGCATCGGAAACGGTGTACTGGTCGCAGGGGGTGGTGAAGCGCTTCCACAGCGGCGGCCACCGCTTCGAGCTGGGCCCCATGGACCTGGAGCTGCGCACGGGAGAGATCACCGGCGTGGTGGGCGAGAACGGCAACGGCAAAACCACCCTGCTGCGGCAGGTGGCAGGCCTGCTGAACCACGATGAAGGCGAGCTGCGCTGGCCCGCAGCGCCCGCCGATCCGTTCGAGCGGCGCGGCACCATCGCGTGGATCCCGCAGCGCAGCGCGCGCTGGTACGGCACCCTGCTGCAGAACCTGCGCTTCACCGCCTCGATCCACGGCATCAACGGCGCGGCCAACGAGGACCGCGTGCAGTACACGCTGCACCGGCTGGGTCTCACGCGTTTCGCGAACCTCACGTGGAACGAGCTCTCCAGCGGCTACAAGCTGCGCTTCGAGCTCGCGCGCATGGTGGTGTGGCGCCCACGCATCCTCGTGCTCGATGAGCCCATCGCCAACCTCGACCTGCAGGCGCAGCAGCTCTTCCTACAGGACCTGAAGCACCTCGCCGCATCGGCGCGCGATCCCGTGAGCATCATCCTCAGCTCGCAGCAATTGCACGAGATCGAGGCCATCGCCGACCGCATCGTGTTCCTGAAGAACGGCAAGCCGATGTACAGCGGCAGCACCGCCGGCTTCGACAACGACCGTAGCAGCAACGTTTACGAATTGAAGGGCGCGCTCGACCGTCAGCGCCTGATCGCCGCGCTGGGCGCCGCCAACGTGCTCGCCCTCGATGATACCGGCATCGTCCTGCGCCTCACCACGCCGCGCGCCTTGGGTCCGCGTGAGCTGATGCGCGCGCTCAACAGCGCCGACATCGAGCTCAGCTACTTCCGCGACATCAGCACCAGCACGCGCAAACTCTTCCACCAGGACACATGAGATTGCTGCGCCGGCTCATCCCCGAGTTCCTCTGGCAATGGGACCTGCGCCTCTTGCAGGAATGGCCGCGCCTGTGGGCCACGCGCGTTCACCTGCACCTGTGGTTCCTGTTGCTGTGCAACGGCCTCGCGCTGCTGCTGGGCCTGCTCATCAACGTGGGCTTCCGCAAGTTCCCCGACCCGGAGGAGCTCTTCGCGTACATGCTGGTGCCCGCCATCGCGTACGCCGCGTTCTGGGTGTACCGCGTGGTGCGCTTCAACGCCGAGAAGCGCTTCGGCGCGCGAAGAACGTACAGCGAGGCAGGCGAGTTCGTGGTGCTGTGGATCAGCGCGCTGCTGATCATGACCATCCCGACGACGCTCGCGCTCACCGTGGGGCTGCGGATCGCGGCGCTCACCCCTGACGAGGAATTCGTGGCGGAAGTGGATCTGCTGAGCGGCCAGCAAGCATGGTTCTATGGCCGAAGCAGCTACTACGACGATTACGCGGAGCCGTATGATGATGCCGACTACGCCTACGAGACCAAAGTGGTCGCTGCCGCCGAAGCGATGGCCGCAGGTGGATCCATGCCGGACCCGCGCCAGCCGCAGGGCGAGGGCTCGCACCAGTTCTTCCGCAGCCTCGGCGAGTACAGGGATCGCGATGATTACGACGAGCGCATGGCGAACAGCGGGACGCCTCCGCTGCACGAGGTGTACGAGGGCTTCATCCACCGCGCCAACCGCGCGCTGGATCGCGAGGACACCGCCGATTTCAATCCCGATACCGCCGCCTTTTACAACGCGAAGGCCGATTCCATCGAGCGCCGCTTCCCATTGCTCCTCGTGGACCACTCCCACTTCAGGCCATGGTCGCTGCGCCTTGCGCTGAAGAACGACAGCATCCTCGAAGCCGAGTACCTCGATCGCTTCGAGCGTGGCGTGGCCATGGACAAGGCCGCCATCGAGCGCGCGCTCGCCGTCGCGAACAAGTACAGCCGGCACGTGCAGCCGATCGGCGCGGAGCAGGTGCGGCTCGAATTCGAGAAACGCGTCCGGAGCACCTCGAACATCGACGCCTGCGTGGACCAGCTCGCGCGCATCTCGAAGGCGAAGGACCTCCGCTACTTCTTCATCGACGAAGAGAGCTACGCCTACTTCATCATCGTCTTCAGCTTCTGCCTGGTGCTGCTGCTCACCGCGTTCAAGCGCATCTACTGGCAGCCCTTCCTCATCGCCATCGTCACGGGCGCGGTGGTGCCGATCCTGGTCCTCATCGTCGCGCTGATCACCGAGCGCGATGTGATCCCCGCCAACGACGATGAGATCATGGTGTACGGCCACTGGCTCATCGCGGTCTTCCTGCTCGCGATGCTCTTCACCGTTCATCGGCTGAAAGCCTATCGTACCAACCGCGCGGTGATGGTGCTGCTGGCCAACACGGTGGTCCCCTTCTTCGCGCTCTTCACCCTCGTCATCCTGCACGAGGAGTTCGATGTCTTCGGCCAGGACGCGCTGCGCGACCGCATCACCGCGCTCTCCGAGCAGCGCCTCGATTCCGATGCCGAGCTGATCGCGCTGCGCATGCAGGCCGCCGCGCTGCGCGAGATGATCGACCGCGTGATGCTCTGGACCTTCTGGGGCGGCATCGCGCTCTACACGCTGGTGCTGCACCCGCTCTTCGCGCGGCTCTATGCGCGGCTGATGGCGCTGCCGGAGCGCAGCTGAGCCCTGTGGACAAATCGGCCGGCACCGCCCGGAGCACGCCGCTACCTTCGGCGCCTGATGACTTACCTCGATGGCCTGAACCCCGCGCAGCGCGCAGCGGTGGAGAGCACCGAAGGCCCCATGATGGTGATCGCCGGCGCGGGCAGCGGCAAGACGCGCGTGCTCACCGTGCGCATCGCCCACCTGATGGCCGCCAAGGGCGTGGACCCCTTCCGCATCCTCGCGCTCACCTTCACCAACAAGGCCGCGCGAGAGATGAAGGAGCGCATCGCGAGGATCCTCGGCGAGCAGAGCGGCGAGGCGCGCAACCTGTGGATGGGAACCTTCCATAGCGTGTTCGCGCGCATCCTGCGCATCGAGGCGGACAAGCTCGGCTACCCGAAGGACTTCACCATCTACGACACCGACGACAGCCGCAACGTCATCAAGGCCATCCTCAAGGAGTGGCAGCTCGACGACAAGCTGTACAAGCCCAACCAGGTGCATGCGCGCATCAGCATCGCCAAGAACAACCTGATCGGCCCGCTCGAGTACCTCGCGAACGGCGAGCTCATGGCCGGCGATGCCGCGGTGGGCCGCGAGAAGCTCGGCGAGATCTACAAGGCCTATGCGGAGAAGTGCTTCCGCTCCGGCGCCATGGACTTCGACGACCTGCTCTACAACACCGCGCTGCTCTTCCGCGACCACCCGGAGGCGATGGTGAAGTACCAGAGCCGCTTCCAGTACATCCTGGTGGATGAGTACCAGGACACCAACGCGGTGCAGTACAGCATCGTGAAGACCCTCGCCGCGCGCCACGAGAACATCACCGTGGTGGGCGACGACAGCCAGAGCATCTACGCTTTCCGCGGCGCCAACATCCAGAACATCCTCAACTTCCGCAGCGACTACGCCGACCACAAGCTCTTCAAGCTCGAGCAGAACTACCGCAGCACCAAGACCATCGTCGGCGCGGCGAATTCGCTCATCGAGAAGAACAAGGACCAGATCCACAAGACCATCTGGACCGACAACGCCGAGGGCGAGAAAATCAAGGTGCACCGCTCGCTGAGCGACAACGAGGAAGGCGCCTTCGTTGCCCACAGCATCTTCGAGACCAAGATGCAGAAGCAGGTGCCCAACAAGGGCTTCGCCATCCTGTACCGCACCAACGCGCAGAGCCGCAGCATGGAGGAGGCGCTCCGCAAGCTCAACCTCCCCTATCGCATCTACGGCGGCCTCAGCTTCTATCAGCGCAAGGAGATCAAGGACCTCATCAGCTATTTCCGCCTGGTGTGCAATCCGCGCGATGAAGAAGCGCTGAAGCGCGTGATCAACTACCCCGCGCGCGGCATCGGGCAGACCACCATCGACAAGCTCGTGGTGGCCGCCACCGCGAAACAGCTGCCCATCTGGGATTTGATCCTCCAGCATCTGCCAGAACTCGATGTGCATGGCGGCACGCGCAAGGCCATCGCCGATTTCGTGCTGATGATCCAGGCCTTCCAGGCGCAGCTGCCCACGCACAGCGCGGCCGTGCTCGGCGAGGAGATCGCGCGCCGCACCGGCATCCTGAAAGACCTCTTCGCGGACAAGACGCCCGAAGGCGTGAGCCGCTACGAGAACATCATGGAGCTGATCGCCGGCATGAAGGAGTTCAGCGAGGCGCAGGCCGAAGGCACCGATGCGCCGCGCACGCTGAGCGACTTCCTCATCGACGTGGCCCTCCTCACCGACGCCGACAAGGACGACCCCAACGACAACGACCGCGTGAGCCTGATGACCATCCACAGCGCCAAGGGCCTGGAGTTCCCGTACGTGCATGTGGTGGGCTTAGAAGAGGACCTCTTCCCCAACACGCTCTCCATGCAGAGCCGCGCCGACCTCGAGGAGGAACGCCGCCTCTTCTACGTTGCGCTCACCCGCGCCGAGAAGCGCTGCACGCTGAGCTATGCCATGAGCCGCTATAAGTGGGGCAACCTCACGGCCAGCGAGCCCAGCCGCTTCATCGACGAGGTGGATCCGAAGTACCTGGAGATGCCGAAGCAGATGGAGCGGCCCTCGCCTTTCGGCGGGTACGACAAGGGCACGCCGCCCTGGGCGCGGAAGACGGCATCGAGCGACCGAAGCAGTGACGAGCAAGCATCACGACCCATTTATGGACGCGAGCGCAGCGCACCCGGGATCGCGAAGGCAGCACCCTACTCCAAGCCGGCACCAGCAACACGCACGCCCGCATCCACCGAACCCGAGCGCAAGAACCTGAAACGCATCAGCGCGAGCGGGACTCCCTTGCAAGCCACACGCACCTTGGGTGGGCTTGTCCCTGACCTGCAGGAAGGCCAGACCGTGGAGCACGAGCGCTTCGGCAAGGGCAAGGTGCTGAAGGTGGAAGGCAACGCGCCGGACCTGAAGGCCACGGTGTTCTTCCCCAGCGCAGGGCAGAAGCAACTGCTGCTGCGCTTCGCGAAGCTCTCCATCATCGAGGACTGATCAGGCAACGGAGCGAGCGGAACGCGAACGGGTGGTTGGCCGTTCAAGCCTCCGGCTTGTCCTCACCGATGCCTTCCTTCCGCTCCAGCCCACTGCTGTTCGCCGCGCTGCCGCTGCTGTTTGGCGCTGCACGTCCATCGGCACCTGATGCGTTCGCGAAGCGTCACTTCGGCTTCAGCTTGAACACGAGCCCGAACGGCGACCTCTTCACCACCTACCTCTACACCGTGCTCGATGGCCGTGTGGTGGGCAGCCAGCCCATCCGCCCGGAGTCCTTCATCCTCCAGGCCACCGGCCTCATGGAGAGCACGGCCAACATCGAGTCCGTCGACCTCTTCGAGCAATACGGTATCGCGGGGTGCAGCCCGATCGAGGATGGCGTGAGCAACGCGCTGGAATGCCGTGTGCTGCGCGACCTATGGAAGCTCCGCTTCCAAGGTGCGGCCCTGGCCGGGTCGGGAGCAGGCTGGGCAGGCGAGGAGTACACGCCTTCGAGCCGCCAGCAGGTGCTGCTCCAGGCCTACCGCGCGCCGGATCAGCCCAATTGGCAAGGTCCATACGTGGGCGAGGACGCGTTCCGCCTGCTGCGCGACATGCAGGACCCCGCGTGGGTAAGGCTCTACCGCGACGGCGGCTAGTGCCGGGCCTTCCCTACTTTCGTCCGCGCGCTGCCGCCGCGGCGCCGCCGCCTCCAAGATGCTGAGGCGTCCCCGACCCGATCCCGCATGAATGCCGTGACCTTCGATTACAACACGCAGCGCCCGCGCCTCCTCATCCCTGAGTACGGCCGCAATGTGCAGCGCATGGTGGAGATGTGCATGGAGATGGAGGACCGCGAGAAGCGCACACGTTCCGCGAAGGCCATCATCCAGGTGATCGCGCGCCTTAACCCGCAGCTGCGCAACAGCGACAATTTCGAGCGCACGCTCTGGGACCACCTGCACATCATGAGCGAATTCAAGCTCGATGTGGACTCGCCCTTCCCCAAGCCGACCCCGGAGGAGCTCGATGTGAAGCCGATGCGCGTCGCCTATCCGCAGAGCGAGATCAAGAACGGGCATTACGGCAAGATCGTGGAGCGCATGATCGCGCAGTGCGCCGAGATGGAGGCCGGCGAGAAGCGCGAGGCGTACGCGATGCTGATCGCCAACCTGATGAAGCGCCAGTTCCTGGCCTGGAACCGCGACACCGTGCCCGATGGCGTGATCCTGAAGGACCTCGCCGACATGAGCGGAGGGAAGGTGCGCCTGGGGGCGGATACGCAGCTGGCCAGCACCGACGCCTTGCTGAGCACCCAGCGCAACGGACCGCGCAGCGAAGTGGATCCGCGCAAGGCGCGCTACGGCGATCAGGGCGGCGGCGGCGGCAAGAAGCGGCACCGCAAGCGGAAGAAGAACCGCTACTAGACGAACAGCGCGCAGGAGCGCGGCACGCGATCCGGACCCCGCATCCCGCGCGCGCATGCACCGGTCGACCTGGAACCCGTGCAGCCGGGCGTTGCGAACCACACCCAACTGTTAGCACCGCGCCGTTGATGCGCATGGCGCAGGGCGGTGCGCGCTATTGCTTCGCGCCAACGCGAACATCATGCACAGTTTCCGAATCGAGGGCGGCCGCAGGCTGAAGGGCGATCTGGTTCCGCAGGGCGCCAAGAATGAGGCGCTGCAGATCCTCTGCGCCGTGCTGCTCACCAGCGAGCCGATGACCATCCACAACATCCCCGATATCGTGGATGTCAACAAGCTCATCGACCTGCTGAGGGCCATGGGCGTGACGGTGGAGAAGCTCGGTGCCGGGAGCTACCGCTTCACGGCGAAGTCGGTGAACCTCGAGTTCTTCCTCGACCCCGAGTACAAGCGCATGGGCGGCAGCTT
Source organism: Flavobacteriales bacterium (assembly GCA_016788405.1). Classification (GTDB taxonomy): domain Bacteria; phylum Bacteroidota; class Bacteroidia; order Flavobacteriales_F; family PHOS-HE28; genus PHOS-HE28. Next base: position 7,358 of record JAEUSX010000185.1, read on the forward strand.
GCGCGGCAGCGTGATGGTGGCCGGCCCGGCGCTCGCGCGCTTCGGCCGCGGCTACATCCCTTCGCCCGGCGGCGACCGGATCGGCCGGCGCCGCATGGACACGCACTTCATCGGCTTCGAGCGCTTGGGCGCGGAGATCCGGTACGACGAGAAGGAAGGGTTCTTCCGTGCGGAAGCGAAGCAGCTCAAGGGCTGCTACATGCTGCTGGATGAAGCCAGTGTGACAGGCACCGCGAACATCGTGATGGCGGCCGTGCTCGCCGAAGGGCGCACCACCATCTTCAACGCGGCGTGCGAGCCTTACCTGCAGCAGCTCTGCGACATGCTTGTCCGCATGGGCGCGCGCATCAGCGGCATCGGCAGCAACCTGCTCCACATCGACGGCGTGAAGGAGCTCCGCGGCACCGAGCACCGGATGCTGCCGGACATGATCGAGATCGGCTCCTTCATAGGCCTGGCCGCCATGACGCGCAGCGAGATCACCATCAAGGGCACCGGCTACGAGCACTTGGGCGTGATCCCTGACGTGTTCCGCAAGCTCGGCATCACGGTGGAACGCCGGGGCGAAGACATCCACGTGCCCACGCATGAGCACTATGCCATCGAACCCTTCCTCGACGGCAGCAACCGCGTGATCAGCGACCACCCCTGGCCGGGCTTCACCCCTGATCTGCTCAGCATCGTGCTCGTCACCGCCACACAGGCGCGCGGGCATGTGCTCATCCACCAGAAGATGTTCGAGAGCCGCCTGTTCTTCACGGACAAACTAATCGAGATGGGCGCCCAAATCACGCTCTGCGATCCCCACCGCGCGCTCGTCATCGGCAAGGATTTCGAGAAGCCCTTGCGCGCCATCCGCATGACCAGCCCCGACATCCGCGCGGGCGTCTCGCTGCTCATCGCCGCGCTCAGCGCCGAGGGCACCAGCACCATCGACAACATCGAGCAGATCCGCCGAGGCTACCAGGACATCGAAGGCAGACTGAACGCGATCGGGGCAAGGATCGAGGTGGTGTAGCTCAGCATGTGCCCATGTGGGCATTTGACCATGTGGACATGGCCAGGCGAGTTCCCTTTCACCTCGATTCCAAGTCAGCGCCATTGGCAATTCATGTTCACATGAGCACATGGCCACATGCGCATTGCCTTCCCCTCCCGGCACGATCTTGGCTGTGCGGCGCGCCTTGCAACCCTCCTACTTTCGCCCCATGAACATCCGCTCCCTCATGTCGAAGCTCCAAGTCCTCTCCATTTCCGCGGTGGCG
>JAEUSX010000221.1 GCA_016788405.1 Flavobacteriales bacterium
CCGATCGTAAAAGGCAGGAGCTTGGAAACGGAAGGAATACCCTACTCCTTCGTCACCGTGAAGCTCGCCGTACCCGAAGCGCCATCTGCAATTATGTGGTACTGTCCGGCCGGCAGCGTTTCCGTGCCGTGCAGCGGGATGCGGTGCCTACCCGCGGCGAACAAACCGCGCTGCCGAAGCTCCATCACTTCGCGGCCAGTGGCATCAACCAAGCGCAAGGTGAGCTGCTGCGGCGAATCGAGGATGAACTCCAGCAATGGCGTTTCACGGAACGGATTGGGCACCACATGGTAACCGGTGAGCCCCACCGAACGCTCTTCAATGCCCACGAGGGAAAGCCGCGTGTGCATGCGGTGCAGCACCATGTCCACCTCATCCGGCGGGCCGGTCGATGCCACCGCACCGGCCAGCAGCAGCTTGCCATCACTTTGTGCGGCAATGGCCCCATTGCGCTGGTAAAGGCCCGCCGTCGTGGTGGCGATGCCATCGCCGGAGAAGCCGACATCCAGCGCGCCGTTATCCTGGAGCATGGCCACCGCCAATTGTCCGCCCGCCTGGAGGCCCACCGCAATGCGCCCATCAGCCATCACCACCGGTTGCCAGCACCAGGCATCGAAGGCCGTGGACACCGTTGCGAATCCGCCGGTGCCGAAGCTCGCATCCAGGTTTCCATTGGGAAGGAAACGTGCCACGCCGATGGAATTGAACAGGATCGGGTCTTGCAGGGTGACACCCGCGAGGATCCGACCGTCGGGCTGAAGGTCGACCCCGCCGGCCCATTCAGGCATTGGGCTGAAGCTCGAGATCACGCGCCCGCCTGTCCCGAAGCTCGCATCCAACTGGCCAGCGTCGGTGAAACGCACCAGCAGGTGGTCCATGAAAGGACCAGATGATACCCGGCCGGCAACCAGCAAGCGACCATCAGGCTGCAGCGCCGCGCCCCGGATGTTCTCCACGCTCATGCCAGGCATCGACAGCAGCGCATGGCCATTGGTGCCATAAGTCGCATCCGGGCTCCCGTCTGGCATGAAGCGCGCAGCCAAGCCGGACCCGGTGCCTGGAAAGACACGGAGCCCGGCAACCAGGATGCGGCCGTCCGCTTGAACGTGTACGGTGTTGAAAATCGATTCTGATGCGTCCATGACGATGCCATCACCGCCGAAGCTCGCATCCAAGGCGCCATTCGCGAGGAAGCGCAGTACAACGCCTCGGAATTGCCCGTTGACATAAGCGGTCTCGGTCGTCAGGATCTTACCATCCGACTGCAACGCGATGCCCACACTACGGTCCCCGGATACGAACAGCGAATCCTCGACATTGATGACCACGCGCCCGCCTGTGCCGAAACTGGGATCGAGAGCACCGGATGGCAAGTAGCGCACCATGGCTGCCCCGCCTTGGTTGCTAAGTGAGGAACCTCTTAGGATAATACGACCGTCAGCCTGAACAGCGATGCCGGTCGCTTCGTCAATCGACTCCGGAATGAAACCCGTGATCACCGTTCCATTCGTCCCGAAGCCCGTATCAAGGTCGCCGGGCTCCTGGGCCAGGAGCGATGTGGCAGCGCAGGTGAGCAGCAGCGCAAGCGTGGATGTGCGGTGGTGAAGCATGACCGTGGTTGGATGACCAAGATAGGCGATGCTCCGTTTCAGCAAGATCCGCGGGAATCTGCTCAGTGTTGCGCTCAGGTGGGTTCCAAGACCCAAGCCACTGAATGGGCTTTAACACCCCTCTCACTGCTCCCTCACCACCACCACGCGCTGCGTATGCGGCGCACCGCCATACGCGAACCAGCATTGCACCGTGTAGATGCCCGGCTCCACTCCCGAAAGGCTGATGCGGTTCCCATTCAACTCTGCTGGCATGCTCTGCCCGGCGGCGTTCGTGAGCGTTGCCCGCGCCACAGCTCGCGTGTCCAACACCTGCACATGGTCTACAGCCGGGTTAGGGGCGAAGAGCGCCGCATCGCGCAAAGCCTCCTGCGCACCGCTCGTGTGATCAACTTGCATGCACAGGCCATCGATGGCGCCGTAGGTCCAGCCCGTGCCCATGCCTTCGAACGTTAATGTGCATGAGGTAGATGTGACCATCAATATGGAACACTCGTACTGCCAGGCGTAGGCGTTCGTCGTGATGGCACTCGTGTGGTAGAGTTCACCATCGGCATACACGCGCACACTGAACGCACCGGTGTAGTCTTTGCTGTCTTGTGAGAATGGTTGCTGGGCATAGTAAAAGCAGATCGAGTAGGAGGTCCCGGGCTCTGTGGGAATGACCTGCGAAATGCTCTCACCAGCATACAGGTTCTGCCACATTCCTCCATTCGGCGAAGGCGTTGGGTCCTCGAGCCAATTACAAGAGCATGTCGTAAGGAGTGGGCCGAATTCATCGTTCAAGTCCGGTGAACCCAAGCCAATTTGCCAATCATCAGCTACGGAAAAGGGCCCCTCCGTACCGTTCATGTCGCCGTTCATGAAGAGATTGTCTAAGCATTGCGCTTGCGCAGAAATGCTGATGGATACAACGAAGAACGAGACTGAGTCGTGTATGAGCATTCGTGGATGCTTTGCCCCAAAGTTATGCCTGATGAATTCCTCGCCGGAGTGTCTCGGCCGTTGATGAGGCGTGCACTCATTGTCGTGGTTCGCCGCTTCGTTGTACGGGCCTTTCATCATTGCAGGGTCTCCGCCGAAAGTAATCATCTCCTTGCCTCCGCAGCGGTCTCGCCGCGCGTGGCACGTGAGCGCGCAAGGCGGACCGTGCGGCACCGTTCTCTTCAAATGCAGGGCATGGCGCTCCATTGCCGCCCAGGAATCCGTGTTCCTGGCAGGCACTCAACAGCGAATGGCGAGTGCAGCCTTTCGAGGCCGCCGGGTCCGCCTCGCAGCGCATTAGCCACGCGCGGCGAGACCCTTGCGGAGGTGATCACAAGAGGCCGCGCTAGCGGACACCCTGCAGGGGCTTAGGGATCCGGGACTGGCGGCAGCTAATGGGACTCATGGTACCCAGTGGTCCAACGCGGCTGAAGACCTAGGCGATTCAACTCGCGATAGAACGACAGTGAGTCGATGGGGCCTACAACATTGGCGGGGCGCTTAATACCTGTTGCATCTTCCGGGTACCAGGTAATCGGGCGGGATTTGAGAACAATCCAGTAATCGACTACCCCGCCTGCACGATGACTCATCCTGCGCGCGAGGATCGTGGTGTCGTTGTACCAATAATCCGATACAGTAGGCGGAACAATCGACAAGCCCTCGCCATGGACAGGGGTTGTCTCTGAGTGCAAGATGTCACTGCCGCGGCCATCGTAATAGAAATAGTACCCGTTGCCCAGATCCTCATAGGTCCGCGTCTCGCAAGAGCCCATTAAAACAAGGGCTGCGAACGCCAAGCCCATCCCTCGGAAGGCCCTCATCATGATCTCTTCAGGGTCTTCGCCGAAAGTAATCACAGTGCTTCCTCCACTTTCATCCCACCAGGGTCTCCGCCGAAAGTAATCATCTCCTTGCCTCCGCGGCGGTCTCGCCGAGCGTGGCACGTGAGCGGGCAAGGCGGACCGTGCGGTACCGTTCTCTTCAAATGCAGGGATTACCACGGCGCTCCATTGCCGCTCAGGAATCCGTATTCCTGGCAGGCACTCAACGGAGAATGGCGCGTGCAGCCTTTCGAGGCCGCAGGGTCCGCCTCGCAGCGCATTAGTCACGCGCGGCGAGACCCTTGCGGAGGTGATCTCAAGGGGCCGCGCTAGCGGACACCCTGCAGGGGCTTAGTGCGCTGTGCGAGACGGCTGCCGGGGTCGGGGAAACCTGACTGGAACTAGGCCTCCATCGCGCGAATCTGAATGCGCCCTGTTTCATTAGAGCACTCCATGAAAACGGGACCCTTACCACCCCTGTGGATTCTGAACAGGTCTCTCTTGAGAGAGTGCAGCTCAACGAGCTTCTTCCAACCTGCGAAAACCGGGTCAATGTTCCAGGAGTGATCTGTGTCAAAACTTACATGCGCCATCCCTAAGCCTGAGCGCAGGTCCGTATAGACCTGGTTGGCAAGGGCCACTAGCTGAGTGAGTTGCTGTGGGCTTGGAGCGATCTCGCTTGGGCTACTTGATGCTGAAGTGTGGGCTATGTGATTATCGCGTGTTCGCTTGAGGAACTGAATCAGGTCGTCGTGCTGGGCAATGATATCCTCCAGATGATCTAGTCCACTTGCCATCGCTGCCTTGTCATTCCAGCAATATGGCAGAATGCTTTTGCGTTCATCAAGGGCATTGGCTTCGAGGCGCTTTCTTATGAAAGGAGAGGTGAAGGAGGCCCTCATTCGAGCTACAAGCCGTTGAAGTCTGTAATCCTGCCTTCCATCGCAGAACAACTTAGCGAGCTGGGTTGTCAAGGTGAAGTAATACTGTGTGCGGAGATGGTCCAAGAACCCAGAAATCTCCCTCCATTCTAGCCCATCAGGCGGTCGACTCACCAACTTCAATAGGTTTCGACTGCTTATGTGACAGTCAAAGATGATGTACTGAACCTCTCCGATCCATTTCTCGAACTCACCCTGAGAAAGTGGAACGCTTCTGCCCATGTCGCAGGAGAGTTCAGAATCCCCCCACGCCCGGCCCGGCCGCCACGCCATTGTTCAAGTGCGCGGCCAGCGCTGCTTCGTTGTTGATGAGCACGCGGCGCGCCTTGCTGCCCTCGAAGCCGCCGAGGATGCCGGCGGCTTCCAGTTGGTCCACGATGCGGCCCGCGCGGTTGTAACCGAGCTTCAATTTGCGCTGGATGAGCGAGGTGCTGCCTTGCTGCGTTTGCACCACCAGGCGCGCGGCCTCTTCGAACATGGGGTCGCGCTCGCCATCGTCGAGGTCGCCGCCGCCTTCGCCTTCCTCCATGGGCGGCTCGGGCAGGAGCAGGGCATCGGGATAGCCGCGCTGGTTGCCGATGAAGGCGGTGATCTCGTCCACCTCGGGGGTGTCCACGAAGGCGCACTGGATGCGGATGAGGTCGTTGCCGGTGCTGAGCAGCATGTCGCCGCGGCCGATGAGCTGGTCGGCGCCGCCGGCATCGAGGATGGTGCGGCTGTCGATCTTGCTGGTGACGCGGAAGGCGATGCGCGCCGGGAAGTTGGCCTTGATGGTGCCGGTGATGATGTTGACGCTCGGGCGCTGCGTGGCGATGATGAGGTGGATGCCGATGGCGCGGGCGAGCTGCGCAAGACGCGCAATGGGCGTCTCCACCTCGCGGCCCGCGGTCATGATGAGGTCCGCGAACTCATCGACCACCAGCACGATGTAGGGGAGGTAGCGGTGGCCGTTCTCCGGGTTGAGGCGGCGGCTGATGAACTTGGCGTTGTACTCCTTGATGTTGCGCACCTGCGCATCCTTGAGCAGCTCGTAGCGCTCGTCCATCTCGATGCACAAACTGTTG
>JAEUSX010000233.1 GCA_016788405.1 Flavobacteriales bacterium
TTCCATGCGACGACCGCCCCGATCGGCACCTCATCCTGCTTGAAGGCCTGCTCCGCTTCGCGCAGCGCCTGCCGCATCAGCTGCTCGTCCAGCGGGTCGGTCATTATTCAAGAACGATACGCGCCCGCTCCAGCGCGCCACCCGGGTAGAGCGCTTCAAGGGTGTACACGCCACGTGCGAGCGAGGAAGCATCCAGATCGATTCGTGTTCCGGCCGTGTACCTGACCATGGTGGCCCGTCCCTGCGCATCGATCAGCCGCAACCACGCTCGTTCACCGGAAAGCGTGACCAGGAACCGGTCCCTGGCCGGATTCGGCGCAACACTCATTCGAGGAGCCACGGTGCCCTCATCGACCCCGATGGTGAAGTCGACCTCGCAATCCAGGTGATGCGCCATGTGCGGGCTATCATCCACTACGATTTCCTCGTCGCCTTGAAGCCCATAGGTCCACATGAAGTAGTAGAGCATCATCTCATTCGTGGTCGCCTCGCCGAGCCATACGTATTCCGGCGGGCTGTTCGGATTGAATGGATTGTCCTCCGTGTTGTCGTAGATGGTCTCGCAGTACAGCGTTGTTCCCTGAGGCAGGAAAATAGGATGCCGGAATGAATAGAGCCCCTGCCAGCGGAAGTCCCACCGCAGGATGTCGACGATGGGAACCACTTCTCCGCCTGGCTTCACCGCCCAGGCGCGCATGCGCTTTCCGAGCAAATGGCTGTGCGGCGCCACGGCAGTGATGGTGGCCGGAATCGGTGTGGTGTACTCCGCGTGGAAGGTGTCCACCACATTGGGCGCAATGATGAGGGGCCCGTCCGTGATGTTCACCACGTGATCCAGTATGGGGTCAAGCGCGAGTTCCCGCTGGAAGCCAGGAGGCGCGAGCCGAAGATTGATGCGCGTGCTATCGAGTTCCGATGTGCTTGATGCCGGGTAATGCACCTGGATCACGATGTCGGCATTCGCCAGCAACTTGATGCCCATGCCGGGCGGAGTGAAGTAGGCGCTGGCTCCTGGCGCCCAGACCCCGATGAGCTTCGCATCATCCACGCCGATACCACCAAAGCTCTCGTAGCCCGGCTCGATGTCCTGGGCATCGAGCGCGGCCGCGCCCCCGGTCGCGTCCTGGAACACGAGCACATGGTGAACCATTTCCGTGTTCCCCGGCACCACCTCCAAACCGGTGATGTACCGATCAGAGGGGTTGTTGATGGGCAGCACGAAGCATCGGTAGTTGTCAGCCGTGGACGACGGGATCACGTAATCCGGCATGATCGCGCTGACGTCAGGCGCGGGGATTTCCCATTCAGTCTCGAACACCGGTGGCGCAGGGGCGTTGGACGAGTTCCCTTCCGGCGCTCCACCATCCACCCAAGCAGCGATGATGTCGATCTCGTCCTGGGTGAGCACCCGTTCATGGGCCATGCTGCGGTAACCCGGGTCCGGGGGCCAAGGCGGCATGAAACGCGCTTGCGTGGCATCGCGCATCTCGTTCCGCCACCAATACGCATCAGCATAGCTCATCAGGTTGAAGTGCCCGGGACCGCCATCGTGGTGGCAGGTGGCGCAATGCGAGAAAACGATGCAAGCCACATCATCGCTCCAGGTCGGAGTCTGGGCGTCCGCTTGAATGGTGATGGCCAGCAGAGCGGCAGTGACGAGTTTCTTCATGCGTGTTGGGATGCGCGTGGTGATCGAGGGTTCAATTCCGACAGGGACTCCTCACCCAACAGCACGCCCTCCACTCCGGGCTTGATGTCCTTGATGTTGAGCTGGGTGCTCACGCGGCCTTGCCATTCATGGTCCTCTAACGTGTACAGCACGCTGAATGGCTTGCCTGACCTCACCAGTTCCAGCCAGTTCGCCTGCTTGAAGGCAATGGCATCGAAGCTGCGCCGAGGGGCATCGGGGTGAAGGAGCCTCATCTTCAGATGGTGCTCGCCCACCAGGCGCGCGCTACCCGAATCCACCACGCCGCGCGCAAGGAAGACGGGCCTCATGTTGCCTGGCCCATAGGGCGCCATATGACGGATGACGCGCAACAGGCCGTCATCCACCGCATCGAGCCGCAGCTCCAGGTCAACGTCCTCCTCGGGGATGCGCTGCTCCGGAAGGATCATGGCGCGCACCGCTTCATCGAAGCGGGCACGGAAAGCCTCCACATTCTCCAGCGGCATGGTGAGGCCTGCGGCATACATGTGCCCGCCGAATTGCTCCAGCAGGTCGCTGCACGCGCTGATGGCTTCGTAGACGTCGAACCCTTTCACGCTGCGGGCGCTGCCCACGGCTTTCCCGTTGCTGGCCGTGAGCACCACGGTTGGCTTGTAGTGACGCTCGGTCAGCCGAGAGGCCACGATGCCGACCACGCCCTTGTGCCAGTCCGGATTGAAGACCACGGTGCTCCAAGCGCTTTGCTGCCATTCATCTTCGGCGATGTGCGCCAGCGCTTCCTCGGTCATGTTCCGGTCCAGCTCCTGCCGATGGCTGTTGTTCCCATCGATCAATGTGGCGATGGCAACGGCTTGCTGCTCTTCATGCGCCAGGAGCAGCTCCACGGCTTTGCGGCCATGCTCGATGCGCCCTGCGGCATTGATGCGCGGACCGATGGAGAAGACCAGATCACCCACGCCGAGGCGCTTCTTCACATTGGCCATGCCCAGTATGGCGCGCACACCAGGCCTCGGTTTGTCGTTGATGCGCTGAAGACCGAAATGGCACAGGATGCGATTCTCGCCGCCTACAGGCACGATGTCGCAAGCCGTGCTGATGGCCACAAGGTCCAGCAGCGATTCAAGCTCCTCGAATTCGATGCCGTTGCGTTGCGCGAAGCCCTGCATGAGCTTGAAGCCGATTCCGCAGCCGCTCAACTCCTTGAACGGGTACGGGCAGTCGGGGCGCTTGGGGTCGAGCACGGCCACCGCTTCGGGCAGCTGATCGCCCGGCAGGTGGTGGTCGCAGATGATGAAATCGATGCCGCGCTCCCGGGCATAGGCCACCTTCTCCACGGATTTGATCCCGCAATCGAGCGCGATGATCAAGCCCACGCCCTCCTCCTTGGCCTTGTCGATGCCTTGGGTTGAGATGCCGTAGCCCTCGGCGTATCGGTCAGGGATATAGAAGGTGAGGTTGCCCGTGAAGCGCGCGAGGAATCCGTAGACGAGCGCCACGGCTGTTGTGCCATCCACATCATAATCACCGAAGACCATGATGCGCTCGTTGTCGCCCAGCGCGCGCTCTATGCGCTCCACGGCCTGCTGCATGCCGGCTATGAGGAAGGGGTCGTGCAAGTCCGCCAGCGAAGGGCGGAAGAAATGGGCCGCCCCGCGCTTGTCCGTGATCCCGCGCTGCGCCAGGATGGTGGCAGCGCTTGTCGGGCAGCGCTCGTAGGTGAGTTCATGCACAATCCCGGGGTCCGGGGCCGGCTTCAGGCGCCAGCGCTTGACGATGGGTGCGTGCATGTGCCGAAGATAGGCGCCCCCTGGAAAGCTGCGAGGCCCCAGCCGCTTTCGCGGTGGGGCCCCGTAGCCTAAGGCGTTCCGCCTTCAGCAGCAGGCGTTGGACGCTGCTCGCTAACGGTACCCGTTGATGTATGCGTTGGCGATGATCTCGCTCTCGCGGATCAGGCCCTGCACGATCTCCCGGATGACGTCGTCGAGCTGTTGGTCCGAGTAGCGGTTCAGGTCATTGTACACGTGCGTTTTCCGCTTGCTGCTCTTGATGAAGGCGATCTTGTCCTTCTTCGTCATGGGGCCTTCTACGGTGATTCCAGGAAAAGGATCGCACGGGCTGAACGGAGGCGGCGGCACCCTCCCGGATGCCGCCGCTCCTTCACCAAAACCGGGGGCCAAGGCAGCGCGGGCCCCAAGCGCGATTTGATCTCTAGGCGAGGCCGGATGTCCGTTGGGCGCGCAGGCCATTCATGAGGCGGAGGGCCTGCATATAGCGGTCCACGTTGCCGGCGAGCATCAGGTTGCGGGCGGCGCTCTTGATCTTCTCGTAGCGATTCACGGAGGGTTTCATGGCTGGTGGTGCTTGAGGTTCTTGCTCTATAACTGCCAACCCGTGTGCCAAAGTGTGCCGCGCTGGTTGAAAGCACCGCCCTGACCGGGTCTCGCGGGTACTTTCGCCGCGATGGAACGGGGGGGCTATCTCGTGGGCGTGGCGGGCGGAAGCGGCTCTGGCAAGACCAGCTTGGTGCGCGCCCTGCAGCAGGCTCTCCCGGCGGGGATGGCCTGCATCGTTTCGCAGGACGATTACTACCACCCGAAGGAACAGCAGTCCGTGGATTCGAACGGCAAGGTCAACTTCGACCTGCCCACGGCCATCGACCTGATTGCTCTGGAGCGCGACCTGCGGCGGCTCTTGGACGGAAAGCCCATCATACGCGAGGAATACACGTTCAACCAGGAAGGGAAGGCGGCGCGATTGATCGAGATGCAACCGGCGCCTGTGATCCTGGTCGAAGGGCTATTCGTGCTTCACCATCAGCCGGTGCGCGACTTGTTCGACCTGCGGGTCTACATCGATGCCAGCGAGGACAGCCAGTTGGAGCGCCGCCTGAAGCGCGATGCCGTGGAGCGCGGCTATGGGGAGGATGACGTCCGTTACCAGTGGGAGCATCATGTGCTCCCCGCGTACCGTCAATTCCTGTTGCCCTACCGGCACTTATGCGACCTGCATGTGGTGAACGAGATCGGCTTCCAGCGTGCCGTGCGCGTGCTGCGCGATCATCTACTCAGTGCATCGTGAAGGCCGGCGATGGCGCCTTAGTCCCGATAAAGCGCTTGCTCACGGATGTACTGGATCACCTCGGGGGCCACGGCGCCCACCGGGTAGCGCCCCGAGGCGAATTCCTCCCTCACCCTCGTTGATGACAACTCCATGATCGGCGCATCAGTCACCAGATGCACGCGCGGGTGGTCCTTGAACGCGCTCACGGCAACATGCATCTCCGCCCCGGGGCGCGGATACACCAGCACGTCGTGGTGATCCAGGATCTCTTCGGGGTCCTTCCAACGCTGAAATCCCTCCAGGTTGTCGCTCCCCATGATCAGCGCGAACCGGTGCTCGGGCCATCGCTGGCGCATGAAGCGCAGCGTATCCACCGTGTAATTGGGCTTGGGCAGATCAAGCTCGAAGCCACAGGATTCCACTCCGGGATGGTCATGAACGGCCAGGCTCGTCATGGCCAGTCGATGCTGCTCCGTGCTGATATGCCGGTCCTGCTTGAACGGGTTCAGCGGTGTGACCACGAGCCAGACTTGATCGAGGCCTTGCGTTCGCCGCATGTGCTCGGCGATGGCCACATGCGCGGCGTGCGGCGGGTCGAAGGTGCCGAAGAGCAGGCCGATCTTCATGATCCAAGGAATCCGCGCACCAGCGCCTCGGCTTCCGCACAGGCGCCGATGAGGTCGTCATTGACCACGGTCCGATCGAACCGGGGTGCATAGGTCAGCTCGTGCAATGCCTTATCCACCCGCATCTGCAACGATTGGGCGGTCTCGGTTCCGCGTTTCGTCAGGCGATCCACCAGGGCCTGTGGATGGGGCGGCGCGATGAACAGCGCGAGCCCGTTCGTGCCGAAGAACGACTTGAGCCGCAGCCCTCCTTCCACATCCACATCGAAGACCGGGTGAAGCCCTTCCGTTTCGATGCGCTTCACTTCATCGCGCAAGGTGCCATAGAAACGCCCGGGGTACACTTCCTCCCACTCCACGAATTCACCCGCAGCGATGCGGCGCTTGAACTCCTCGATGGCGAGGAAATGATAATCGTGCCCGTCACGCTCGCTGGCCCGCATGGGCCTGGTGGTGGCGCTCACGCTGAAAGCCAGTCCCAGCCCGCGTTCCATCAGATGCCGCACGATGGTGGTCTTGCCTGCGCCCGAAGGGGCTGAAACGATGATGGCCTTGCCCTTCATCACAGCACATTCAGCACCTGTTCCTTGATCTTCTCGAGTTCGTCCTTCATCCCCACCACCTTGCGCTGCATGGCGGCATCATTCGCCTTCGATCCAAGGGTGTTGATCTCGCGCCCCATCTCCTGGGCGATGAAGCCCAGCTTGCGGCCTTGCGGGTCATCGGCACGCAAGGTCTCGGTGAAATAGCCGCAGTGCCCGCTGAGTCGCACCTTCTCCTCGGTGATGTCAAGCTTCTCCAGGTAGTACACGAGCTCCTGCTCGAAGCGATCGCGGTCGATCTCCATGCGCAGGTCCTCGAGCTTGGCCAGCAGTCGTTCACGCGTACGGCCCATGCGCTCGGAATCGAGCGCCTCCACCTCGGTCAGCTGCCGCTCGATGGAAGCCACCCTAGAACCGAGCTCCGTGGCAAGCCGGGCGCCTTCCTCCTTCCGGAACCGGTCGAATCCGATGAGCGCCGTCTTCACCAGCGCGAGCAATCCGATCCATTCCTCCTCATCGATGCGCTCACTGCTCGTGGTCGCCACATCAGGCAGGCGCAGCACATGAGCGAGGAGGTCGGTCTGCGCGTCGGGAGCCACCCGATCGCGGATGGCCTTCAGCTCGTCGTAATAAGCTTTGATCAGCCCCGCATCGAAAGCGGTGCGCTTGGCGGCATGTATCGCGTCAGCGCCGATGAAGACCTCCACTTTGCCGCGTACCGCGCGCTCGGAAATGAGCTGCCGGAGGTCCTGCTCACGCTCCTTGAAGACCCCCGGCAGCTTCAGCAGCAGATCAAGCTGCTTGCTGTTCAGCGATCGGATCTCGACGGTGACCTTGCGGTCCTTCACAATGCCTTCGGCGCGGCCGAAGCCGGTCATGGAACGCATGTTCGTCATCGCGCCAAAGGTATCCGGGGTCAGCGCTCACGGTCAGATCGGTTCACAAGGTGCACGCCAAGGAAGATCATGGCCGCGCAAAGCGCCTGATGCCAGCCGATGGCTGTTTCGTACATGCCCGGAAGACCAAGGCGTTCCGGACCGATCCGCATGAAGAGCCAGGTGATCACCACCGCAAGCACCGGTTGCAAGTACACATAGGTGCCCACCAAGGTGGGGCTCACCACGCCCAGCGCCCATGTGTTCAGCAGGTAGGCCACGAAGGTGACCATGACCACCACGAAGGACATGGCCAGGATCACAGGGGCGCTGAGCGATGACCAGGCCACATCCGCGAATTCGCTCGAGCCGAAGGGAAGGATGATCACCAGCCCGATCAGGAAGCACCACGACATCACCGTCACGGCCGTGTACTTGCGCATGAGCGGCTTCACCAGCACGAGGTAGAGGCCGTAGCTGATGGCGTTGATGAGGATGAAGGCATCGCCCATCACCGTGGCGCCACCGCTCGCGCTGGAGGGCTTGAGGAAGATGAGGATGAGCGCCCCCGCGCCGCCGAGCCCCACGCCGAGGATCTTCAGCCAGGTCACCCGCTCGCCGATGAGCCACGCTGAGAGCAGCAGCACGAGGATCGGCGTGGCCACCATGATGATGCTGGCATTGATGGGCGCCGTGCGCATGAGGCCGTGGAAGAACATGAGCTGGTTGAGCGCCACGCCGAACACCGCGCACAGCAGCAATCGCCCGGCATCGGACCATTC
>JAEUSX010000240.1 GCA_016788405.1 Flavobacteriales bacterium
TAGAAGTACTTCAATTGCAAAGCGGCATCCGCCGAGCCGTTGAGCGCATCACCCAAGTGCTGGGAGGAGGTCGCGAGCAGCGTATCGACCCCCAGCTGCTCGGCCAGCGCGAATTCCTCCTTGGCGTTCTTCCTGATCTCATCCTTCAGCCCACGGTTGAAGCACGCGGCGCCATGCGCGTAGGTGATGAAGTAGCGCTCGATCAGCGGCCGAGATAGGTCGTGGCGCGTATCGAGGGAGTCGTACTGGACCCTATACTCATACTGCTGCGCGTTCGCCCGGAAAGCCGCCCCAGAAAGGATGAAGAGGAGGAAGAAGCAGAAGCGCGTCATGCGGTAAAGATGCGCGTGGCCTCCCATACGGGCATCGCGATGCCTGTTCGCGATATGCGATGAGGACACAAGCTCCCTAATGCACGATCATGCGCTCCATCCATGAGCCTGCACCGCTCATGACCCGCACGAGGATCATTCCTCGCGTGTCGAGCGCGACGGTATTCACGCCTTGCAGCAGTGATCCAATGGCAACAGCGCGGCCCTGAGCATCGAAGCATTCGTATCGGCCGGCGTCCTTCGAGTCGATCAGCAAGCCATTCGCCGTACACCGAATCGACGGCGCGGGCCGCGACCCGGCTGAGATACCGGTCTCGAGTTCAACTTGGACCGCGCAACCCACCGGAGCATAGAACGGTGAATCGGTAACGATGCGAATGGCGTAACCCGCACCGGCCAGCGTTCCTGCCGGGATGCTGCACGGGATGACTCCTGTTGCCAAGGCACTCACGACCGAGCCGATGGTGACGGGCGATGAGAAGTCCCCGCTCGCATCGGAAAGCTCCACGGTGAATGTCGTGGGCCCCTCAGGAATGCCGCCAGTGCTGTACGTCACATCGAAGTCGCCGGCAACAAACTCGCTGACGACCACCACACCGGTTGAAGGCGTGCAAGCCACGTTGTAGATCAGCGCGAGATCGTCATACCACACCTGGGTGCCCACTGCGCTGCCCGCGCTATCACCGGCGGTGAGGATGAGCAGGATCCACTCCGGCTGCCAGTCGTTGAGGTACTGGAAGGGCGCGCTGAACCGCGTCCACTCCCCCACGTTGCCCAAGGGTGCTTTCCAGGAAGCACCGGCCACGTAGTTACCCTCGGTGCCGAAGGCCGGTAATCGCCCGTCATCCACATGAAGCAATGCGCCCACATTGGCGCGGTCGCCGGTCTGCGGAGCGGCCTTGAACCAGCCCACGATGCTGTCCGGCCTGCTCGTCATCGCCGTGCGCCACTGCTCGTTGTCCTGAATGGTGTACATGTAGCTGTTGGCGACATCGAGCTCGGCATGCACCCTGCCGTTGGTGAGCAGCCCGTTCGCCGCGCCGATCACCGAGCTCACCGTGCGCAGGTTCACGCTGTACTGCCCGGTCCGCGCGTCATCGCTCCGCCAGCAGAGCTGCGGCACGAGGCCATTGAGGATGGCACCGCCATCGCTGGTCTTCAACGAGCTCCACTGCTGAGGCTCCTGGGTGGCCTGGCCCGCATTGTCCCAGGACTCGAATGAGGGATTGTCGAGCTGGGGCTGCGCATCAAGGATGAGCGGGGCCGAAATGACCAGAATGACGAGGATCGCGTTGCGCTTCATGGGAACTGAGGAACAACCAGGCCCGCCACTTTGTTCCCGCCTAGATTCGCCGCAATGGCCTCCGTCGGCAAGGACCAGCATATCGACCTCCGATTCCTTTCAGGACCGCGTTCGCGATGGGCCGAGTTCCGGAGCGTGATGAGCATCGTGCGCGAATTCGTCCGCGGCTTCCGCAAGCTGCACTTCGCCGGACCATGCGTCACCTTCTTCGGCAGCGCGCGCTTCAAGGAGGACCACCCTTACTACGAGGCCACGCGCGACCTGGCGCGGCGCGTGGGGCGGGTGGGCTTCTCGATCATGACCGGCGGCGGGCCCGGGCTGATGGAAGCTGCGAATCGCGGCGCCCGCGAGGTGGGCGCGCGCAGCATCGGCTGCAACATCGTGCTGCCACATGAGCAGAAGCCGAACGACTACCTCGACGTGAACCTGACGTTCAATCGCTTCTTCGTGCGCAAGGTGCTGCTGGTGAAGTACAGCATCTGCTTCGTGGTGATGCCGGGCGGCGCAGGCACCGTGGATGAGCTCTTCGAGACGATCACCCTGATCCAGACCGGCAAGGTGAAGGACTTCCCCATCCTGCTCTACGGCAAGGATTACTGGGCGCCCATGCTGCACCAGATCGAGCGCATGGTGGCAGAAGGAACCCTCGGCCGGAAGGAACTGGAATTCCTGTTCGTCGCCGATAGCGTCGAAGAAGCCACCACCCTGCTGCAGGACCGATTGGTCGCGATGTGGCAGGAGGCCCGCAAGCGCAAGGACACCCCGAAGTGGTGGTTCCTCGAGAGCCGGATGAACGGAAGAGAAGCCGCTGCCCGTGCAGCTAGCGCATCATCAGGATCCGCTCAACGAACCGCTCCGCGCCGAGACGAGCCGTCACGGTGATCAGGCCGGCATGGTCCATCACGATGGTGTTGCGTCCGGCTGTCAATCGGCCCTCGCGCAAGAGACGGCCCTGCGCATCGTGCATCGAATAGGCTCCACCAACCAACTGTCCATCGATCGTGACCTGCCCGATGCCGCCTTGGATCAAACGGGGCTGGACGCGCTCAACGACTCCGGTCTGCAATTCCACCTGCACGCCGCAGCCCACGGGCGCATAGAATGGCGAATCGGTGACCACGCGGATGGCATAGCCTGTTCCAGCTGGCGTTCCCGCAGGCACGCTGCATGAGATGCTGCCGCTGGCCGTGCTGCTCACGATTGAACCGATCACGGTCGCCGCGCTGAAATCCCCGCTCGCATCGGAGAGCTCCACGGTGAACGTGGTGGGGCCCGTGGGAATGCCTCCCGTGCTGTATCCGACGTCGATCGCCCCGCTGCTGCCTTCCGTGACGATCACCGTGCTCAACGAGGGCGTGCAGGCCACATTGTAGATGAGCGCGATGTCGTCGTACCAGCTCTGCGTGCCGATCTGGCTCACTAGGCTGTCGCCACTGGTGAGCACCATGAGGAAATAGGCCGGTGCGCTCACGGAGAAATAATTGAAAGGAGCGGAGAAGCGCGTCCATTCGCCCACGGTGGCGCTGGCGCCATCCCAATTCGCGGTGGCCACCCAGTTCCCGATCGTGCCATTCTCCGGGATGCTCGCAGCCCCGGTGTGCACGATGGCGTCGATGGTGGGGAAGTCGCCCGTTTGCACCGTGGTCTTGTACCACCCCACCACGCTATCGGGACGGCTCGTGAGGGCCTGGTGCCACTGCGGGTCGCTGGCCTCGGTGAAAACGCGACCGTTCGCCGGGTCGAGCTCGGCGTGCACACGGCCGCAGGTCACGATGCCGTTCGCAGCGCCGATCGGCGATGTGACCGTTCGCACATTCACCGAATAGGATCCGGTGTGCGCATCGTCACTGCGCCAGCACACCTGCGGAGCGAAGTTGTTCACGAAGCTTCCCCCATCGCTGGTCTTGATGGAGCTCCACTCCTCCGGCTCTTCTGTTCCAGCCCCGAGGTTCTGCCAGGTCTCGAAACTGCTGTTGAGCGGCTGGGGCTGTGCAACGACCGAAGTAGCCGTGAGGGATAGGACAAGCGCGGCGGCGAAGTGCTTCATGGTGTTCGGGGCTGAGGGCGTGAACATAGCACCC
>JAEUSX010000022.1 GCA_016788405.1 Flavobacteriales bacterium
GCCGGTTGCAGGAAGCTCCGCTCATCGAACCAGTGCAGTTGGAACAGGATCCAGACGACATGCCCGGCTCCGATCACCTGCGCGAACCGGAATCCATGCCTCCATTCCCGCTTGATCGTCAAACCGGCGAGCAGGCTGCCCAAGCCGAACATCCCGCCCAGAATGATCCCGGGCCATAGGAAATCAGCGAAGGGCGTGCGCTCCAAGAGCGATAGCGGGGCTTCGATCAGCGAGCCATCCGGGCGCATGACGAAAAGCGAGCCGCTGATCAATGCTGGAATACCCAGCAAGAGCAGCAGGACGTGCAGCCATGCGCGCATGGCTCATTCACCGCTCCGGGCGGCCAGGGCTGTCGCCAATGTCACGAAGCCCACCACGCTGACGCTGCTCAAAGGCATGAGGATGGCGGCGATCAGCGGTGTCAGATGGCCGCTCACCGCGAACGACACGCCCACCACGTTGTAG
Organism: Flavobacteriales bacterium; assembly: GCA_016788405.1. Taxonomy (GTDB): domain Bacteria; phylum Bacteroidota; class Bacteroidia; order Flavobacteriales_F; family PHOS-HE28; genus PHOS-HE28. The sequence continues at coordinate 466 of JAEUSX010000022.1, forward strand.
CAGAGCGATATGGCCAGGCTGCCGATCACGATGCGACGCGCACGGCGGGCCATGCTCAGGAAGTGGGGCAGCTGCGCGACCGAGTTCGCATCCATGATGGCGTCGCTGGCAGGGGTGAGGGCGGCGCTGGTCTCCGTCACCGTGATGCCCACATCGCTCTGCGCGAGCGCGCCGGCATCGTTGAGCCCGTCGCCGACCATGAGCACGCGGCGGCTGTGGGCTTGCTGCATGCGCACCGCCTCCGCTTTGTCGGCTGGCGAGCAGTTCACCCGGACCTCGCTGCCGGCGAAAGCGCCCGCCAGCTCCGGATCCACCTGCGCATCGCCGGTGAGCAGGCTGGTGCGCATCGAATCGCGCAAACGGCGCACCGCATCGGCGACCCCATCGCGGGTTCGCTTCCGGATGATGAAATGCCCGCGATGCAAGCCGTCGATGGTGACATGCACATGCGAATCGCCATGAGCGCGCGCGGCCTCGTACGCACCGCAGAATGCCGCGGAACCCAATCGAACTGCATGGCGATCCACCGATCCAGCGATGCCTTGTCCGGCGACTTCCTGGACCGCGCTCGCCTCCTTCGTCTCCTCGCGCAGCCGTTCCGCGAGCACCGCGCTCAACGGATGGGTGCTGTTGCGTGCCACGGAACGCACCAGCGAGCGCTCGTGATGGGTCAGCGGAATGGGTCCCTGCCATTCCACTTCGTGGGCCTCGCGCGCGGTCAGGGTGCCAGTCTTGTCGAGGATCACGGAATCCACGTGCGCCATCCGTTCCACCACTTCGGCATCGCGGAGGAAGAGGCCGCGCCTGCCCAGTAAGCGAATGGTGTGACCGTAAGCGAAGGGCATGCTCAAGGCCAATGCGCAGGGGCAGGCCACGATGAGCACCGCCGTGACCACCGGCCACACCTGTGCGGCATCGGCGCCCCACCAATAGAGGCCCGCACAGAGGGAAATGAGCAGCACCGCTACGGTGAATCGACGAGCCACGCCATCGATCAAGCGTGGCATCGCGGGTCGCTCATGCCCGCCGCTCTGCTCGGCCCAAAGGCGCTTCAGACGGCTATCCGCGAAACCCCTGACCACTTCGAGCTCAATCGCCGGGCCGCGTTGCCTTCCCCCGGCGCGGATGGTATCGCCGATGCTCTTCCGCAAGGGCAGGGGCTCGCCCGTGATGAAGCTGTTGTCGATGTGCGCGGAGCCGGTGCGCAGGATGGCATCCACGGGGATGATCTCCTGGTCGCGCACCACGATCCGATCACCCGGCAGCAGGTCCTTCACCTGAACGGGCTCTTCACCTCGCGGGCCCTTGCGCAGCACCACGAGCGGAAGGAAATCCTCCAGGGAGCGGTCGAAGCGGAGCGCGCGGTAGGTATGCGCCTGGTACCAGCGGCCGATGAGCAGGAAGAAGAGGAGGCCCGCAAGCGAATCGAAGTAACCGGGACCGACCCCGCTGATGACTTCCCACAGGCTCCTGGTCCAAAGCGCCACGATGCCCAGTGCGATGGGCTGATCGATGTTGACGGTCCTGCTGCGGATGCCGGCCCAAGCGCTGCGGAAGAAATCGGTGCTGAGGAAGAAGACGACCGGTAAGGAGAACAGGATGGTGAGCCATTGGAATCCGGTCTTCAAGCCTGCCTCTGTGCCAGCGCCCAGGTATTCTGGAAAGCTGAACATCATGGTATTGCCGAAGATGAAGCCAGCCACGCCCAAGCGGATGTAAACCATGCGCGGCACCTTGTCCGTGGGTTCATTGCCGGATGCACTGATCTGCGGCCCGTAACCGACCCTTCGCAACAGCTTGACCAAGGCGCTGAGCGGCAGTTTCTCCTCGCGGAAGGTGATGCTGAGCTCCTTGCTCGCGAAAGCGACGCGAGACCGGAGCACCGCTGGTTCCAGCCGGTGCAGGTTCTCCAGAAGCCAGATGCACGAACTGCAGTGCATCTGAGGCACATGCAGACGTACGCGCGTGATTCCGCCCTCGCTGAATTCCACCAGTCGTTCCCGGACCTCCGGCAGGTCGAAGAGCTCGGTGCGCTGCTCATCGACGTTGGCGCGTTGCTTCACGCCAGGCTTGGCGCTCAAGTCGTAATAGTCGCACAAGCCAGCTTCGTTCAGCAGGTCATAGACCACCTCACAACCATGGCAGCAGAAATCGTGTCCATCGTGCACGCGGTGCTCATCCGCGCAGCGATCACCGCAGTGGTAGCAATTGACCTTGGTCAGCTCATCGACCTTCATGCTGCAAATTGGCAACGACTGAATGCGAAAACGACTGACAGTTGTCAGCGTGCACAGGGGTGTACTCGGAAGCTGGATCGGTGGAGTCCCCGATCAGACCCAATAGGCCCTAGGCTTAATAGCAGAAGGGGACTGTGGTGTCCTCAACAGGTTAGGATGTGCACGATTGTCATGATTCTCAGCAATATGATAGTTTACATAATATAAATTATGGGTCAATGTAGTGAAGCGAGAATCGCTCGTGAACACCAACGCCTGGGCCGTTCGGCAAACGCAATCGACCAGCCTCGATGGACAAACCCTGCCACGGATCATTAGCCAATAGCCATGGCCCATCCAGATCGAGGATGCTGGCCTCGCTGGCCAACTGAGCCATTGCGCCGCAGCCGAGTGAACTCTCGCTCATGCAGCCAAGCATGACCCGGAGATCGTACTGATCAGCGCGCCTGGCGATGTCGCGCGCACGATCCAAGCCACCGCATTTCATCAGCTTGATGTTCACACCGCCGAACATTCCGAAAACGCGCTCCAGGTCTTCGATTCCTTGCATCGATTCGTCGGCGATCACCACAGCACCGGTCTCACGACTCAACTGCTCGTTCCAGTCATCGTGCTCTGTCCCGAATGGCTGCTCAATGCCGATGAGCCTTTCCGGCGGTACTGCGTCGATGATCTGGACCGCATCAGCGACGCTTCCAAAACCTTGGTTCCCATCGAGCAGAATCCGCGCGCTCGAGCATTCGAGCATGACTTTTATCCTGCTGATCGTCAACGGGTCACCGACTTTCAGCTTAAGCGCCACCTTATCTGGCATTTCGCGGAGCCGCGCTATTGCTTCCACGGGCTTGCAGATGCCGATGGTCAGAACCGTAGCGGGTGATTCGAGGCCTGCGATGCCAAGTTCTACGGCGATGCTTCGGTCATGTCGTCGGGCCATTGCATCGCACAACGCGGTGTGCAGGCCAGCCCTCGTCGCGGGCGATCCTCGCAAAGCCCTGATTGCGTCCAATTCGCTGAGCAGGCTTTCCATGTCCCAAACGTGCATCGCTCCGATCTCGCGGAGCCTTCGCCTGGCCTCGGGAACGCTCTCTCGGAGGTATGGCGGCAATGTGATCTCACCGTGCCCAACCAATCCATCCTCTTCAACCCGCACGAACAACGCATCCGTGCCATCTCGCAGGCCATGCGCCGTGCCGAATGGATGCTTGAACAGCAAGCGGTACGGACAAACACTGATCCTGAGCGGCATGCCCTCAAAGAAAGAAGCCCGGACACGAACGTCCGGGCTTCCCAATGGAAAGAAGGCTCCTACTTGACGAGGTAGATGATGTTCGTGAGCCATTTGGTGCTATCCGGCTCCGACATGGGATCGGTGATGTACTCCTCGATCACGTTGGTGTGGTGCGAGAGCCCATTCTCATGGATGTATGCGTCCATGGCCATATGCGCTTTCTCCAGGTTGCTGTAGCCGCCCCGGTACTCGATGCGCAACGCTTTGCTGGCTGGTGAATCATAGATCTCCTGGCCTTTCAGCTTGCCCTTGGCGTCGGGAGATACCGGAATCGCAGCGATCATATCGGCAGTCTGATCCTTCTCGTTCCATTCGAAGTAAACGCCGGAAGGCGGTCCTGCGGGCTCCAGTTTGGCCGCGCCCAAGGCGGTCATGCCAGCGCCGAAGCCCTGCTCGAAGGCGGCCTTCATATCGGCCCATTTCACGATGCCACGCTTGCCCACGTACGACTGGCCCGGCCAATCGATGCTCGTGATCTCGAACTTGGGCTCAGCTGCATAGGCCTCTTCGGCGATGGTCTTCAGCTTACCGAGTCCTTTCTCGAAATCCTTGCCCAGCATGGCATCCATATCCATGAACTTGCTCATGATCTTGCTCATGAAGGTGTTCTTGCCTTCCATGGCCCAGGTCACCTTGGTGCCATCACCATCCGAGGCCAGTTCGACCAAGGCATCATTCTCCGCTTCCCATGGCTCAATGAACTTCAACCGGGTCTTCACCAAAGCGTTGGGCACGAGCGAATCGATGCGCTGCTCGCCCTTACCCACATCCTTATTCCCTTCCCATCGCGAAACCGCTCCTACTGTACCGTCTGTCCCATCCATGGTTTTCTTCATGTTCGGGTCCATCTCGTTCCAAGGGCTCCATTTATCCATGGCGGAGAACGTGGAGACCTGTTCCCACACCGCAGAGGGCGGCGCTGCAATGGTCACCGAGCGTTCGATTCTGAACTGGTCCTCACCGGTAAGCCCGAGAATGCCCAAGAGGACCACGATGCCGCCGGCGAGTATCAGGAGGATCTTCAATGCTCTCATGTTCGATTTGTTTGGGACCGAAAGATGGCTCAGACTCCGAAACCTGAATGACCCGGCATGGATTTTTCCCACTTTGGCCTGAACCTTTCATCCCCATGTTCGGCCGAATCAGCCACAATCCCTCCACAACCATGAAATCGACCCTCCTCGTCACCGCCGTCGGACTCGCGATGACCCTCCTCTCCTGCAAGACCGGCACGTCGAGCCCGCAAGGCACCAAGGTGAACGCACCCTTCTCCGGAAACAAGTACGAGAGCAACGGCACCTGGTTCCGCGGCGTGGGCCAAGGGGTCAGCGTGAAGCAGAACATCGCCAGAGGAAAGGCGGACATCGATGCCAAGAACCAGGTGGCGAGCCAGGTCGGGACCAGCATGCGGGCCGTAACGGACCAGTACCTGGGCCAGACCGAGAACGCGAATGCGGCCGATGTCGCTGACAAGTTCCAGAGCCTCATCCGCGAGGTGATGAACACTGAATTGGCCGATCTGCGGAAGGTGGGCGAAGAGACCTACCTGAAGGAGGAGACCAAAGAGTACACGGTCTACGTGGCGTACGAGATCCGCAAGGCCGCCATGTTCCGGTTCATGAAGAAGCAGGCTCGCACCGACCGGCGTGTGAGCGAGCAGGAACTGAAGGTGATGGACGAGATCCTGGATCAGGAGATCAAGCGCGCCGAAGCGGAGGGCAACTGATCCTCAGGGCGTGAAGAACCGACCGCAGGCTGGGCTGAGACCGGCTCGCGCTGTGCAACGCCACACCATGGCGCCGCTTACTCCTTCCGGTACGGCATAGCTGGCCCGATCGGCTCGGCGATCCGACCAAATCAACCGACCCAGGGGATCGAAGACTTCAACGGTCAAGCTCCCCTCCCCTTGCCAAGATGCCAGTCGCTGGTCCGGGTCGTAATTGAAGCGAATAGGAATCGACAGCGTCCCCAACGGAATGCTCGTCGGGATCATGGAAGGATCCACATCCACCAGCACCGGGTCATGATCGCTGGATCGGAAGGCATCGGGCTGATAGAAAGCCGCGTTCCAATCGTGGTAGTCGAGGTTGGAAGGCTCATCGCTGTTGATGTTCCAAGCCATCGAGCTGATCACGGCAGTCGCCATTTCAGAGGTCGCGATCATGTGGTCGAGCGACCCGAATCGGTTCCCATAGGCATACGTGTGCTCCTGTGATGACCCGGAGTTAAGCACCTCCAGCCCTCCGGCGCGAAGGCGATCGATCGGGTCCTCTTCCGTGTATGAGTTGAAATCCCCCAGGATCAGCTGGCTTGGGATCCAGTTGGCTGCGCGCAACGATGCCCAGTGGTTCACGAGTTCGCTTGCCTGCGCCTTGCGGCGCGCATTGAAGCACCCCTGTCCGTCGCCCATGTCCACGTTGGTGCCCGATGCATTGTCGCACAGCTTGCTCCTCAAATGAGCGGTGCTGAGCAGAAAGCGCTTACCGGTGCCGTTCGCCTGAAAGCCTTGGGTGAGGTGAGCGCGTTCGAACGTCGAGGTGTTCAGCACCATCAGATCCGTGATGGGTGTGAGCGTCGAAGGGCGGTAATAGATCACCGACCGCGTGAAGGAGCCGGAGGCATCGTGGTCGATCACGGCGTAGTCGTCAACCACCGATTGGTTCAGCGCCGCCAGCAGCTCATTCGAAGCGTCGTCGTTGTTCTCAAGCTCGCAGAGCACGAGGGCATCGGCATCCAGGGCCGAGAGCGCCGCCACCAGCTTGGTCCGCTGCCTGAGGAGTTCGCTGGAATTCCCCGCGCCATTGCTGCCCAGCGTCGTGAAGAAGTTGAGCACGTTGAGCCCGGCGATCCGCAGACCACCGCTGGCACCCGGTGCGGATGGGCGCTGGGCATGCTGCAGCGGCACAGTACCGGCCGGATGCAGCCGATAGTTGCCGTAAGCGTAGTGCAGCACGGCGACAAGGTCCGTCACGGTACTGCCGCACCGCAACGTGCCTTCCGGGCCGATGAGCGGTGGCGGAGTCGGATACGTGCTCGTTCGACCATCGTCCAGGATGATCTCGCTCCTGGCGGCCACAGCGCTCGCGTTCGTGACCGATGCGACGTTGCTCATTCCGGAGCTTGATGTCCCGGATGGAGGGTCATCGTTCGGGTCGATGGAATCCGTGGGCTGGAACAAGCGCCCGGGCGCAAGCGTGAGTTCGCCGTATTGCGCCCAATCCTCATTCCCGGTCACGACCATTTCCTGCGGGAATCGAAGGAGCATGCCCTCGTAGCGCTCCCAATCGGTCAGGCTCTGCACCGGAAGACTCACGGGCGTCGGGTCCACGACGCCACTCCCGACCACGTTCACTGACGTGACCTGACTCAATTCCGTCAAGCCGTTGAACTCCACCACGGTGCCATTCACGATCACGCGTTGCCCCTGTGAGAGACCGGCGCTGCCTGGGTAGTACACGAACAGGCCATTGCTCGATTGCGTGTCCGCATCGCAACCCGGCTCTTCCAGGAAGAACCCTTGAACCGTGCCCGAACCACTGAACACGGCCGTCATGATGCCGGTGGTCGTTACGACTTGCCCCGCGAATGGACTGGCATTGCTGGTGCCCTGGATGGCGCAGATCGGGGTTTGCCCGCGAAGGCTGAAGAGGTGCAGGATGGATAGGACCACACTGATGATGCGCATACCGCAAAGGACGCACCTCCCGACGGACCAACCGCCCGCATCCGCACACCCCTCCGAGCAACCACTCGTCACAATCAGGTACCTTGTCGTGCATAGTACCAAGTCAAGCCTGCATCTTTGCGACGTTAAGAACCAACAACGCCCGGACATGAAAGTCGAGAACACCAAGGCACAGATGCGGCGGGGCGTGCTGGAGTACTGCATCCTCAGCGTGCTCGCGCAGGGCGAGCTGTATCCGTCGGATATCATCTCGCAACTGAAGGACGCGAGGCTCATCGTGGTGGAAGGCACCTTGTACCCTCTCCTATCGCGCCTCAAGGACAGCGGGCTGCTTACCTATCGCTGGGAAGAGAGCCGCTCCGGGCCGCCGCGGAAGTACTACAAGCTCACCACCGTCGGTGAGCGCTTTCTCGCCGAGCTCGACCAGACCTGGGATGAACTGGCCCAGGCTGTGAAGAAGACCACCCGCAAGAACCGCTAGAACCCTCGCAATCCCTGAACCATGAAAAAGACATTCACCGCGAACGTCAGTGGCAGCGTCTTCCACATCGAGGAGGATGCCTACGAGCGCTTGCAGCACTACCTCAGCGGCATCCGGAGGCAGTTCGAGGGAGCCAGCGGCCGCGAGGAGATCATGGCCGACATCGAAGCGCGGATCTCCGAGCTCTTCCACGAGCGGCTCTCCGGCACCCGCGAAGCGGTCTCGCTGGCGGATGTGGAGCATGTGATCTCCGTGATGGGCCAGCCAGAGGACTACACCGATCCGGAGCAAGGGAACGAGCCTCCTCAGAATGCCACGAGCACATCCGAACAGCGCGGCTACAAGCGCTTCTTCCGCGACCCGGACGATAAATGGGTGGGCGGGGTCATCGGCGGATTGGCCGCTTACATCGGCATGGACCCGATCTGGTTGCGCATCATCATGATCGTCTTCATCCTGGCCGGATGGGGAGTTCCGATCCTGCTCTATCTGCTGCTATGGATCCTGGTGCCGAAAGCCGAGAGCGCTGCCGATCGGTTGCGCATGGGCGGCGAGCCTGTGACCGTGGACAACCTGAAACGCGCATTCGAAGAGGGCGGCCAGCGCGTTGCCAACGAGGCGCGCGACCTAGGGCGGAATTGGAGCCGCGATGCCCGGTCGAGGTCGGGTTCAGCCGCTGACGTGATCGCCAAGCTGATCGGGGCCGTGATCATCCTGACCGGCTTCGGATTGCTGCTCGGCCTCATCATGTCCGTTGTGGGCGGCGGCTTCGGCCTGTGGCATGCCACCTTGGGGAACGGCATGGGCTTCCTCGACCTGGTGGGCCTGGTGTTCGATGATTCGGACCGGATGATCTGGATGGCCATCGGCCTGCTGCTGCTCTGCCTCATCCCGGTGATCGGCATCCTGCTGGGCGGCTTCAGATTGCTGCTCAACACGCGGACACCCTCCTGGCTCGCTTGGAGCCTGTGCGTCCTGTGGCTGGCGGCCTTGGTCCCGACCATCATGGGCGGCCTTTCGATCGCGAGCGAGTTCCACCGTTCCAATGCGGTGCGCGATGAGGTCGTGCTGCAGCCGCCAAGCGCTGACGTGATCTACCTCGATGCCATCCTCCCGGGCAGCGGCGAAGGCGAATGGAGCTGGAGCTTCCAGAACGGGGATGTGAATGTGGACCTGGATGGCCTCATGGTGTCGGATGATTCGATCAGCGGCGCGTGGGCGCGCTTGGACGTGGAGCGGAGCCCGGACACGCTGTACCGCCTGATCCGCGTGCGCGAATCACAAGGGGCGACCGCCAAGGATGCCCATGCCCGCGCCAAGAACGTGACGACTCAGTTCCGTCAGGAAGGCGATGTGCTCCTCGTCTCACCGCTGGCCTCCTACCCCAAGTCCGACAAGATCCGTGGGCAACATGCGCGGTTCACGCTGCAACTGCCCGAAGGGAAAGCGGTCTTCCTGCGCGCGAATGCACGCGCCGTGATCAATGACATCAAGAACGTGGAGGACGTGTGGGATAGCGACATGCTCGGGAAAGCATGGCGCATGACGAGCCGAGGGCTGGAGGAGGACAAGCCCGTGCTGGAGAAGCACGATGATCAACAGGAGAAGGATGATTCGAGCGGAACCGGCAGCCCAGAGCAGGAAGGCACGATTGAAGCGAGCAATCAGGATGTCGCGATCAAGCTGCCCTCCATCATCGGGCTGCTCCGCTTGAGGGTCTAGAAAACACGGTCAGCGACGAGGGGTTGTGGCAACCGTGCATGGCGCCCTGTCCGTAACGGACGGGGCGCCGTTCATTCATGGCTGCACCACGAGTCGCTCGTGCCCGAACCGCCCGTTGGCTTCCACACGCACCAGGTAAGCGCCTGCGGGCAGTCGTTCCAGATCGGACAGCAGCACCGTTCCGTCCTGCGGCGCTCCTTTCCATGCATGCACCACGCGTCCGTCGGTGGCGATTACCTGGACGCGTGCCGCGGAAGCGTCTTGAGGCATCCGCAACCACGCCTGCCGCTGCGCTGGATTCGGCTGGATAAGGATGGGAAGGGCGTGAGCGGATTGCTCTTCAATGCCCACCAAGGCGAAGTCCGCATCCACCACGTTCACCGTCCAGCTGGCGCCGTTGCGCTTCTCCGTCACCATCGCGATCACGCGCAGGTTCTGATCGTTCCACTGCACCGGCACGTCGAAGGTGTATTGGTGGTCGTAGGTGGCCTCAGCGGCCGTAGTGGCCGGGATCACACCCGCGGTGCCATTCGCCCCGCCCAGCACTTCGCGCACCACTTGCTGATGGACGTAGCCGCTGCCGCCGGCGACCTGATCGCCTGGGACGTTGTCCTCAACGACGTACGCGTTCACGACGAACTCGCCAGTGAGCGCCGCCGTGAAGGTCACACCGAGATCCACCGTGAGCACGCGCTGCCAGGCGTTGAATCCCGCCGTGAGCGCGATGTTGGCCGGAGAGACGCCGAGCTTGCGCTGATCGGCGCGCGCGCCCCACTGGTCGTAAGCCGCATCATCCGGCAACGAGCCGAACTCCTCCTGCTCCATGACGCCTGCCGGTGAATAGTCGGCATTGAATTGCTCCCAATAGGCGGTGCTGTTCGCGCTGCTCAATTCATCATCGTTGTGGTGCTTGGCCACCACGATCAAGGGATCCTGATCGAGCACATTCGTGGTTGAATTGGGGATGGGACAGAATTGGCACCAGGTGCCGGTGTACTGCTCCATGAGCACGCTCTTCGTCGCCCAGACATCCAGCAGGTCCACAGGGAAATAGAGCGTGTCGTTCGCGTGGTTCGAATCCCCGTTCCCCACCACCCACACTTTCAGCAAGCCTTGCTGGGCCGTCTGGTTGAAGCTCACAGGATGCGTGTACGGCCAGTACTGTCCAGGCATGATCCCGGTCGTGCTCTGGCTATTGCCCACCTGAACGGGACCGTTGTTGTAGCGCCAATCCACACGGAAAGTGATCAGCGGCGTGGTGCCCGAAGCATTGCGCACGCGCGCCGAAATGGCATAAGGCTGCCCTGCCTTCCAATAGCGCGGCACGAAGGCCGTGTTGAGGTAGGCATCTTGAGCCGATGCCGTCGCGAACAGCATCAGGAGAGCCACAGCGGAGAATGATCGCATGGGAAAGGGTTGGGTGGGCGAAAGTAGATCGGCGCAACCGCTACCTTTCACCTCCGCAACCGCCATGAAGAACATCCTCGTCGCCACCGATTTCTCGAATCATGCGAACCAGGCCATCGAGAAGGCCGCCGATCTGGCCCGTGGGCTCGGAGCCAAGCTCTGGCTCGTGCACGTCGCGGCGCCTGAACCGGATTTCGTGGGGTACAAGACCGGGCCGCAATCCGTTCGCGATCATCTGGCCCATCAGCTGCGCAAGGAGCACACCGATCTGCAAGCCATGGCCGCGCGCATCAACGGTGCCGGGGCCGAGTGCGAGGCCTTGCTCGTGCAAGGCCCTACCGCCGAGACGATCGTCTCCGAAGCCAAACGGCTGCATGTCGACCTGGTGGTGATGGGTTCTCACGGGCATGGCGCCCTCTTCCGCGCCATTGTGGGAAGCGTTTGCGAGCAAGTGATCGGATTGGGGCAGTGCACCGTGATGGTCGTTCCGGCGGATCGCTGAATTCATGCGGGCCTCGTTCGTTCTGCTGGCAGGCGCGCTGTTCACGGGTTCCGTGTGCGTGCCTTCGATGCGCGGCGGCCAGCCGAAGCTGGAGAAGATCAAGCTGCCTCCCGGATTCAGCGCCACGGTATTCGCCGATGAGGTGGAGAATGCGCGGGCGATGTGCTGGGGCGCCCAAGGCACCCTATTCGTCGGGAGCCGCAGCGCTGGCCTCGTGCACGCCTTGCGCGACACGAACAACGACAACCGCGCTGATGAGCATTTCGTGGTGGCGAAGGGCCTTCGCATGCCCGTGGGCGTGGCTTTCCGCGATGGCGCGCTGTACGTGAGCGATGTGGACAGGATCCTGCGCCTCGATTCGATCGAGCAGCGACTCGCCGCACCGCCGGAGCCCGAGCTGGTCACCGATGCTTTCCCGAAGGACACTCATCACGGCTGGAAATTCATCGCATTCGGCCCGGATGGGAAGCTGTATGTGCCAGTAGGCGCGCCGTGCAACATCTGCTTGAGCGAGGACAGCATCCATGCGAGCATCACGCGGATCGGTCCCGATGGCCATGGCCGCGAGATCGTGGCGCACGGCGTACGGAACTCCGTTGGCTTCGATTGGCACCCGAGCACCGGAGACCTTTGGTTCACCGATAATGGCCGTGATTGGCTCGGTGACGATAGCCCGGATTGCGAGTTGAACCGGCTGACCTCGAAAGGCGCTCACTACGGCTACCCATTCTGCCATGCCGGCGATGTGAAGGACCCTGAATTCGGCGAGCGGAGGCCGTGCAGCGATTTCGTCGCACCGGCCGCCAAGCTCGGCGCGCATGTGGCTCCGTTGGGCATGCGCTTCTACACCGGGAGCATGTTCCCCGCCCGGTACCGCGAGGCCATCTTCATCGCCGAGCATGGCAGCTGGAATCGGAGCACGCCATCCGGCTATCGAGTGATGGTCGTCTTTCCGCAAGCCGATGGCAGCACAACCCAGGAGGTCTTCGCTGAAGGATGGCTGGATGGCAATGCCGCGTGGGGTCGTCCGGTGGATGTCCTGGTCGCGCCGGACGGCGCGCTGCTGGTGAGCGACGATGCCGCCGACCGAATCTATCGCATCAGTTACGAAGGCGGGCACTGAGCCGAACGTCAATCCGTCTTCGAGAAGGGGCGCCTGCTCAGCCACGTCGCGCTGGACCAGCCGCTGCGGTAGAGCGCATGGTACACCAGGGATCCGAAGACGACTCCGAGCAAAGAACCCACGACCACATCTTGCAGAAAGTGCTGCGAGAGGTAGATGCGCGAATATCCCAGCAGAGCCGCCAATGCCACGAACGGCAACGCGAGACGAGCCCGGCCCAGGATCACAGCCAGCGCCAGGCACATGCTGAAGGCAGCCGTGGCATGCCCGCTCGGGAAACTGAAATGCGCATGCAGGTCGATGCCCTCCACCCAGGGCATTCCGACAAGCTGATCGCGGAACATCGACGGACGATCGAGCTGGCTGTAGGGCCCTCGTTTCAGCGTTTGCACGGCGATCGCGCTGAGCCCGCAGCTCAGGCCCATCATCAAGAACGCGCGCCAGCTTTTCACGAATAGCAATAGGAACGCGAGACCTGTGGGTACGAGGCCGTCGGCGAGGTGCGTGAACCGGGCGAAGAAGGCATCGAGCGCCGGTGCATGCAGCCCATTCATCGCCGCATGGATGGCGAGTTTGTCACCCTGCCAGGCGAAGCACGCGCCGACCGCGAAGAGCAAGGCCCATCCGATGATGAACAACCGGAACGTTCGTTTCTCTTCGTGCACGATGCAAAGCTAGAAGCACCCGACGCGTACGTTAGCGGGGTCGATGATGCGGATCTCATTTTCAATCATAGGTCTGGTGCTCGCCACTGCGCCATCACTTGGCCAGGGATTTGTGAACACGTTCGGGGGCTCAACGGCAGAGACAGGCGTCGGTGTGGCGCCAGCGGGCCCCGGCTTCGTAGTAGGGACGGGTCGCTTCATCAGTCCGGGAATCGGGCATCAGGCCAGTCTTCTGCAGGTGGATGGCACAGGTAACTTCCCAGCTTGGGAGCCTGTTCCCGGCCTTGTTGGCCGCAGTTTCATGCAAGCCACGGTCGTGTCCGCCGATGGCGGTGCGTTCATCGCAGGAAGCGTGATCCCAACCGGAACAAGCACGCACGACGCATTCGTTGCACGGTTCTCAGCCAACGGCTCTCAAGTTTGGATCACCCAGCCCCAGCTCAACGGAGATGAGCAGTACTACACGGTGCATGCGCTCGCGGATGGCGGCTGCATCGCCGCCGGGGTGCGCGCTCCGGGGCAAGGTCTGGGGCACGATGCCCTCGTCTCGCGCTTCGCCGCTGATGGCACCTTGGCATGGAGCACGACCATCGATGAATTCTCGGACATCGAAGCGCACGCCATCGCCATTCAAGGCAACGACGTCATGCTGACCGGACGGCAGCAGAACTTCGGCGGGACCAGCGATGCCTGGATCGCCCGGCTCAATCTGGCAGGCGACATCATCTGGACCAGCTCCTGGGGCGGGGTGCGCACCGAGATCGGTCGCGCGCTCAAGGCCATCGGCCCAGGCGCATTCCTGCTGGCCGGCAGCACCAATAGCGATGTGCCGCTGGATGTGACCGAGGGACGTCGGAAGGACCAAGTGTACCTCGTGGCCTTCGACTTGAACGGCGACTCGCTGTGGACGCGCGCCATTGGCGACACCCTGTTCGATCGCCGCGCGTTCGCGCTCGACATCGCGCCGAATGGCGATCTGCTCCTTGTTGGTGAACGCTCCCCCACCATCGGATCCAGCGATGCCTTCGCGTACCGCTTATCACCGCTGGGCACGATTGTTTGGGAACGAGCGTGGGATACCGGTGATGAGGAACGCCTGCTGAGCATCTCAGCGCTGCCTGATGGCTTCGTCGCGGCGGGCTGGTCCTTCGGCCCGGCCTCCCATCAAGTGCTGCTTGTACGGCGAGACCCCAACGGGAACTGAGCCGTTGACAGACGATTGTTGATCAATGTCGGCACGAATGCCCTGATCGCGGTATGGCGCCCGCCTCCGGAGGAACCGTCCTTTGACTCATCAACACCAGCGCCATGACAACCGGTAAACGCTTCACGCACCGCACCAAGGACCACAGCGACCAACGCGTGCTCGATGCGCGCACCAAGGTCATCCTGCACGCTGTGAGCAACGAGCCTCGCGGGCGCGTGCTGGAGGCCTACCTGCGCGCCTTGGGCAAGCGCTAAGGCAACTGCTCGATCCGGAAATTCGTGGGGACGCTGCCGCCGATGTTCACCAGGATCGGGTCACGGTCGTTGCCCTGCCCGATATAGCGCACAACCCCATCCAGCGTCACATCGGCCGCATGGTAGCCGGTGATGAAATTCGTAGGCACCGAGCCACCGATCAGCGTGAGGATCGGATCGCGGTCGTTGTCCTGGCCGGTGTACCGGAGCTGGGTATCACGTTGCACATTGCCGCACCACAATCCCCGCTTGCCATTCGCGAAGGCCACCCGCGCATCCGTTCCATAGGTCGGAGTCGTGCCCAACGTGAAGTCCACGCCAGCCTCATTCGCACCGAGCGCTATTGAACCCAGGCTCATCGCCCCAAGATGGTTGCGATGGCGTACGGCCACGAAGTAATTGTCGCTGGCCACATTGAAGATGAGGCGGGCGTAACCATCGGTGCCCACGATGTCGCCGTCGCGCTCGAGCAGCGCGCTTCGCGTGGCGAGCACTTGAGCGGGGTTGTTCTTGTTGCGCAATTCCACCCGCACCCAATCCACCACCGCGTTCTTCCCCGTCTGTGCAAGGCGCGCTGTTGTCGTGCTCTCACCTCCCCCGCCCACCATGGGGAAGCCCATGGCCTGGTAGGGCTCGGCCGTGGGCACCAGGCCCAATGCGCGCAGGTCGTCGCGCATGAGGTTCGCCGTCCCGTCATACGGGCCCTGCAGGTTCACGCGCAGGCGAACGCTCGGACCGCAATTCTGCCAGCGTGCCAGCGCACTGCCTGGTATTATGGTCCGGGTGCTGTTGCTGGGTGTCTGCCAGCGAACCGCGAAATGGTCCCCCCCACTGCCTTCTTTCTGGAGCAGCTCCACGTAATAGTACCGGCCCGCGACCAACGGCACGGATGCACTGGTTTGCGAAGGA
The DNA here is from genome assembly GCA_016788405.1 of Flavobacteriales bacterium. Taxonomy (GTDB): domain Bacteria; phylum Bacteroidota; class Bacteroidia; order Flavobacteriales_F; family PHOS-HE28; genus PHOS-HE28. Next base: position 15,949 of record JAEUSX010000022.1, read on the forward strand.
TACTTGGTGTATTCGGTCTCACCCGTCCATCCGGGCACGCTGCAAATCGCCTGCATGAACTGCGGCTCCGCGTTCGGGCTCAAGTACAGGATGCCCGCATCGTCACTGGTGAGCGTGAAGACATAGTTGCCCGTCGCTGGCGCTACGATGTAGCCTCGTACGCGGGTCCCGTAATTGTTCGCCCAGTTCGTCGGCCCTTGGAAGGACGTGATGTTGCTGGAACCGGAGGGCGAATTGGGGTACAACGGACTGCTCGTGAGATCGGAAAGCGAAGTGCCGGCCACATTGCTCCAGTACTCCCGCAGCAGGCTTCCCGCAGGACCAAGGCATTGCGGGGGCAGTGTGCTGAGGATGCTGATGATCTTCACCGCCGTTCCGGTGAGTCCGTCATTGTCGGTGACGGTGAGGGTGACGATGTGATCACCGGAGTCGGTGAAGATCTTCGAAGGGGTCGCGCTGCTGCTGCTGGTGCCGTCCCCGAAGTCCCAGAGGTAGGAAACGATCTGCCCGGGATCGGAGGACTGCGTTCCATCGAAGTTCACGGATAGCGGCGAGTCCCCGCTGCTGACATTGGCCAGGATGATGGCCGTGGGCGCGATGGCGAAGCAACGCGGGTCGATCTGCCGGGAAGCGGTGGTGCTCAGACCGCCTGCATCGGTGACGGTGAGCGTCACGATGTAGTAGAACGTCTCGTTGCCCTCGCATCCGACTCCGCTGATGACGGTGCTGGTGGATGGATTCGCATCGATGGGCTCCGGATGGCTGTGCGTGTTGTGGTGCAGGGTGGTGCGCCAGGCGTATGTGAGCTGCGCCGCACCGTGCTCCAGATCGCTCACATTGGCCTGCAGTTGCCAGGTGGTATCAACGCCCAAGGGGTAGTAGGCCGGTGAAGGGATGCTCGTGATGTTCACCAACGGCGGGGTGTTGTTCACCGAGACGATCAGCTGCGTGCTGGAGGACTGCCCGGTATTGTCAGTCACGGTCAGCGTCACGTTGTACGTGGTGGGCACGCCCGGGGGCGCATTGAAGGTGCGCGAGGGGTTCGGCAGCGCCGAAGTGCTCCCTCCGTCACCGAAGTTCCACAAGTAGCTGATGGCACCATTCTCCGGATCGCTGCTGCCGCTTCCGGTGAAATTGACCGTGAGCGGGCCGGGACCGTACTGCACGCTTTGAGTGGCCACGGCCACGGGCGGCAGGTTCACGGCGAGGGTATAGCAGATTCGGCGCAGCTCATTCGTGTTGTAGCGCATGTACCACACGCATCCATCCGGTCCCGCGCCGATCCACACCACCGCGCCCAGACCGGTCGCGAAGTCATGCACGCTGACCGGCCGGTTCTCCGCGTCGAACATGAAACGACGTATCCATCCGCCAGCGTAATCACCGTGGAAGGTGCTGTTCTGGTAGCCGGCGGGCATGTTCTGTCCGGCCATCCAAGGGCCGCCCACCGCGCAGTTGCCTCCGAAGTTCGGACCCGGCACGGGCGATCCAGGGGCGTTCAGATTCGTTGCCGTGGCCGTGCTGCCATCGAAGGTGCCGCAGCGTGATTGCGTTCCATGCAACCAGTCGACGACCGGCCGGGAATGGAAGTATTTCGGCACGCTGGCAGGGATCTGCACCGCGCCGTTGCATGGATTCGGATGCCCGTTGAGGTGGATCGGCGTGTCCTGTTTCAGCAAATCCTGGAAGCGGAAGTAAGGAATGGTGCAGTTCACGCCGTCGTACATCGGGTTGGGCATGTCCTGGTTCGCGGTGAGCGCGGCCATGTACCCGGACTGCGGCGTAAGGCCTTCGAAGAGCGGCCAGCCGAAATTCATGCCCGCCTCGGTGCACACATTCAGATCCTCCCACGTGCTCCACTGGACATCACCGATGTAGACCACGCCCGGCCGCGCGTCCGCAGGGTTGGTGCTGCCGCTGTTGGGCTTGATGGTGGCCCGGTAGGGATTGCGAAGGCCCATGGCGAACACACGCGATTTCGGCGCTCGCGGCGCTGCCGGATCGTACCATGGGTTGCTCGGCACGCCGTCACCCGTGGCCGGATCCATCCGCAGCAATTTGCCATTGAAGCTGTTGAGCAACTGCGCGCGCAATGCTCCGACATTCTCAGCCGGTCTGATGATGCCGTCGGTCAGCGCCTGCGACCAATAGGTATCGCTGCTGCTGCCCACATCGACCACGTTGTAGCTGGCCCCATCGCCTACGGTGGCCAGCAAAGTGCCGTCGCTGCCGAACATGAGGGAGCCTGTGCTGTGCGACTCGTGCAGCAATGGCACGCCGGTTTGACGTGTCTCCCCCAACAGCACCGCGCGCGAGGCGTAATCAACCGTGTTGAAATTCGGGCCTATCGCGGTCCACCGCGTGATGCGCATGATGGTGGCCGCGTAGTACTCATTGGTGCTCGGGTTGTAGTTCCCGGTACCGTGATTCATGAGGTGGTGCCGATCTACGGCATACATGCCATAGATGCGCCCATTGGTGAGGAAGTCGGGGTCCAATGCGAAGCCGAGGAAGCCGTGGTCGCGCCAGTCGCCCACCTCATCGCTGATGTTCAGCAGCGGATTCGGGAGCCGGACGCCATTCTCCACGATCCAGACCTGGCCGCGCTTCTCCCACACGTAGAGCCTTCCGTTCGCATCCCAGGTGGCACCCACCGGCGCATTCCATCCACCCATCACCAACGCATCGCTGAAGTTGGCCGGCAGCGTCTGCCCGAAAGCGTCCTTGA
>JAEUSX010000053.1 GCA_016788405.1 Flavobacteriales bacterium
GCCTGCTTGCAGGCGCTCCTGCATCACCAAGCGGCCGCTGAGGTCAGTGACATCCACGACTCCTGCCGATGGCAGCAGAACGCGGGTGATCCCATTCGTGGGATTGGGAGAGGCGAGGAATTCGGACGACCGCACCTCGGCCACCTCCGTGTTCAAACCGCAGCTGACCGTCTGCCCGCAGGCCAGCTCGCCCAGGAACAAGGCCGTCCAATTCATGGCGTTGGCCTGGTCGCTGCTCAAGTATCCCACGTGTCCGCTTCCCGGATAGCTCTTGAAGCAATTCACGACGCCGACATGATCCGCCCGCAAGTGGATGTCGTGGCTGCCGCTGGCCGTGAGCCCGGTGGGTATCCCGGACACGTACACGGGCGCCGTGTAGTACGGCACGATGCCGTCGCCCACCTCGTGGATGCTGGCGATGGGCGGGTCTCCTGCGTTGATCCACAGCGAATCCCCGACGCACCCGCTGAAGCTGTATACGCCATGCGCCCGGCTGCTGTAGCCCGGATTGCCGCTGTTGCCTTCCAAGCCGCCAAGTCCCGGCATCTCCGCGACCAATTGAGAGGGGATCTCATTGTCCTCATCCAGATACATGGCATGCACCGCGCTGATGGCGCCCGCGCTGACACCGCCGATGTAGATCCGGGTGGTGTCGATGCCGTAGGGATTGCCCAGTTCCGCCACGCTCTTGCGCAGGTAGCGCACGCAGGCATTCATATCGTGGGCTCCGCGCATCACCGCGCGCATCGTGGTGGTCTGGTTCGGGAGGAAGAAGCCGACGCGATAGTCATTCGCGACCGCGACGAAGCCCCGCTTGGCGAAGTCATTACAGATGGGCGCCACATCGGCCCTGGATCCCGCGATGAAGGACCCTCCGAAGGCGCAGACCACCACGGGCCTCAGCGCGAGCGCATCATTGCTGGGCTCGTACACATCCATGCGCAGGATCTGGTTGCTGCCGCTCACGCCGGTGTTGCTCCCGAACTGGACTCCGCTGGTCACGGTCACATCCGGGAAGAGGTTGGCGGTGAAGTAGCGCCCGTTCACGCACTCCTGGGCGGAGAGGGAGACGGTGAAAAGGCAGAAGAGGAAAGCGTAGGGTGTTCTCATCACCGGGCGGGGTTAAGGTGCTGCAAGATAGAGGGATGCTCTCATCCGCAATGCGGGGCTCCAATTGTGGCATGCGATTGGACATCGCAGCGCACCCAACCAATGGGAAACCCATGAAAAAGCAGATCGTCCTCATCGCCGCCACGTTGATCGGCACCGCAGCGGCGGCCCAGTTCCAGGTGAATCCGCAGGCGGGCGTCGTCTTCCAGAACCTCACCAGCCCCGAGCCGGGCGTCGAGTACAAGGCCAACATCGGCTGGCAGCTGGGTGCTGACCTGCGCTTCGGCGACCGGTTCTTCTTCCAACCCGGCGCGCACTTCGGCCGCAGTTCCACCGCGATCAAGGCCGTGAACAACGATACCCTGTTGTACGAGGGTGACCTGGTGCGCACCAGCTTGAAACTGAATGCGCTGGTGGGCTACCGCCTCATCGACAGCTACCAGTTCGACCTGCGCTTCCTAGCCGGCCCCACCTACAACGTGATCCTGAGCGTGGACGACCGCGATGACCGCATCGGCTACAACCGGGGCGACTTCAGCAATGGCTCATTGAACCTCGATGCGGCGCTGGGCTTCGACATGGGGCTGGTCACCGTGCAGCCTGGCGTGAGCTTCGGCCTCAGCAAAGTGTTCAGCGACAATCCCGTGGTCTCCGACATCGGCTCGCGCTACCTCACCTACGGCCTTACCATCGGGGTGAACCTCGGTGACGACGACAAGGACTGACCACGGCCGGATTGAATGAGCAGCGCCCTCGGGGTTCCCCGAAGGCGCTGCTCATTCAATTCCGTCGCTACTTCACGACCGGGAAGCCGGCCTTCCGCCACGCTGAGATGCCACCATCAAGGTGCTGCACTCGGTACCCCTTGCCGATGAGGTACTCCAAAGCCTGCTCACTCCGTCCGCCCGAATGGCAATACAAGAGCACCGGGCCATCGTGCTGGATGGCGGTAAAGGCTGACTCGTATCCGCTGGCCGTCCAATCGATGTTCGCCGCATTGGCGATGTGGCCGCTGGCGAACTCCGAAGGGGTGCGCACATCCACCAGCTGGTACTTGCCAGTTTCGATGGCGCGCTTGAATTCCTCCGGGTTCAATTCGGCCTTGGGCGCATCGGAGATGGACCGCGCCGGCGCTTGATTCACTTGAGCGAACGACGCAACGCAGAGCAGCAGCGCGAGCGTGGTCGCGAATGACTTGATGATCCTCATGGTGATCGGGATTCCGGTTCAGAGCAGATTGGTCCAGGCACCGGCGTTACTAGCCTCGGTGATGCCCGCCGAGCGGAGCATGTCGAGCGCCATGCCACTGCGAGCGCCGCTGCGGCAGCAGAGCACGATGGGCGCCGGCAGCCTTCGGATCTCGTCCATTCGGCCGGGCAGCTCCTGCAAAGGGATGTTCAACGAGCCGGGAACATGCCCCTCCTCGAATTCCTGCGGGGTGCGCACATCGACGATGGTGCTCATGGCATGAGTTGTTCGGGCCTCGGGTGGAGCTGATGGGAGTCGAACCCACGACCTCGTCATTGCGAACGACGCGCTCTGGCCAGCTGAGCTACAGCCCCAAGACGGGTGCGAAAATGCGAAGGATCAGCGAACCACCGGCGCCGGACCGTCGTAAGAGCGCGCGATGACCCGCTCCGCTCTGCTCCTATTGCTCCTTCTCGCGACCGCGGGATCGGCGCTCGCTCAAGGCGACCTGGCCTACATGCCCGCGAAGGCACCGGCCAATACTGCGGACGACGAACGCATCAGCATGAGCGACACCGAGCACCCTGGCGTGGTGCGCATCAGCTTCCCATTGGGCACCTACCGGGTGGACCTGATCAATGCGCACGGTGAAGTGGTCGAGCAGATGGCGCCGGAAGAAGCCGAACGATTCGACGTCACGGGGCTCCGCTCCGGCACATGGACCATGCGCGCGCGCACGCCGCAGGGTTATAGCGTCCGACGTTTCGCCGTGCGCCAGCACCATGGGATGAACCAAGTGGCCGACGCCGCTCCCATGCGCAAGAAGCGCTGACTCCCCGTACTCAGAGCACCTTCACCTCCGTACGCCGATTCAGCGCACGGCCTTCCTCATTCTCGTTCGTGGCCACGGGCAGGGTCTCCCCGTAGCCCTTGGCGGTGATGCGCGCGCCATCGATGCCTGTGGCGACGATGTAATCACGAGCGGCCTTGGCGCGCTGGTCGCTCAGGGCAAGGTTCGCGGCGTCGGAGCCCACGTTATCCGTGTGGCCACCCAGTTCGATGCGGAGCGCCGGATTGGCTCGCAGCAGACCCGCGAGCTTGTCCAACTCGGTGTGCGAAGCTGGAAGCAGCTCGTAGCTGGCGGTACCGAAGAAAATGTTGCGCAGGGCGATCACGCTGCCGCTGGTGAGCGGGCTGAGCGGCACTTCGAGCGTGATGGGCGCAGTCGGCTTGCCGGCAGCCACATCGTAGTTCTCGCTGAAGAAGAGATAACCCTCAGCGCTGGCGTTCAACGCATACCTGCGGCCGCTGGGCAGGCACACGAGGAACTCTCCGGTCTTGGGATCGCTGTACGCAGCGGTGGCCAAAGCACCCGTGCCCAAGTCGAACAGCTGCACTTCGGCCTCCACCGGCGCGCCCGTGCTCTTGTCGGTGACATGCCCGCGGATGTAGCTCACCGGCAATGGCCGTGCTTCGTTGTAGAGCTCGAAGCTGTAAAGGTCCAGATCGCCCATGCCCCCCGGACGGTCGCTGGCGAAATAGGCCACCTGGCCATCCGCGCCGACGAGCAGGCTGTTCTCATCGCCGCTGGTATTGATGGGATGGCCAAGATTGAGCGCCTTGCCCCAGGTTCCATCGTCCTGCATGCGGCTCATGAAGATGTCGAGGCCGCCGAAGCCCGGATGGCCATTGCTGCTGAAGTAGAGCGTTCGTCCATCGGGATGGATCTGCACGCTCTCTTCCTGCCAAGGTGTGTTCACGTTCGGGCCGAGCTTCTCCGGCTTGCTCCACGAGCCATCGTCCTGCATGCGGCTGGTGTAGATGTCCATGTCGGCGACGCCGTTGCCTGTGCGGCGACCGCGCACGAAGTAGAGGGTGCGGCCATCGCTGGCCATGCTGGGCTGGCTCTCCCATGCTCCGCTATTCACGGGCGGCCCTAGGTTCTCGGCCGGACTCCAGCGGTCGCCCACGCGCACGCTGATGAAGAGGTCGCAGCCGCCCAGGCCGCGCGCCTTCCCGGCGTATAATCCATCCTCCAGCGCGCATTGCGTGTAAATGATGAAGCGGCCGTCGGGGGTGAGGGTGCCTGCGCCTTCGTTATAGCCCGGATCGCTCACGGTCGGGATCGTCCGGCTCTGCTGCCATTGCCCATCGGGGCCGCGACGACTGATGTAGAAATCCTCCTGCATGCCGTAGACGGGGATCTCCGGTGCCTTCACACGGCGGGTATAGATCAACGTGCCATCGTCCGCCGTGAGACAGGGATAGTACTCGGGGTCGGCGCTGTTGATGCTCGGCCCCATGTTCTTCGGCTCGAAGGGCACCGGCTGCTGGATGGCTCTTGCGGCGAATGCGCAGTTCTCCAATCCCAGCTTCGCGCGTGACTTGCGCACGGGATCCTGCTCCATCGCCAGAAAGGCCTTGTAGCACTGCTCGGCCTCGGCGTACCGACCGCCCTTGAATTCGAGATCGGCCAGGTGCAATTGCGCGGTCGGGAAGAAGCGCGGTGAGATCGAGACGACTTCGCGGTACCGGGTGATGGCCTCCTCGTCCTTGCCCTCCTGCTCGGCCATCTCGGCCAGCATCAGGCGCGGCTCGACGAATCGTGCATCGGCCTCTGCTGCTTTGGTGAACTCGCCTCGGGCGCAGGCCCATTTGCGCTGCTGCATGCAGGTGCTGCCGCTCTCGTACAGCTTGATCGCCCGCTTGTCCTGCGTGGAATAACCGCCCGGTTGGGAGTATGCCGAAGAGAGCACGCAACAGGCAGTGGTCACGAATGCCAATAAGCGCCGAACCGCTGACCGCTTACTGCCGAACACCGGTTGCTTCATGGGATGTTCATGTACTTGTGCGCTTGCAAGGAGATCCGCCATCTCGGTTCCGCCTTCACCTTCTCCACGATCAAGGGCAGCACGGCATCACGCTTCGTCCATTCCGGTTGCAGGAAGAGCGCGCATGAGGGGCGCACGTTCAGCGCTTGTTCCTCCGCCCATTTCAGGTCGTGGGTGTTGAAGACGATCACCTTCATTTCGTCGGCGCGCCGGAACGCATCCGGTAGCGCGGCCTTGAACTTCTTCGGACTGAGGCATACATGGTGCCAGTCGCCGCTGAAGGGATGCGTTCCGCTGGTCTCGATGTGCGTGCGGAAGCCGGCTGCCCGCAACGCTGCCGTCAACGGAGCGAGGTCATGCATCAACGGCTCTCCACCGGTGATCACGGCGATGCGGGCGGTCCCTTCCGATGCTTCGGCCACGATTCCCTCCACGTCACGCGTCGGGTGCGCGCCGGCATCCCAGCTCTCCTTCACATCGCACCAGGTGCAGCCCACATCGCAGCCGCCCAGGCGTATGAAATGCGCGGCCTGTCCGGAGTAGAGCCCTTCCCCCTGAATGGTGTGGAACGACTCCATGACGGGTAGCTGGGCGGCCATGACGCAAAGGAAGCCTCGAGATGCACTTGCGCATGCATCCAGAAGACCATGTGCTCAAGGCGGGTTGTGGAAAAGCTACTTCGCCTTCTGCTTCTCGCGCAGGCGCGTCACCAGGTCGGCGATCTGGTCGGCGCTGAGGCTCTTCCCGACTATCCGGCGGTCCTTGTCCACCACGAAGAGCTTGGGTGTGCTGTACACATCCCAGGTATCCGCGTAGTTCAGGCTCTCGATCGTGGTGTACTTCGGGATGAACTTGCGCGGGTCCTTGCGGGCCTCTTCGAAGATGTTCTTGGTCAGGCCCACGTTCACCCAGTCGAGGCCCTTCTCCTGGATGAACTTCTTCCAATCCTTGAACAGCGCCTCGTCGGTGGCCTTGGCCACGGCGAAGACCTCGATGCCCATGCCCTTCAACTTCTCCGTGTACACCTTGTGGATCTCCGGCATCTCGGTCTTGCAATGGCCGCAGTGCGGGTCCCAGAAGATCACCACCACGAAATCCTGCGGCAGGTCGTAGAAGTTGACCCACTTCTCCTCCGTGCTGTCGGTGAGGCAGAGGTAGGGCGCCTTGCGGCCGATCACGAGCGGTGCGGCCTTCCGCGCGCGCTCACACAGCTTCTCCAGTTTGTCGGCCTCCATCCAATCGGCGCGGCCCGGCTTGCCGTCCTTGGGGCAGTAGTAGGTCAGCGCCATGTGCACGAACACGGCGTCCATGCCCATGATGTCGCTGGTCTCGTACTTGTGCGTGATGGCGTGCACCACGTACTGGAAGGTCTCCTTGGTATCGCCGCATTTCGCGATGAGCGCATCGGCAAGGCGCTTGATGGTATCGGGCTGCTGAGGCACCACCTTGCTGATGTACTCCTCGAACTTGTTGCCGAATACGGGGATGCGCACGATGCGCGGATCGGTGAGGTCGAAATTGTCCCAGAAGTGATCGCGGTACTGGTAATAGCTGGCCGCGCTATCGAGGCTGCCGTCCGACTTGCGCGGTTCGGGCAGTTCCACGGCGGTGCTCATCTTCACGAGCGAGGCCACCAGCGTCCCGGGATTGTTCGCCACGAGGTCGCGCTGGTACTGCTTCACGCGCTTGTCCAGATCCGTCATGCGTGCCTTCACCTCGGAGCGCTCGGCCTCGCTTCCTGCGGCATCGAGCTGCGCGCGGTGGGCCTCGCCTTCAAGCCTCCGTTCATTGAGGAAGCGGATGTAGCCGATGAAGAGCTCGTTCTCCTTGCTCTGCTTCACCGTGAGCGCGGGCAGCAGGTCGTCCTTCTTGGTGGCCACCTTGATCACCGGTTCGTTCACCACCAGCTCGAAATACTTGGGACCGGGCACCACGATGGCGTACACGCCGGCCGGGTAGCCCTTCTCTCGTTTGAAGGTGGCCGTTCCCTTGCCATCGGTGAGAGCGGTATCGCTGTAATAGAGCTTGCTGCCGTAGTAGTTGGCCAGGTACACCGTGTCGCCCTTGGCGAGGCCCTGGATCTGGGCTTCGATCGTGCGCTTCGGGCCGTCCTGTGCGGCGGCGGCAACAATGCCCGCCAAAGCGGCTGCTGAGAGGATCAAGGAACGGAGATGCATGCGTGCAGTTGATTGCGTGGCAAATGTATTCGGGTGGGTCGCGGGCCGAAGGCGATCGCTGTGCCGGAGACGCGCCCTTCGATCCAGCGCGGCGCTCGTCGGGTCGTTAAGGCTTGCAAAACAGGCAACCACCCGCAATGGTGAGCATCGAGCGAAGAGCATCCGCGCGCGGCCGACTGCTCAATGCTGACTGCCCACCTGAGCCTCCGTCTTGAACTCGCTCGTTGTGTGGAAGGTGAGCGCCGGATTGTTCCGCTTCTCCAGGTCGAGCATGTAAGCGCTCGGAGCCATGAACACGGCGTTGCCATCCTTGTCCTGCACGATCTGCTGGGCCTTCACGCGGATGAACTGGTCGAGCGCGGTCTCGTCGGTCGTGGTCATCCAGCAGGCCTTGTGCGCGGGGATCTGCTGGAAGGCGCACTTGGCGCCGTACTCGTGCTCCAGTCGGTACGCGATCACCTCGAACTGAAGCTCGCCCACGCAGCCCACGATCTTCTTGTTGCCGGGCTGCTGCGTGAAGAGCTGCGCCACACCCTCGTCGGTGAGCTGGCGGATCCCCTTCTCCAGCTGCTTGCTCTTCATGGGGTCCAGGTTCACCAGCTCGCGGAAGAGCTCCGGCGAGAAGGCCGGGATGCCCCGGAAATTGAAGCTGCCGCCCTCGGTGAGCGTATCGCCGATCTTGAAGCTGCCTGTATCGAAGAGCCCGATCACATCGCCGGGCCAGGCGTCGTCCACGATGGTCTTCTGCGCGGCCAGGAAGGTGGTGGGCGTGGCGAAGCGAAGCGGCTTCTCCAGCCGCACGTGGGTGTAGTAGGTGTTGCGCTCGAAGTGGCCGCTGCAAACGCGCAGGAAAGCGATGCGGTCGCGGTGGTTGGGGTCGATGTTCGCGTGGATCTTGAACACGAAGCCGCTGAAGCGCGGGTCATCGGGCTTCACCTCGCCCTGATCCGTGGGGCGAGGGCCGGGCGGCGGCGCGATGTCCACGAAGGCATCGAGCAGCTCCTTCACGCCGAAGTTGTTGAATGCGCTGCCGAAGAAGACCGGCGCGATGCGGGCATCGCGGTAGGCCTCTATGCTCAGGGGTTCGTACACGCCCTCGATCAATTCGATGTTGGCGCGGAGTTCAGCGGCAGGATCCGATCCCAGCAGTTCATCGAGCTGCGGATCGGCGAGATCGGAGATGCGGGTGCTGGCCTTCTCCAATTTCGTCTTGCCGGGGTCGAAGAGGCGCAGGCCCTTGCTGTGCAGGTCGTACACGCCCTGGAAGGTGGCGCCGATGCCCACAGGCCAGCTCATGGGCCGCACCTTGATGCTGAGCTTCGCCTCCAGCTCATCGAGCAGGTCGAAAGGATCGCGGCCTTCGAGGTCGAGCTTGTTGATGAAGACGATCACCGGCGTATTGCGCATCCGGCACACTTCCATCAGGCGCTCGGTCTGCGCCTCCACGCCCTTCACGCAGTCGATCACGAGGATCACGCTGTCCACTGCGGTGAGCGTGCGATAAGTGTCCTCGGCGAAGTCCCGGTGGCCAGGGGTATCGAGCAGGTTGATGAGGCGGCTGCCGTACTCGAAGGTCATCACCGAAGTGGTGACGCTGATGCCGCGCTGGCGCTCGATCTCGAGGAAATCGCTGGTGGCGCCGCGGCGGATCTTGTTGCTCTTCACCGCGCCAGCCGTCTGTATGGCGCCGCCATAGAGCAGGAACTTCTCCGTCAGCGTGGTCTTGCCCGCATCGGGGTGGCTGATGATGGCGAATGTGCGCCGCCGCGCGATTTCGTCCTGCAGTGCCATGTCTCGGTTGAAGGGCCGCGAAAGTAGGCCCTTGATTCTGGTCGGGAAGGCGCCGAAGCCAGCATATCGGCTTGCTCCGCGATCGCGATGCAACATCCGCTCGATGTTCGCATCGGTGCTCCTTGTCGCAATGCTCCGAGAGCACCACCGCATGCCTCGCGCGGCCACGGGACGCCTTCCCGCGAGAGCAGCGCGGTGCACCCATCTGCTCCATGAGCGATTCGCCTCCTCCGATGGAGGCCATCCGTCCTGCGCACGGCTTGCATGGCGCATCATTCCCAGTGGAACTGCTAGATTGGCCGGAAAGCCCACCTCCATGAGTCCTCTCCACAGAGTCCTGCTGCCTTTCGCATTCGGCCTTGCCAGCGCGCTTCTCGTGGGATGCGCATCCCCTCCGGCGAGCCTCGCGGGCGAATCGGGCCTCGTTGAAGCCTGGTTCGACGCGTCCAGCCTCAACAGCTTGACCGCACATGGCGAATGCACCCACGTGCGCTTCTACAATGCGCGCCGTACGGCCTCTGACACCCGGGGCACGGTGATCATGATCGCCGCACGGGCCAACGGCTCCCCCATCTATGATGGCAACGGCCTCAAGTACCGCATGCACGATCGCGTGAGCAGCGGCGGCACGCCCATGGTGCTGCTCTCCGCTGCTGAGGCCAAGGCGCGGATCAAATTCGTGGCAGATGCCGGAGAGAAGAAATACGCAGCCAACTTCAAGAAAGAGGACATCGCGATGCTCCTCGGGTCAGCGGGCTGCAATGGCGTAAGGCTGGTGCCCGAGCGTCTCACCGCAGGTTTCTGGACCCTCCGCATGCATCCGGCCAAGCTCTCGGGCACCGGCGGCACCATCAATCCCGCTCCTGCGCCCCTGCTGGCCAGCGAGCCCTGTCCCAATTACTGCGGCGCGGATCCGGCCTATTACATCCACCTGCCCTGAGAAACGCGTCCCGAGCGAGCCGAAAAGCGGGCTAGATGATTTATATTTCAATACTATTTGAAAATATCAATCTACTGATCTACATTTGTCCCGTCTAGCACGCTATCATGGAATTGAAGGAGGCACGGGACAAGTTCGTCGAGGCGTGGGGGGCCTTCGGCAGCGCCTGGGGCATCAACCGCAGCATGGCGCAGGTGCACGCCCTGCTCATGGTGAGCCACGCACCATTGAGCACCGAGGATGTGATGGAACAGCTGAACATCAGCCGGGGCAACGCCAACATGAACCTTCGCGCACTGATCGACTGGAGCCTCGTGCGGCGCGTGCTGAAGCCCGGAGAGCGCCGGGAGTTCTTCGAGGCCGAGAAGGATGTCTGGAAGGTGGCCACGCACATCACCCGGGAAAGGAAGAAGCGTGAGCTGGAACCGCTGGTGCGCCTGCTCGATGAACTGGAGGACATCCCCGGTGCGACCGCCGAGGCCAAGAGCTTCAGGAAGATGACCCACGACCTGCACGACCTCACCACCCGCCTGGACACGTTGCTTGAGCACAGCACCCGCCGTGATGTGCAATGGTTCGTGAAGGCGGCGACCACCCTGCTGAAATGAGATCACCCGCAGCGCTCCGCCCCCCACCGGACCTCGATCCGGTTTTTTCAGCACACGATATTTCAGTACTTCCTGTAACACCAAATACAATACGTGCCTATGACCGCTGCCCGGCAAGCCGGGTGGATGAGCGTATCACGGCGCATTACCACGCCAGCGCGGCCCTCTACAAGCGCTGGAGCCCGGAGGGCCACCTGCACTTCGGCTATTGGCGCTGGCCATTGAACCCGTTCCGGCGCAAGGCCCTTTTGGAGGAGCTCGTGCTGCGAACCGTGGCCGCACTGCAGCCGCATGCGGGCCAGCACTTGGTGGACCTCGGCTGCGGTTACGGCACCGCCGCACGCCTGGTGGCCGAGCGCCATGGCTGCAAGGTGACGGGCATCACCGCCGTGGAGGAACAGATGATCGAGGGCGCTGCGGCGGCCGCTGCCCATGGGCTGTCGCACCTGGCCCGCATGCGCTGCGGCGATTTCCGCCGCACCGGCATCCCTTCAGGAATGCTGGATGGCGCTTACGCGATCGAGAGCTTCGACTATGGCGCAGGCGCCGATAAGGAGGACGTGCTCGCCGAAGCCGCGCGCATCCTGAAGCCCGGTGGCCGCTTCGCCATGGCCGGAGGATTCCTCTTGAAGCCGCCGACCGGCAGGCGGGCCGCATTGGTCAGGGCCACCAACGAAGGTTGGGCGATCGATTGCCTGGCGCAGCGCGCCCCCTTCCTTGCGGCATTGGAGCGCGTCGGCTTCCAGGACGTCACGGTGCGCGACATCAGCTGGCGGCTGGGACCGAGCGCCATTCACGGGCCCGTGCTCATCGCGCGCCTCTGGTTGGAGCGGCTGCTGCGCGGCACCAGGCTCCGCCCGTTGGAGCGCGCGCACCTGCGCAGCTGCTGGAGCGGCATCCTGCTCGGCACCCAGTTCGATCTCTTCCGGTACCTCATCGTCAGCGCGCGCAAGGCGTGATGCCATGAACCTCAACCTGCTCAGCTACCTGCTCTTCTTCCCGGTGATGCTCTTCATCGCGGTGTACGTGGCGCAAGTCTGCCACCGCCACGGACGGGTCTGGATGCTGCGGATCTTCGATGGCGACGCGCGCTTCGTGGACGCCGTGAACAACATCCTCCTGGTGTGCTGCTACATGGTGAATCTGGGCTACATCGC
>JAEUSX010000072.1 GCA_016788405.1 Flavobacteriales bacterium
TCCGTGGCTGGGTCCTCCTTCAGGTACTTCCGCAGCTTGGCGATGTACACATCCATGCTGCGGCCATTGAAGTAGCTGTCGTTGCCCCACACCTTGTTCAGCGCCACGGAGCGCTCAAGCACCTGGTTCCGATGGATGCACAGCAGGCGTAATAATTCGCTCTCCTTGGTGGTGAGCCGGCGCTCGCCGGCCGGGGTGCGCAGGATCTGCTTGCGCGGATCGAATTCAGTGCTGGCGAATGTGAACTGCACAGGCTCCTCCGATGCCGGTTCAGCGCCCTTCGTTCGGCGCAGCACAGCCGCGATGCGCAGCAGCAGCTCTTCCATGCCGAAGGGCTTGGTGAGGTAGTCATCGGCGCCGCTCTGGAAGCCTTGAATCGTATCCTGCTTCATGCTCTTCGCCGTGAGGAAGATGATGGGCACCTCGGCATCCTTGGCGCGTATCTCCCTGGCCAGGGTGAAGCCATCCTTCTGCGGCATCATCACATCAAGCAGGATCAAGTCGTACTTGCCCTTGCCATAGGCCTGCGCTCCTTGCTGTCCATCGGTGCGCAGGTCGGCCTCGTAGCCGCGGGCGCGCAGGTAGTCCGAAAGCATGCGGCCGAGGTTCGGATCATCCTCGACCACGAGAAGGCGTGTTGGGGGGGTCATGCTTGAAAAGGAAGGTAAATATGGAACGTGCTGCCGCTTCCGGGCGCGCTCTCAACGCGGATGCGGCCGCCATGGCGATCCACCACGCTCTTCACATAGCTCAGGCCCAGCCCGAAGCCCTTCGCATTGTGCAGGTTGCCGGTGGGCACGCGGTAAAGCCGGTCGAAGATCTTGCGCTGCTCGCTGGAAGGGATGCCGATCCCGTTATCGGATACGCTCAGGGTGATGCCCTCGTCGTCGCTGCGCGTGGCGATGCGCAGACGTGGCGCCTTCTCGCAGTACTTCACGGCGTTGTCGATCAGGTTGTAGAGCAGGTTGGTGAGGTGGATGCGGTCCGCCTTGAGGCGGTGGATCTCCGCCTTGAGATCGGTCTCGATGCGGCCATCGCGACGGCTCACCTGCATGGCGCTGCTGCGCACCACATCATCGATCACGGCATGCACATCGAGGTCGACCGGCTTCATCACCATGCGGCCGCTGTCCTGCACCGCGCTCTGCAGCACGTTCTCGACCAACGCGCCCAATCGCTTGTTCTCATCGCGGATCATGGCCGTGTACGCGCGCACCTGCTCCTCCGTGCGCGGAATGCTCGGGTCAGCGAGCGCCTCGCACGCCAGTCCGATGGTGCTGATGGGCGTCTTGAGCTCATGCGTCAGGTTGTTCACCAGGTCGTTCCGGATGTCGTTGAGCCGTTTCTGCCGAACCACCGAGCGGATGGTGTAGGAGAAGGCCAGCGCGATGATGGCCACGAAGAGCACGGAGGCGATGAGCATGGGCCACGCGCCGCTGAGCAGCGCTGAGCGGGCATGGTCGGCCTGCACGTGCAGGAAATACGGGAGACCGGCAAGGTCGTGCCGGAAGAGGCGCACACGGAACCTCGCTTCACGCAGGTCCGCCGTGGCGCTGTCAGGCATCGCCAGCCCACGCACAGGCTCACGCTTCTCATTGAAGATCGCCCAGCGCGGGCTCCCGTCGACCCCTAGTCCAGTGAGCTCCTGACCGATCATGCTATCAAGCGCGACCGGGTCGATGCGGCGCCGGATGTCACGGCTCAACTCCTTGGAGAAGATCCCGCGCGCAAGGTCATCGATCATCTCCTGGTACAACGGCGCCTCCTCGGCCATGGTGATGTCAGGGGGCAGATCCGCTGGCGGATCGGAAGAGGGCAGCTCATCCGCGGCAGGCGCATCCAATAATGCCTGGCGCTGCTGGGCCGCTGCCCGGAGCGAATCGATCCTTGCGAGCATCCTCCTCCCCTTGCGATGCTTGCGCAGGTCCTGCATGCGCTCGGCACGCTCCAGGTGCTCGCTCACGCGCAGCAGACCACCCGCCACTTCGCGCACGAACTGATCCTCGCGCAGCCCGATCGTCTCACGCGTCCAGATCACCTGCACCGCCAGCAGTCCGACCAGGGCCACCACGATGGCCCCGAGCATCACCGCGATGCTGCGCTTATCCATGCGAGCGAAGCTAGGAGCGGCTTTCCGGAGCCTCGGTGCTTAACGGTCTTTAACGTTCATTGACGGCGCCTTCACAAGGCACCCATGGGCGTCATCTGACCTTTGTGCCGTAAGCAGTGCGCTACGCGTTCCGGATGGAACGGCGAAATATCGATCGAGCTGTCAGGAGGTTTGGTTTTGGTTCACTGAACAGCGCAACAAGGGGTCGGAAGGCTCTCACGCAAGTGGGGGCCTTTCGATTTTCTCAGCCCTTCGCGGCGCGGCCCGCCAGGCGCAGCAGATGCAGCAAGGCCAGCAGGGCCACCAGCAAGCCAAGGAACTCACGCACCACTTCGACGTGCGGCGCCTCGGCTTTCATGCTGCCCACGATTGTCGGGAAGCCCATGCGCGCCCAATCGAGCATGCCGGGTGCCAGCGTCACCATCCAGATGAGCACCACGATCGCAACGGCGAGCAAGGCCCATCGCGGCGCGCGCCCCATGGCGCCCAGCGCGCAAAGGGCCGCCACGGCACCATACACCGCAATCCACCCGAACGGGTCCGGATCGTTGTACTGCACGGCGGCGAAGAGTGCAAAGAGCACGGCAAGGATCCAGTTGAGTGTTTTCATGGTGCTCAGAATTCGACGCGGTAGCTGAGGTTGGGGATGAGGCCGAGCTGGTA
>JAEUSX010000112.1 GCA_016788405.1 Flavobacteriales bacterium
AGGATGGCGCTCATGGGCTTCACGTCGCCTTTCGGCGTCGTGAGGCCCCACGGATTTGCAAAGTCGCGGCCCATCATGATCAACCCGCCGCGCGGGCCGCGCAGGGTCTTGTGCGTGGTGGTGGTGACCACATGGCAATGCAGCAAGGGGTCATTGAGCAGTTTCACGGCGATCAATCCGGCCGGATGGCTGATGTCGGCCATGAGCATGGCTCCCACTTCATCCGCGATGGCGCGGAAAGCGGCGTAGTCCCAATCGCGGCTGTACGCGCTCGCGCCGCAGATGATCAGCTTCGGCCGCTCGCGCAGCGCGGCTTCGCGCACGGTGTTCATGTCCACGCGTCCGGTGGCCTTGTCCACGCCATAGAACGTGGGACGGTACAGCTTGCCGCTGAAGTTCACCGGGCTGCCATGGGTGAGGTGGCCCCCATGGCTGAGGTCGAATCCGAGGATCGTGTCGCCGGGCTTGAGGCAGGCCAGCATCACGGCCGCATTGGCCTGCGCCCCGCTGTGCGGCTGCACATTGGCCCACGCCGCGCCGAAGAGCTGTTTCACCCGGGCGATCGCGAGGTTCTCCAATTCGTCCACGAATTCGCAGCCACCGTAGTAGCGCTTGCCTGGCAGGCCTTCCGCATACTTGTTCGTGAGCACGCTGCCCTGGGCTTCGAGCACCTGGTCGCTCACGTAATTCTCGCTCGCGATGAGTTCGAGGCCTACCGTCTGGCGCCACCGTTCCTTGTCGATGAGGTCGAAGACCTGTTGATCTCGTTCCATGTCTTGCGTATGTTTCGTTCAGATGGCCTTCATGGCCGTCAGGTAATCGGGGAAGAGCTGGTAGAAGAAGCGTTCGCGGTGCCTGATCTCGGCAGCCATCGCGGGCGTGAAGTAACGCTGTTGTGAGCGACCCGTGCGGTTCTCGCGCTGCTTATGCCCCACGAATCGGAGGCTGGCCCTGCTATAGCCGTGGCTGATCAGGAATCGTGGCAGATCAACCGTGAGCCGCTCCGTCCGGAGGTAGTGGATCCGGGGGAAGTGATCGCGGTATTCGCGGCGAAGGTCCAGCCCGTCGCGAAGGGCAAGAGCCGTGCGCATGGGGTCGCGCGCGAACATCCGGATGAACTGCAGCGTGAGCGGCCCGACTTCGGTGCGCATCCCGGTCGGCGCGGCGGCCGCGTAGCCTGGACCCATGCCCAACCGGAACCACTCCTCGAATGTGAGCTCAGGGAAATGCGGATGCATCGCCCGGACCTGGGACTCGCTCGGTCGCGGATCCTGCACCCACGCCTTGAACTCATACAGGGAGATGAGCCGAGAGAGGGGCTCGCGCAGCACCGTTACGATCGCCTTGCCGCGGTGCTCTTCCGGGATCTGGTGATATGCGCCGTGGGCCACTGCGCTTGCCCGCTCGTTGTATTCCGGATTGAAATGGAAGGGCTTCATCAGGACGTCCTTGAGCATGCGTGGCGGCGCGCCCAGCCGGGCAGCGACGCGTTGCTGCAAGCTGGGCGGGTGGTACCAATGCGCCTGTTTGATCACCTGCCGCGCGAAACTGCTCCCGGTCCTCGGGAAGTTCAGCATCACGAAGCGCTCCGTGATGATCATGCGCGTGCTGCCGGCTGGATCACGTCACGATTCACGCACTCCACCAGATCCGCATTCAATGCCGGATCACGAACCGTTTGGCTGCTGTGCCCGATTCGCCCCGAAGCAGCAAGGTGTAAGCGCCAGCCATGAGGTCCGCCGTGCCGATGATCACCGGACTGCTGCCTTGAGCCGAGGTGGAGCGCACGATGCGCCCGGCGGCATCCGCGACACGCAATTCCCACAGCCCGGAGGAAAGGCCTTCGACACGCAGGACCTCATTCGCCGGCACGGGCATCAGACGCACGTGGCTCAGGATTCCTTCCTCGATGCCCACATAGGTGTTCACGAGCACGCAGGCCGTATCGTTCGAGGCCAGGTCATCGCCGGCCATCGAGGTCCAGGCGCAAAGGTCGTCCGTGTCATCCGCGGTTGGGATGTAGTACGTGCTGAACGTGAACAACTGCTGCTGACCTGGGTTGATGACCGGGCCGTTGTAGGCCTGCGTCACCACGGTTCCTTGACCGAACCGGTAATTCACATCGAAGGCGCTGGCGGGCTGATTCCCGAAGTTGCGGATCCAGGCGCGCACCGCCGTCTGGCTGCCGATGGCCTGTCCATCCGCGAGGCCGAAGAAACCTGTGCAGCCCACATCGTTCACCGGGGCTTGCGCGAGGCGCAGTCCCAGGAAGAAGTCCTGGATGGTGCGGTCGCGGTACTCGGCCCATACGCCATCAATCACTTCGTAGGTCTGCAGCGAGAATGGCGGGGTGATGTCCTGGGCGATGGTGATGTTCGCTCCGAGCATGTACCACTGCACATAGACACCGCCACTGTTGATGGTGAGCGGTGCGCTCAGGGGGATCACCTGGTCGCCGACCGTGACCTGCGCCGCTGCGATCTGCACGCTATCGAGCAAGGTGCCCGGCAGTCCGCCCGGCGCATCGTCGTCATACACCTTCATGGTGTAGCCCACGAGGCCCGCATTGCTCACGATCCGCACGGTGGTATGCGTGGCATAGGCCGGGTAGTAGGGCGGTTTGATGTACACGCCGACACCGCCGTTGCCGCCGTTCCAGCTCAGGCCCACCCCATTGTCGGTGGTGCCATGGTACTTGAGGTCGTGCGTGGCGAGGGTGGTATCCACCACCACCACTTCTTGAGTGAGCTGGTTGTTCAGCGTCACCAGTTCGTTGGTCAATCCGGTGATGCTGGTGTTGAATCGATAGGTGCCTGCAGGGTTCGGCACCCATGACGGGGCGAACAGCACCGTGGTATCCAAGCCAGGGACGATGTTGCCGATGGGCTGCGTGGCGGTGATCTGCGTGGCGCCGCCTGCGTTCTGAAGGGTTCCAGTGAAGCTGAACGGGCCGGTATCGGTGTTGCCTACGTTCTGCGCGCTGGCAAGCATCTGGTATGAAGAACCATTGCGCGAGCGGAAAATCCCGCCGGTGCCGGTCTGCCCGTTCCAGCCGACCGTGGCATCGAGGATCTGCAGGGTGGTGGCCGCAGGCATGTAGTACTTGATGGCGATGCCGGCGATTGGGTAGATGTTGGAGCTGTGCTGCAGTCCGATGGAGCCGGCCACGCTCTCGATGCCCAGCTTCAGGTCCGTATTCTGGGTCAGACCCGTTTGGGTGAGGTATTGCACCGTGATGCTGCTGTCGAGCTTGTTCAGGATGATCTGGAACGAATTGCTGCCCGTGTAGGTCGGCGCCGTGGGCGACCAGAAGGGCACGTCGATCCAGGACACGATGGTGGTATCGCCGAGGTCGAGGTAGTAGCACCGGCCCGGATTATTGGCGCCAAGGAAATTCAGGTCGCTGGCCATGCCGGCCACATAGTCGTTCACGCCGCCGCTGGTGGGGATCAGCGGGAATGGGCTCGCGAGGTTGCCCCCGTTGAAGGCGATATAGCCGTTGCTGCCGATCCAGATGTTCTTGCGGGCGTACCAGTAGAAAGGCATGTCAGTGTCCATCACGATGGGCCCCACCACATTATCGTCTCCGAGTCCCATCACCATGGTGCCGGTGGTGGTGATGTCGATCCAGCCGAAAACGGGGCCGCCCGGCTCATTGCTGTCCTTCCAGAGGTATCCGTACGCATCGGGGCCGCCCATCGCCCCGAAGAGCGAGGCATGCAGGAGAACACCGAACAGGAGCGTGGAGAGTTGCTTCATGACGAGGGGTTTGGGGATGGCCCCGCCAAGATAGGCGCGTGGGCCGAACCGTGAATCCTCAGTTCATCAGCGGGCTCTCGCCCCACCACCAGCAGCGCTCCGGACGAGCAAGTTGGGAATCCCGCGGCGACCGCATCACCCAGCGAACGGCGGGTCGCCCGCCGTCAGGACGTTCGGCCTGCCTGATGGCCTCAAGCAGGCCCAGCATCAAGCTGAGCAGGAGCGGTCGGAAGAAAACGTTCATGTCACAGGTTCTTGGCCTTCTCCCAGTAAGCGTCCATTTCGGCAAGGCTCATCTCGCCGAGCTTCCGGCCATCGCGGTGACTCTCACGTTCCAGGAATTGGAAACGCTTGATGAATTTTCGGTTCGTCCGCTCCAGCGCCTCGTCGGGATCCACACCCAGGAACCGCGCATAGTTCACGACGCTGAAGAGCACATCGCCGACCTCATCGGCCTGTTTCGCGCTCCCCGCATCGACCTCGGCCTTGAGCTCCCGTAATTCCTCCTGGACCTTCTCCCACACCTGCTCCTTGCGCTCCCAGTCGAATCCGACGCCGCGGGCCTTGTCCTGGATTCGGATGGCTTTCACCATGCTGGGCAGGCCCTTGGGCACGCCTTCCAGAACACTGGGCAACGCAACGGAGGATCCACCCTCAGGGTCGCCGCTCCCGTTGCCAGCAGCTGCGCGTTCCGCCAGCTTGATGCGTTCCCAGTTCGCCTTCACTTCATCCTCATCGTTCACCTTCACGTCCCCGTAGATGTGCGGGTGGCGCCGGATCAGCTTCTCGCAGATGCCGTTGATCACGTCTGTGATGTCGAACGAGCGCTTCTCGAGACCGATGCGGGCATAGAAGACGATGTGCAGGATCAGATCCCCCAATTCCTTCTTCACCCCATCGAGGTCATTCTCCAGGATGGCATCACCCAGTTCGTAGGTCTCCTCGATGGTGAGCGGGCGCAGGGTCTCCAAGGTCTGCTTCCTGTCCCACGGGCATTGCTCGCGCAATTCGTCCATGATCTTCAGCAAGCGGAGAAAAGCTTCGGCGCGCGGGTCCATGGGGCGAAGGTGCGAAGGCGGCTCGGCTCGGCAGCCCAGGTTGGTCGACATTGGCAGGGGGGCATCGGTGAAAGCGCTCCGATGCATGAAGCAGCGAGGCCCCGGTATTCGCCGGGGCCTCGCTGCTTCATGCAGTGCACCTTGTCCTTTACGGCTGCGCCAGGATTCGCCCGATTATCTCCTCGCCATTCATCCGCACGCGGTAGATGTATGCGCCACCGTTGCGTTCTTCTGGACGGAATACCAGGGGCAAGGGTGTACCTGACTCCAAGTGGCCATTGTAGAGTTCGGCCACTACTCGTCCTTGCAGGTCCGTCACGATCACCTGTGCATTCCCGCTCATCCTCGAGCTCACGGCTATGGTGCTCTCATGACGGAAAGGGTTGGGCCATGCATTCGCGGAGATCTTGATGCCTGCTTGTGCAGGATCCTTTCCATCCTCCGGCTTCTTGTCGCACCAGACGGTGATCAGTTGAACCTGCGTGCTCGAGTTGCCGCAATCGTCCGTCGCTGTATAAGTGCGCGCGACGACGTACTTGCCATCCGATTCCAGTTCGCCTTTCACGTCATGCACATCGATGGTGACATTGGCGGAGCAGTTGTCGGTGGCCTCGCACTTGTCCGTCGGCTTGGGCAGTTCATCGCACTTCACCACGATGTCCTCGATGGGGCACCACAGAGTAGGCGGCTCGTTATCGACGATTTCAATGGTCCAGCTCGCAGTGCCCACGTTCCCGCACTGGTCCTCGGCTGTCCAGGTGTGCACGATGGTGTAGTTGCCAGCGCAGTCCCCTGGGATTTGCGTCATCGTGTGCGTCACTTCCACGTCGAGCTTGGTGCACTCATCGTATGCGGTGACATTGGGCGCGGAGATGGCGTCCATGTCGGCGTCGCAGGCCAGGCTCATGCCCTGAGGCACGTTGTAGAAGATCGGGGCCACCTCATCGATCACGGTGATCATCTGGGTGCAGGTCTCGTAGCTGCCGTCGCTTCCCAGTGCCCACCAGGTGCGGCGGATGACGTAGGGGCAGGCGCTCAGCAGCAGGTCATCCCAGCTGGCCTGCACCACCACCGGGCACTCGCCATCCTGCTTGTAGAAGACGGGGAGTCCGCCCAGGCCGAAGGGCGAGAAGTCTTCTGCGCAATCCACGGTGAGATCGCCGGGGCATTCCACGATCAACGGGCTGCAGTCCTTGTCGCAGTCGGGGTTCACGATCACCTGGATCGTGTACTGGTTGGTGCAGCTGTTCGATCCGAAAAGCACCAAGGTGTAAGTGCCGGGGATGGACGCCAAGGCAGGCATGCTGAGTTGTTGGTTGTTCGGGTCGTACCAGATGGCTTGGTAGATGGAGGTCGTGCCTGTGCTCGTGAAGCTGAGCTCCGCAGGCTCGCCCTCGCACCCGATCATGGTGGAGTTGAGTTCCGCCGTTGGCGCCACTTGGTTGTAGAACACTTCGGTCTGCGCCGATCCGCTGCAGCCGTTCTCCGCAGTCACGGTGAGCGTGTAAACGCCGGGGCCATCTTCCGGAAGGGCCAAGGTCTCCGATACGGTGCCACCGTTCGGCAACGTCCACACCACTTCACCGGGCAGCGAGGTACTACCGTTCAGGATCACAGGGAATTGTGAACAGGTCACGATCTGCGGTGTCTGAATCGTGACGATTGGCGCTTGGTCATCGAGCTCCACCACGGCGTTATCGGTGCTGGTGCAGCCGTTGGCGCCGGTTACGGTGAGCACGTAGGTGCCGGCCACGCACACGGTGGGGTTCTGCTCGCTGCTGGCGAAGTTGCCGGGGCCGCTCCAGCTATAGCTGCCGTTGCCGCTGCCGCCCAGCTGCACGCACTCATCGTTGCAGGTGATGGTGCCGCCCGTGGCCTGCGCGCCGGGGGCCTCGTCGTCGAGCTCCACCACGGCGTTGTCGGTGCTGGTGCAGCCGTTGGCGCCGGTGACGGTGAGCACGTAGGTGCCGGCCACGCACACGGTGGGGTTCTGCTCGCTGCTGGTGAAGTTGCCGGGGCCGCTCCAGCTATAGCTGCCGTTGCCGCTGCCGCCCAGCTGCACGCACTCATCGTTGCAGGTGATGGTGCCGCCCGTGGCTTGCGCGCCGGGCACATCGTCATCCTGCTCGACCGTGACGCTCGCGTTGTTGGTGCAGCCATTGGGGCCGGTCACCGTGAGCGTGTACGGGCCGGGAGCGCTAACGAAGGGGCTCACGTCCGTGCTCGAGAAGCCGCCGGGGCCGCTCCAGTCGAAGGTGGCGCCGAAGGTGAGGCTGCCTCCGATGAGCTGCACGCTGGTGGTGGTGCATGTGAGCACGCCTTCCACACCGGCGCCAGCGCTCGGTGTGGCCGTATCGAGCTCCACCACGGCGTTATCGGTGCTGGTGCAGCCGTTGGCGCCGGTGACGGTGAGCACGTAGGTGCCGGCCACGCACACGGTGGGGTTCTGCTCGCTGCTGGTGAAGTTGCCGGGGCCGCTCCAGCTATAGTTGCCGTTGCCGCTGCCGCCCAGCTGCACGCACTCATCGTTGCAGGTGATGGTGCCGCCCGTGGCCTGCGCGCCGGGGGTAGCGGTATCAATGGTCACCTCGACCTGGTCGCTGCTAGAGCAGCCGGTCTGCGGATCGGTTGCAGTAAGGGTGTAGATCCCAGCCTGATTCACCGTAGGAGAAGGCGTATTCCCGCCATTCAAGATTCCCGGTCCAGCCCACGAGAAATCGACTCCTGGGCTTGGGCTCGATCCGTTCAACTGGATAGATGATCCCGTGAAGCAGTTGATGTCAGCATCAGCGCCGGCGTTCGCAACAGGGCTCAGCGTACCGCCGATCTGCACCGGGATGATGCTGCTGCACTGATGGAAATCCGTCACGGTCACACTGTAGCTTCCGGCAGGAACCCCGGTCAGGTTGGGACCCACGGCGCCGGTGCTCCACAGGTAGGTATAGCCTGGAGTTCCACCGGAGCCGGACGCGTTGGCACCTCCGGTGCTCGTGCTGCACTGATCCGGTGTCGTGCTGATGCTCGCGCTGACCGCGGTTGGCTGACCCAAAGTGAAATTGCCGGAAGCGGAGCAGCCGTTCGCATCGGTCACCGTCACGGAGATCGGGCCAGCAGGTAGGTTGATGGCGGTCTGCGCCGTTTGTCCATCACTCCAGAGGTATGCGAAAGGGGCGAGTCCGTCGGCGGTGGCGGTGATGCTGCCCGTGGCGGCACCGTTGCAGAGGGGGTCGTTCTCTTCGCCATCCACGGTCATGATGCGGACACGCACGACCTGATCAGCTGCACCGGCCAGGATGCAGGCGTCACCTCCGATGATTCGACGGATGTACGTGTCCTGCGAGATGGGGCCGATCTGCGAGCCGAGCAGGTTCTGACCCGTCGCGCCGGGGATATCGGTCCAAGTCAGGCTGTCGGAACTCACCTGCCACTGGAACGAAGCTGCATTCCCGAGCGAAGGATACCCGGAGGACACGTTGTTGCGAACGATGGTCGGCAGCGTGTAGCTCGGAGCCGATCCATCGATGTCGCCGGGTGTAGCGCCCGGGCAGATGGAGACACCCTGGTAATTGATGGTGTTGCCAAGCAAGTCGGGCGGGTTCGCCCACACCACTAGGCCCGGCTCATATCGGCTGGTGGGGCTGGTCTTCGTCGTGTTGATGGCGCCCTGTGTGAGCGGGATGTTGTTGCTCTGGGCCGTTACGATGGTGTAGATGCGGCAGTTGCTGAACTTGATGCCGCGCTCGCCGACCGGATCGTAGTCGTCGGCGCTGCCTCCGTAGTAGGTGCTGAACTCCAGTGCGCTCAGGTCGCTCTCCAGTTTGAAGAACACCTTGTCGTTGCTGCCGTTGTTCGTGGACTGCAAGGGCACGTTCGGGGCAGCGCTCATCGGGAAGTTCGTGCTGTTCGTGTATCCGAAGACGAACACGTCGTTGTTCTGATCCACGTTGAGGCCCATCATGTTCACCTCGTTGTTCGTACCGCCGATGTACGTGCCCTGCAGGAAGTTCTGGTCGATGTCCATGCGGGCCACATAGAAGTCGTTGCTGCCATTGTGCCCCGTATCATACGAGCCAGCGGAAAGGTTCGCGCTGCTCAGGCCTTCGGTCACGCCACCGAAATAGAGCTCGGTCTTGTCAGCGCTGAATTCCATGCAGAGCAGGTTCGCGTCGTCGTTGGTGTCGCTGCTGAAATAAGACGACCAGGTGGTTGCGGCCGTGCTGGCGTTCAGCCTTTGGATGAAGCCTGCGCTGGTACCGCCGCGCGTGCTCTGGCGTGGGGCCACCGTGGGGAAGTTGGTGCTGCTCGTGTTGCCGCCCACGAAGAGGTCGCCGCTCGCAGAATCGTGGAGCATGATGCTGGCGCGATCGGCCCCGCTGCCGCCGTAATTGCGCATCCACGAAAGGGCACTGAGGTCCTGGTTGATCTGGAACACGAGCGCATCCGTGCTGCCGTTGTTGGTGTTGCTCGCTCCGCTTCCCGCGTTCAAAGTGAGCAGGTTGGTGCTCGTCGTGCTCCCGCAGACGAAGACATCGCCGTTCGCGGCTGTGCGCACATCGTAGTTGTCATCTGAACCGTTGCCACCCACGACCGCTGCCTTGATCGAGTTGCCGGCCGTGTTGATCTTCAGAACGAACACGTCGATCCCGCTCTGTGCCTGCTGGTTGATGCTGCTGCCCGAGAATGCGCTTCCACCGAGCAACGGGAAGTTGGTGCTCGATGTCTGCCCCGTGATGTACAGGTTGCCATCAGGGCCTTGCTCCATGGCGTACGGATTGTCATCGCCATTGCCACCGATGTAGGTCTGCCACACGCGCGTGCCGCTGTCGCCAACGTTCGTGGGCTCCAGGTATTTGCCCACGATCATCTCCAGCGCGCCGTTCTCGGTGGTGTCGAAGGCGCCCGGCGTGATCTGATCGGTGGTGCCGGTGACGCGGGCAACCACATAGATGGCGCCATCGCTCGGATCCACCCAGATGCAGTGACCATGGTTATCGCTGCTGCTGTTCGTATTGATCCAAGTGGCCCAGCGCATGGCGATGGGGTCGATCACCAGCGGGTGACGCTTGTCGAATGCACCAAGCTCGAACCGCAGCGTATTGTCCCCTTCGACCATGTATCGACTTTCTACCACGGTCTCACGACCGTTGATCCGTTGGTACACGTGCGGTGCGGGATGGGCCATCTCGCCGAGCACGGTCTCGATGAGCAGGTCGCCTTTCTCATTCACGCGCATCCTGCCGATGCCGTCGTGCGCGATGGCGATGCGCCCTGCGTCGGCGCCGGGCATCACCAGCAGGTCATATTCCAATGATCCGTCGGAGGCCGGGTAATAGCGCGCATGGACCCCTGGATAGACATCGCGGTACCACACTTCCTGGAAACTGCGCGCATCGGTCGCGTGACGATCGCGCAAGAAGTAGTTGAATGATCCCGGATGCGCTTCTAGACCTTCTGCCTTCATCACCGGCTGTCCTCCGACGAATCGCATCCTCCAGGCGTGACCCCGGCGGCGCCAGCTGAGTTCTCGCACGGGACGGCCTTGACGCTGCTCTTCCTCGATGGCGAAGCCCTCAGCGATCCTCTTCTCCACCTCCACGGGGTCGAATGCGGTGACCACCATTCCCTGAGGCGTTGCCACCGCCTGACCATATGGGAAGTCGGCACGGTAAAGCACATCGTTGCCGAACTGCCCTTTGTTCTCGGTGAAGTGGATCTCCTGCTCGTGCATGTTGAGCAAGTGCGTCAGGTCATCGTGATGGTGGCCTGAATGCGCGGCGGCCTCTGGGCGTCTCAAGCGGCTTGAGTGGTCGTTGGACCGCTGCGCTGCTGCCTGCATCGGGCTCAGCAGCAGGAGGAGCAGTGCGTACAGCACCAGGTGCGTTGCTCGTTGAGGAATATTGGTCAGATTCATCGGGCAGGGGATTGGTTCGTGGGCTGCTTGTTGTTCGGTTGAAGGCACGGTCCCCAAGCCTTGCTCAGGGTCCAGCCAAAGGCGCTCGGATTCGGAATGGGGCTTCACTACATACGCGGAAGCCTCACAGCGGATGGTGGAGAATCGCATTGCTCTGTCCCGTTGGTTCGGGTCCGAGCATTCAGAGGCGGCGGTCTACGGTGCGATACGATCGCAGAAGAGTGGCGCGAACATACCAGGGTCCGACAGCGCTTGTCAAATTTCGTCGTGAAAAATACTCTATTGGTCGTCAGAAAATGCCATTCGATCCATGTTGAGTCGACATGGCAAGCGACAGGCGACTCACATTCCCTTCTCCTTATTGAAGCGCGCTGTCCCTCCTCGCGGGATGGAAAGGCTCACGAACAATTCGCCTTTGAACAGCTTGCCCAGCAGCACGATCTGACCGACGTGATACGGAACGTGCGCGAGTTGCCGGGTGATGGCTTGCGCGACGGTATGGGTTTCAGTCCGTATGCGAATGGCACGTTCAAGGTCTGCGGGCACCAGCGGGTCCATGGCGGCGAAGAGACAGTCCCAACCTTGGTTCCATCGGGTGAGCAATTCTGCGCGAGTTGCCATCATCGGCTCGAACTCGCCATCCCGGTCGCGCCAGGCCTTCTCGCCGTCGGTGGTGAGGAGATCCGTCCAGCGGCTCAGCATGTTGCCGTGCAGGTGCTGCACGATCACGGCGATGGAATTGCTGCCCGGTGCGGGAATGCGGAACAGATCGGCATCCTCCACTTGCGCGAATGTCTTGTCACCTAGACTGCGGTAGTACGCGAATTCCTTTCGGGCGCTGTCAAGGAAGTGGAGGGCGGGCATGCGGCAAAGGTCGCTGGCTCCAGTTACTTTGGTCTTCATGAAACGCATGGGGGCCATCCTGCTCATCGCTTCGCTCCGGTTTTCCAGCCAAGCGCAAACGCCGGACTGCCTTGTGTTCGGGGTGGTGAAGGACATTACCACGCACGAGAAGCTGATCTCGGTCCGGGCGGAAGCCCTTGATCTGAAATGGGGGCGCTACGTGTCAGCCTTCGTGGATGATAGTGGCCGTTACGAGCTCCATTTGGGCCGCAACGGTGAATGGCTGCTCACTTTTGGCGCGCGAGGTCATGTGAGCAAGCGCGTGAAAATCCTGCTGGACGGCATCCCTGAAGAGGAATGGGAGGGTGGCTTCGGCATGAACATCGACATGACCCTTCTGCAGGAAGAGGAAGGCATTGACTACTCCCTTTTCGATGAGCCATTCGGCATCGCGCGATACAACTCGGATTCAGCGCGCTTGGAATGGGACCTGGCTTACACGAGGAGCATGCTCGTGAGGCAGAAGAAGCTGCTCAAGAAATGAAGGTCAACGATCGATGATCCTGAATTCCACGCGCCGGTTGATCGCGCGGTTGGCTTCGCCATCGTTCGGACGCAGGGGCTTGCTCTCCCCATAGCCCTTCCAGGTCAGTCGCTCTGCCTCCACCTTTTTTTTCAGCAGGAAGTCCACCACGGCCTTGGCGCGGGCATCGCTCAGCTTGAAGTTGTAATCGTCGCTGCCCTGATCGTCCGTATGGCCCTCGATCTCCACGCGCACGTACGGGAAGTCAGTCATGAGGTCCACCAGCTTCTCCAACTCCTTCTCGTAGCCCGGCAGCAATTCGGCTTTGTCAAAGGCGAACTGCACGTTATCCAGGCGGACTCGGGTTCCCACATGCGGCTCCACCTGCTGAATGTCCACGGTGGTGCTGCTCACATGATCGGGCACCACGGGACGCGGCGGAGGTGGAAGGCTCTCCTTGGGCCGGGGCGTCAGCGCGGTGCCAGGCGGGGCCACGCGCACGCTCACGTCATCGATGAAATAATAGGCGCCGCGCTCTCCATTGGGCTGTCGCTCATGCAACGTGGCATCGTCACCGTA
>JAEUSX010000234.1 GCA_016788405.1 Flavobacteriales bacterium
TTGCACGGCGAGCACCGATGATGTGGTGATCACGCTGGTGGCCGCTGCTCCTGTGGCCGATGCGGGCACGGATCAGTCAATCTGCTCCACCCCCGGAACCGCGACGATGGCGGCTAACGCTGCTTCTCCTGGCACAGGCACGTGGTCCCAGATCAGCGGAGGCGCAGCGACGATCACTACGCCGAACTCACCCACAACCACCATCACCGGAATGACCACCAATGGTGCGCGTGTGTTCCGCTGGACCATTGCGAACGCACCATGCCCGCCGACCTTCGATGATGTGACCATTTCCGTGAGTTCTTCCGCTCTCTGGTATCAAGATGAGGACGGCGATGGACTGGGCAACCCAGCCGTCACGCTCTCCTCGTGCACCCAGCCGAATGGCTATGTGAGCAACAGTAACGACCTCTGCCTCAACACACCGCTTGGCGAGGGGGTGAACAGCGATGGCTGTTCCTGCTCGCAGGTCACCGTTGATGATAATAACCCATGCACCCTCGACCAATGCACCAACGGAACGGTGACGCACACCTTCCAGGATGCGGATGTGGATGGTGTTTGCGATGCGAACGACCAGTGCCCCGGCACTGCAACCGGTGCTGGCGTGAATGCCCAAGGTTGCTCGTGCGCCCAAGTGACCGTGGATGATGGGAACCCTTGCACCTTGGATCAGTGCGTCAATGGTGTGGTGACCAACACGTTCCAAGACGGTGATAATGATGGCGTCTGCGATGCGAACGACCTCTGCCCCGGCACCGCATCTGGAGCTGGAGTGAACACGCAAGGCTGCTCCTGCGCTCAGGTGACCGTGGATGATGGCGATCCCTGCACGCTCGATCAGTGCACAAACGGCACGGTGACCCACACCTTCCAAGATGCGGATGGCGATGCCGTCTGCGATGCGAGCGATTCCTGCCCCGGCACCGCCAGCGGTGCTGGTGTGAACGCCCAAGGCTGCTCTTGCGCTCAGGTGACCGTTGATGACGGCAACCCCTGCACACTGGATGAATGCCTCAATGGTGTCGTCACGCACACCTTCCAGGATGCGGATGGCGATGGCACCTGCGATGCGAACGACCAGTGCCCTGGCGGTCCAGAGCCTGGCACCCTCTGCGATGATGGAAACGGAGCGACCACAGGCGACGTGATCCAGGCGAACTGCCTGTGCGCAGGAGTCCTGGGCTGCACGCCCGGCACGCCTTGCAATGACTTCAACGCTTGTACCACCGGTGAGGTGTACGATGCCAATTGCAACTGCGGTGGCGGCACCCCCGTGGACCCCAACGACAACAACCCCTGCACCCTGGATAGCTGCGACCCTGTCAACGGTGTGAGCAACGTGTTCCAGGATGCGGACAACGATGGCGTGTGCGATGCCAGCGATCTGTGCCCGGGAAGCGTTGTGAGCGCCGGGATCGGCGTGAATGCGGATGGCTGCACATGTGCTCAAGTGTCTGTGGATGATGGTGACCCCTGCACATTGGATGAATGCCTTAACGGTGTGGTCACGCATACCCTCCAGGATGCCGACAACGATGGAATCTGCGATGCGGATGACGACTGCCCAACGGTCGAGGGCGAGATTGGATCGCCCTGTGACGACGGGAACTCCGGGACCACCGATGATGAGATCAACGCGAATTGCGAATGCGAGGGCACGCCGGTGACGGGTTGTGAGTATCCCGTGAACATGGTGATCAACACCGACGCGAACGGCGCCGAGACCTCTTGGGAGATCCTCATTCAAGGATCGAGCAGCGTTGTTTGCTCCGGCGGACCATACACTGGCGCGAACAACTCCGTGGTCACGGAATCCTGCTGCCTCACGAATGCGTGCTATGTGCTGCGCGTCTTTGACAGCGGTGGTGATGGAATCACCGGCGGCGGTTACCTGCTTTCACGCCAGGACGGCACCCGGATCATCGACAACCGTCAGAATGGTGGTTTCACAGGGCTGAGCGCCATTGCCAATGGCGAAGGCTTCTGCCTGCCGACCGGACCTGGTCGCCTGATCGCCACCTCTTGCGATAAGGAATGGTGGACCGGCGTGAACCAGTACGTGGTGGCCGATGACGACGATGCCGTCTCGACGGTCTACAACACGTTCTCTGCTGGAAGCCCCGAGTACGCGAGCACCGGTTACCAGATGTGGTGGTTCGACCCGAATGGCGGTTACACCTTCCGTCGATTCCAGAGCCATAACACGACGAACGGGCTTGCGGCGAGTGCCACCCGTGCCTGCCACTTCAAGATCAACGCATGGAGCGGCAATCAGCTGCAGGCGGGCGTGCTGTACAACGTCCGTGTCCGCCACCGCGTGCTTGGCACGTACAACGAATTCGGGGCGGCCTGCCGCTTCCGGATCGATCAGAACCTGGCGCTTTGCCCCCCCACGCAACTGGTGAACAGCCAGGGACCGGAGTATTCCTGCGGCGTGGTTCGTCAGTTCCCCTCCACCCAGAAGCTATGGGCTTGGGGACGTCCTGGCGCCAACCGTTACCAGTTCGAGTTCGCCATTCCTTCGGAGGGCATCCTGTTCACGCGCACTTCGACCACGAATTGGATCGCTCTGAACTGGAGCGGTGCCAACGTGCTGCTGGATGGCCGGACGTACAATGTTCGGGTCCGGATCTCCAAGACCGCTGGTGCCACTTGGTGCCCGTGGGGCGAGACCTGCCTTGTCACCATCAGCAATGGTGGCGAGATGGTGGAAGGAACCACTTCGAACTCGAGCGACATGGTCCTGGACACGCGCATGACCGTGTGGCCGAACCCCAACCGTGGGGAGGCGCTGAGCTTCCGCATCGATGGACTGGGAGCCACGGACGATGCAGTGAGCATCGAGCTATTCGACCTCTTGGGCAACCGCGTGATCACGACCACGCGCGCAGCGCAGGATGGCGTTGTGAACGGCAGCCTCGACCTGCCTGCTGACCTCGGCACGGGCATGTACGTGATGCATGTCACCAGCGGCGATCGCGCATGGACCGAGCGCGTTGTCCTGCAACGCTGATCGATCCGGCAAGAATGAGAGCGGGCCGCCCATCGGGCGGCCCGCTTCGTTTTGATTCAGAATCCGCGCTCTGGAGCAGGCGTCAAAGCGCGCTGAGGGGAAAGACCTCTTTCAGCCTGATGCCCTTCTCCGTACGCTCCACCGTGCAGCACTGATTCACCGGATCATGTTCCAGGAACAGCACGAACTGCTGGTCAGCGGCACGGCCGAGGAATTCTGCCTTCTCCGATAACGTGAGCAATGGCCTCGTATCATAGGCCATCACCCATGCTACGGGGATGTGATGGATGCTTGGCAGCAGGTCCGCCACGAAGCACACAGTGCGCCCCTTGTACCGGATGTGCGGGATCATCATCGCATCGGTATGTCCATTGACGGTCAGCACATCGACGCTCGGGAAAAGGTCTCCTGTCAACGAATTCTCTGTCGGGGAGCTTCGTATCACCGGGACATGCTTCAATTGCCCGCTCTCCCCAATGGGCAGGATGTTCTCCTTCAGGAAGCTCGCACGCTCTCTTGCGTTGGGTTTCGTAGCCCACTCCCAATGGTGCGCGTTGCTCCAGTAGGTCGCGTTCTTGAACGCTGGCTCATAACCATCGCGTCGGCTGTTCCATTTGATGCTGCCGCCGCAATGATCGAAATGCAGGTGGCTGAGGAAGACGTCGGTGATGTCATCGAAACCGAGCCCGAGTGCGCGCAAGGAGCCTTCCAAAGTGGCTTCACCATGCGGCTCGTAGTGGCTGAAGAACTTGCTGTCCTGCTTGTCGCCAAGTCCATTGTCGATCAGGATCAGCCGATTCCCGTCCTCGACCAGCAGGCATCGCATGGCCCAGGTGCAGAGGTTCTTCTCATCGGGCGGATGGTGCTTGGCCCAGAGAGTCTTGGGCACCACGCCGAACATGGCGCCGCCGTCAAGTTTGAAGAAACCCGTATCGATGGGGTGGAGGTTCATGTCGGCGAAGGTGCGAAGCCTTGGTCAAGCACAGAGCTTGATGCAGCATCTTCGGCATGTAGTCGCTAGACCTTGCTGGTCAGATTCTTGGCCGTCGTCGCCCCGGTCGCTCTTCGACACGGCGCACCTGCTCACAGATGTTCGTGCACATGTTCTTCGCGCTGCTGGGAGCAGCCTATTGGTCCATGCGAATTTTGCCGCATGAGGCGCGTCCATTTCATCGCCATCGGTGGCAGCGCCATGCACAACCTGGCTATCGCGCTGCACCGCCAAGGCTTCGATGTCACCGGCAGCGATGATGAGATCTTCGAGCCGAGTAGGAGCCGCTTGGACCGATTGGGCCTTCTTCCCGACAAGCTCGGCTGGCATCCGGAGGACATCACCAGCGGCCTTGACGCCGTGATCCTGGGGATGCATGCGCGCAGAGACAATCCGGAGCTGCGGCGGGCGCAGGAGCTGGGCATCCCGGTGTACAGCTATCCTTCCTACTTCTACGAACGGACGAAGGGCAAGACCCGGGTGGTCATCGGCGGGAGCCATGGCAAGACCACCATCACCAGCATGATCGTGCATGTGCTCCGTCATGCGGACGTGGAGTTCGACTACCTCGTGGGAGCGCAGTTGGACGGATTCGATTGCATGGTGCGGCTCAGTGAGAGCAGCCGGGTGGCCATCATCGAGGGCGATGAATACCTGGCGTCAGCGCTTGACCAGGTGCCGAAGTTCCATTTGTACAAACCTGACATCGCGCTCATCAGCGGCATCGCATGGGACCACATTAACGTCTTCAAGACCTTCGAGAGCTACGTGGACCAGTTCCGCAGGTTCATCGCCTGCATCGAGCCGGGAGGCAAACTGGTGCATTGCGCCGAGGATGATGTGGTGAACGCGATCGCCCAGGAACCGGAAGTGAGCGCGCAGCGCATTCCCTACGGTATCCCCAAGCACCGCATCGTGGACGGTGTCACGATCCTCGAGACCGCGCACGGCGATGTGCCCTTGCAGGTCTTTGGCAGGCACAACCTGATGAACCTTGAAGGCGCGCGGCACGTGTGCCACCTGCTCGGCATCGGCGACAAGGAGTTCTATGCGTCCATCAGCACTTTCCTCGGTGCGGCCAAGCGCTTGGAGAAGCTCGCCGAGGCCCCGGGCCGGATCGTGTTCAAGGACTTCGCCCATTCGCCCAGCAAATTGAAAGCGACGCTGGATGCGGTGCGCGAGCAGTTCCCGCAGCGCCGATTGGTGGCCTGCATGGAGCTCCACACGTACAGCAGCCTCAGCGAAGGCTTCATCGACCAGTACGCGGGCTGCATGGATGCCGCGGATCGCGCAGTGGTCTTCTACGACCCGCATGCCGTGCAGCTCAAGCGGCTCCCTCCGATTCCCGTTGAGCGTGTGAAGAAGGCCTTCGCTCGTGAGGATCTCCTGGTTCACAACGACCCCATAGCCGTCATGGGCGAGGTGCGCAGGGGAATCGGCGGAGATAGCGTGCTGCTGATGATGAGCAGCGGCAATTTCGGCGGGCTCGATCTGCAGGCGCTGAGCGAGGCCTTCACCGCATGACGCGGCGGAGCAGCTTGTGGTGGATGGCGCCGAGGAACAGCGCGTTGAACAGGCTGATGGCCAGCAGGGCGAAGAACGACATGCTGGCGTAGTTGAACGGGGTGAAGAAGCCGGAGAAGCGTCGCCGCGCCTCGCCCTCCTGCGCGCCTTCCTCCACAGCGCGGAACACGAGTTCCTCGATCCGCCGCTCGAACGTGCCCGTCTCGATCCGCGTGTAATAGAGCCACAGGAAGGCCAGCATCAGGAGCGCGTACACGGAGGCGCCCTTGAAGCCCTCGCGCACCAGTGCGGGAAAACCAGCGGCGCGGTCCTTCCGCAGCAGGCCGAGGTCGGTGAAGAACACAATGGTGGCGATGGCCAGGAAGTGCACCAGCATGAAGTCCGTGCCTGCAGGCGGCGCGTCGATGGCATGCAGGATGA
>JAEUSX010000175.1 GCA_016788405.1 Flavobacteriales bacterium
ATTTCTCTGCGCCTTTGCGCCTCTGCGGCCATCCCAAACGCCGCGCACGCCACCCCGATGAACAGCACCGGTAGCGTATAGCGCTCCTCCACACCGCGCTGCACGTAGGCCAGGTAGAAGAGGTAGAGCGCGCAGCCGAGAGAGAGCACGCGCATGGGAAGCGGCACCCGGAACAGGAAGGCGAGCGCCGCCGCGACCAGGAGGGATGCATGCACGATCGCTGAGAACCAGCGCAGCGCCTCCATCGCAGGCTGGCCGCGCCACGTCTGCTGGAACATCCAGAGGTTGAGGTTCGAGTGCGCGACGAGCTGCTTCAGCACGCGCAGCGGCACCTTCACCTGATGATGGAACGCATGCTCCGCGCGCCAGGCCTTCGTCACGTGCTCCAGCGTGAAGAGGATGCCCTGCTCGGTCCGCGTGGTGACGGGGATTGTGCCTTGCTCACGCACGAGTGCGGGCGCGAGCGCTTCACAGTTGAAGCGCTGCCATCGGTGGTATGCCTTACGGGTCTCCGTTTCCAGTTCAGCGGACAGCATGCCCTCGGGCGCCAGCGCGATGAACGCGTCGGCGTAGCGCGAAGCGGTATCGCAACGGATCGCCGCCTGGTACCCGGTCTCCATCGCAGCATGGAAATCGTCGCCGCGCGCCCCCCAGCTCTTCGCCAATTCCCAGAACGCGCCGTGCACCGGACGATCGATGCCCGGTGCGCCTGCCCAGTGCACGGGATGCAAGCTCACCACGTCGTTCGCACGCACGCAGTTCAGTATCCACCAGCACAGCATCGGGGCCAGCGCGAGCGAGGAGAAGACCGCAGCGCGCGCCATCCCGAGGCGCAGCAGCCCCGGCAGCAGCGCCAGCCCCGTCCACAGCAGCGCGGGCCGCGTGAACATCAGCATCGACCACACGAGAAGGCCCGCGTACAACCAACGCCGTCGTGCGGAGACCGCATCAAGCAGCGCGCAGCACACGAGGAAGAGCGAGAGCGTTGGCGTGACGCCTTCTGAGAGCGTGTGGAAGAGGAAGCCGTGGAAGGTGGGCATCACCGCCAGCAGCAGGATGACGGTCCAGCGGATCCAAGCGGCCACGTGGAAGCGGAGCAGGGTTTCCCAGAGCAGCGCCACGGAGAGCGCGAAGAGCAGGCATTGCATCCACACCAGCGCGCTGACGGCAGGCAGCGGATCGAGCACCAGCCGCGGAAGCAGATAGAAGAGTCCATAGCCGGGTGCGCGAAGGACCGGCCCTTGCACGCGCGAGGACTCGAGGTCGGCGCGCGCGCCCAGCAGCCGGTCCGCGTCCTGCAGGTACGAGGCATCGTCGGTGGCCAGGAGCGCCCGCCCGTCGCGCACATTGAAGCGGGCGAACGGGTGAGCCTGCATCGCCGCGATGTTCCAGCGGTTCCACCCTTGCGCGCACAGCAGTGCCAGCAGCGCGAGCAGCAGGTGCGTGCGGAAGCGATGCAGCATGGCCGTGATGCGACGAAAGTAGCCGGACCGTTTGCGGGAGCGCCCCGACATGCGGAGCTTCGGCGCCGTGAAGCGCATCCTCTTCCTGTCCATCGCCCTTGCTCCATGCGCCGTGCTGGCGCAGCCCAAGGAGCGCAAGCCCTCGCGCCACGACGCGGCCATGGTCGCGATCATCGTCCCCAGCGACGACCCGGCGCATGCGCGATTCAACCCTGCCGTGCACGAGCCGCGCGTGGTGGTGCGCAACGCGGGCACGGACTTCATGGACATGGTGCTCATCGAGTACGGCACCGAGGGTTTCCCGATGCGTCGCTTCGTGCATGGCCGGCGTCTCCGTCCCGGCCAGCAGGACACGGTCCAGTTGCCGCACCTGATCGATGCCGCGCCCGGGCTCAACACCTTCATCGCCACGGTGAGCAGGCCCGGTGGCCGCCGCGACCGCTGGAAGGAGGACAATACCCTGCGCTCCACCTTCACGGCCGCCGATGCGCTCAGCGACCGCATCGTCCTCCAGCATCGCACCGGTCCGGACCCCGCCGGCGAAGAGATCGCGCTGACCACGACCCGGGGCCGCGTGATCCTCAATCGTGCTCCGGGCGCCTGGGCGGCGGATTCCACCTACTCCGATACCCTGGTGCTGGCCGAGGCGAGCTACGTGCTTCATTTCAGGCAAGGCTCATCGTCCGATGGCCTGCGCGTGCTCGGCACCGACGGGCGCGTGATCAAGCAGCTGCAAGGACCGCGCGGCATGCCGGTCGCTTACCAGTTCAGCGTTGGCGGTTCGGTGGGCGTGAAGCCCTGAACAGCGGTGGAACATGAGCCCAAGGTGCGGTCCATGCCCGGCGCACGTTCACCGGCGATGGCAAGGTCTACATTCGCGGCCCTGTCCGCCGAAGGCAGGGCCTATCCAGACCCCATAGTTCAATGGATAGAATAGGAGTTTCCTAAACTCTTGATCCAGGTTCGACTCCTGGTGGGGTCACATCGCTTCACGTCGATCGGAGTTGAATGAAGCGGCCGTTGCGATGCCGCCCCGCTCCGATCGGCGGGAGGGCCGCTCGGCTCACATCATCGGCGGGCCCGCCTCCCGTTCTCGCACCAGCTTGCTCCACTCCATGAGCAGGAGGACCATGCCGGCGATATGGACCAGCGTCATGCTGTAGTTGAGGAATTGCAGGATGGTCTGAATGCTCAGGCCGCCATCACTCCACCGCCCCGACCAGATCAGGTATTGCGAATAGCCGCCCGCGACGAGCCATGCGGCCTCGGATATCGCGATGAGCAAGAGCGAGATGCGGAAGTGCCGCGCCAGGAACGCAACGACCACGCTCAGCAGGATCAGCGTGGGAAAGAGGCTCAGGGCGATGGTGACGATAGGGCCGAGTTCGTTCATCTGCATGGCGGGTGCGATGGTGGCGAAGCTATCGGTCGGCCACGGCTGTCGGCGGCGGCGTACGGCTCCTCGTGCGCGCACCCTCAACAGAACGCTGTGCGAAACTGCGCTGTAGCCCTTGCCGGGCGCGGATAGCGCGCACGCCAACTTGCGGCGGGGCAGTGCGCGCGCGCGCGTGCCCTTTGGTACGCACGCATGCGCCTCGCATCCATCGCCTTCTTCTTGCTGGTTCCCGGCCTCGCTTCCGCGCAACCAGCCAACAGCGATTGCTCCACCGCCGCGCTGCTCTGCGCGCAACAGGGAGTCGCCGGCAATAACACCGGCGCCAACGGACCGGTGCCCGCCTTCTGCCAGCCCGGCGGCAACCAGGTGTGGTACACCTTCACCACCAACAGTCAGGGCGGTGCGGTCACGGCCAGCGTCAACGGCATCAACTGCCCGGCCGTGGGCGGCATGGACGACGAGTTGAGCGTGGCCGTGCTCTCGGGAAGCGCCACATGCAACCCGGCTCTTTTCAGCGCGGTGAGCGCGTGCGCCAGCGACAATCAAGGATTCAGCGTCAGCACGCAGGCGCTGGCGCCCAACACGCAGTACTGGGTGGTGGTGAGCGGCGTGCAGGATGGCGGCTCCACGTCGCCCGCGCAATGCGATTTCACGGTCAACGTGTCCGGAGCGGGCGTGGATGTGGTCGGCATCGATTTCGACGCCGGCCCCGATGTGGAGATCCCGCAGGGCGGCGCCACGCAGCTCAGCGCCACGGGCGGCGCCACCTTCGATTGGTCGCCCACCAGCGGGCTCAGCGGCAACGGCATCGCTGATCCCATCGCCAACCCTTCGAGCACCACGGTCTATTCGGTGACCACCACCATCAACGGCTGCACCTTCACGGACACGGTGGTGGTGGAGGTGGTGCGCCTGGTGAACCCACCCAACACCTTCTCCCCCAACGCCGATGGCCGCAACGACACCTGGGAGGTGCCCGGCATCCAGGATTATCCCGGCTCGGTGGTCACCATCTACGACCGTTGGGGCCAGCGCGTGTTCAACAGCAACGGCTACCGCGAGCCGTGGGATGGCACGCGCAACGGTCGCCCGCTTTCGGAGGGCACCTATTACTACTACATCCAGCTGAATCCGGAAGAGGGTCGCGCGGATCCCTACACCGGCTTCATCTCCATCATCCGATGAGGCTCGCGCTGCTCCTCCTGCTCACTGCGATGGCCACGGCCGTCCGGGCGCAGCAGCTCACGCAGTACACGCAGTACGTCTTCAACCATTTCAGCGTGAACCCCGCGGTGGCCGGCAGCAAGGACTGCCTCGATGTGCGCCTGGGCTACCGCAAGCAATGGGTGGGCATGGACGGCGCGCCGAGCACCGGCTGGGCCAGCTTCCATGCATCGATCCGGCCCAAGGGAGCGGTGGTGAAGAAGAACAAGCACGGCGTGGGCTTCTTCGCCGAGAGCGACCAGGCGGGCAACTGGGGCTACACGCGCCTGCTGCTGGCCTATGCCTACAACATGCAGATGTCGCGCGATTACTATGTGAGCCTGGGCTTCTTCGCCGGCGCGCAGCAGATGAAGTACGATGTGGGCGGGAGCACCGTGCTGGACTACAACGACCCGACGCTGGACGGCAAGGCCACCACCATGGTGTTCCCCGAGGTGACGCCGGGCATCTGGCTGTACAACAAGGTGGCTTGGGGCGGCATCGCCATGCATCAGGCGCTGGGCAACCGGATCAACGGCATCGGCGTGGATTCACGGCTCGCGCGGCAGTTCATGATAAGCGGCGGCTACAAGTACCGCATCGGCCGCAAGACCGCGCTGATCCCGAGCCTGTTGCTGAAGAAGAGCAAGGCCGCGCCATGGGCCTTGGATGTGAACGCCATGGTGGAGTGGAACCGCAAGTTCTCCCTCGGCGCAGGCTATCGCGGAGGCGACGCGCTCACGGCGCTGATGAAGGTGAGCTTCCTCAAGTTCTTCCAACTGGGCTACAGCTACGACATCACCACTTCGCGGCTGCGCGTGGGCAGTTCCAACACCCACGAGATCATCCTGGCCATCACCCCCTGCAGCCAGGAGAAGATCGGCCTCCGCGCCATCAGTTGCCCTGCCTTCGATTAGAACCCCAAGCGATGCGCATCCCCAATCTCCCGCCGATCCTCGCCGCCGCGCTCTACCTGCATTCCGCCATCGGCGCTCTTGGTCAGCAGTCGGAGCGGCGCGTGCTGCACTGGGTGGGCGGCAACGGAGCGTGGAGCGATGCGGCTCATTGGAGCTTGAGCGCCAACGAGGCCGGCGGTGCTGGTGTGCCCGGCGCGAGCGATGATGCGGTGATCAGCGGGAGCGGCGAAGCGGAGGTGGTGATCGATGGCACTGCGCGCTGCGCGAGCCTGCGCGTCGAAGGAGAGCACGGCTTCGTGCGGATCAGCGCGCCGTCCTCGGCCGAACTGCGCGTGCATGGCGCTTTTGAGCTGCGCGGCGGCGTGCATTGGGACTTCGGCGGAACGGTGCGCATGACAGGACGAGGGGAGGGCCGCGTGATCGATGCGCGCGGGATCCCGATGCGCGGGCAATTGCGCTTCGACGGTGAGGGGTCTTGGAGCGTGGTGAGCGACCTCCGCTTGACGGAAGGCGACATCACCTGGCGATCGGGCACTGTGCATGCCGCAGGCGCGTTGATGGAGGCGCGGACCCTGTGCAGCGAGGGCCGGGGCGCGAAGCGCTTGATGCCGGGAAGCAGCGTGATCAGGCTGGAGCGCGCGCCGGAAGCCGGCGTGCTGGAGAGCGTGGTTGATCCGCAGCAGTCGGTGCTCGTGGTCGGGAATGAGCCGGTGAGGCTGCCCGCTGCGACCCCGCCCGGCGGCGACGACCGCGACGTGGCCGTATGCGGCACAGGCCCCGGGCAGACGCCCTTCATCGCCACCACCTCGGCACTCACGAACTACAACGGCTTCAACATCCGTTGCCGCGGCGAATGCAACGCCACCATCACGGTGAACGTGACCGGCGGCAGTGGCAACTTCACCTACTCCTGG
The DNA here is from genome assembly GCA_016788405.1 of Flavobacteriales bacterium. Taxonomy (GTDB): domain Bacteria; phylum Bacteroidota; class Bacteroidia; order Flavobacteriales_F; family PHOS-HE28; genus PHOS-HE28. The sequence continues at coordinate 5,894 of JAEUSX010000175.1, forward strand.
CTCTTCGGCGGACCTGGAACACAGACCTGGGCGGGCGCGTGCGGCGGTCCTCAGATCGTGGTGGTCACCGACGTCACGCAGGGAATCTCCTGTGGCGTGCCGCTCAACGTGACCGAGCCCGCTCCGCTGGGCGTGATCTTCTTCGGTGCGGGCACTCCGCCCACCTGCTTCGATGCGTGCGACGGTTCGCGCACCGCCCTGGCCATCGGTGGCGTGGCGCCGCACACCTACAACTGGAACAACGGAGCCGGCAGCGGATCCTCCTTCAACCAGCTCTGTGCAGGCACCAATACGCTGGTGATCACCGATGCGAACCTCTGCACCTTCGATACCACCTTCACCTTCGATCTGCAGCCGATCACGCCGAACCTGACGTTCACCAACGTCACCTGTAACGGTATTTGCGATGGCACGGCATCCGTGAATCCCACGGGCGGCACCGCGCCGATCTCTGTGACATGGACCCCCGAACCCGGCGGCGGCCAAGGGACCAACAACGCCACGGGGCTCTGCGCGGATGATTACACCGTGCTGCTGGTGGATGCGAACGGCTGCGACACCACCATTGCCTTCACCATCACGGAGCCACCGCCGATCCTGCCCAACCCATCGCAGGTCGATGCGACCTGCTTCGGCGCATGCGATGGCAGCGCAACCGTGGCGCCCACCGGCAGCCCCGGCCCATTCTCCTACGTGTGGACGCCGAGCGTTTCGAACGGACCCAGCGGCATCAACCTCTGCGCGGGGAATTACAGCGTGATCATCACCGACCTCGTCACGAATTGCAATGTGACGCAGGCCTTCACGATCAATTCGCAGCCCGCCTTCGATGTGCAAGGCACGGTTACACCGGCGACCTGCAGCGATGCGTGCGATGGCGCCATCACCATCACCATCGGCGGACCTCCATCTCCGTACACGATCACCTGGTCTCCGAATGTCACAGGCCAAGGCACCGTGAACGCCACAGCACTGTGTCCGGGCGATTACAGCGTGATCGTGGCGACGGCCAACGGCTGCGACACCACGGTGACCTTCAACGTTCCGGCGCCGCCGCCGCTGCAAGCCACGCTCACACCGGTTGATGCGAGCTGCGATGGCCTGTGCGACGGCTCGGCCTCCGTTGTCGTTTCCGGGGGCACGCCAGGCTACTCCTACCTATGGACACCTCCGGTAACGGGGCAGGGAACTCCTGATGCGACTGATCTGTGCGCGGGCGACTACACCTTGCTGGTCACCGATGCCAATGGCTGCGACACGCTGATCAACTTCACCATCAACGAGCCACCGCCGCTTGATGTGACGCCCACGCAGACCGATGTGACCTGCGGCAGCCTGTGCGATGGTACAGCCAGCGTCGCGGTGAATGGCGGCACACCGGGCTACACCTACGTATGGACACCGAACGTGAACGGACAAGGAACGCCGAACGCGACCGATCTCTGCGCGGGCAACTACAGCGTGCTCATCACCGATGCGAACGGCTGCTCCTTCACGCAGGCCTTCACCATCCTCGATGCCGTGCCCTTGCAGGTGTCGCTGCAAGTGCTTCCGGCAAGCTGCCCGAACGTGTGCGACGGGTCAGCGGGAGTGATCGTCACCGGCGGCGTTGGGCCGTACACCTACGACTGGCAGCCGCCGCCGACCGGGCAAGGCACGCCGAACGTGACGGGCCTCTGCGCGCAAGCGTACACGCTGTTGATCACTGATGCGGTGGGCTGCGATACGCTCATCGCGTTCACGGTTCCCGCTCCGCCGCCAATCGACGTGAGCAGCACAGTGTCTGATCCAACCTGCAATGGCGACTGCGACGGCAGCATCACGCTTGCGGCATCCGGCGGCAACGGCAGCTTCACCTATCTCTGGGTGCCGGATGTTACAGGCCAAGGCACGGCGAATGCCACCGCCTTGTGCGCCGGCACTTATCAAGTCACCGTGTCGAGCGGAGGCTGCGACACCACGCTCACCTTCGACATCGCCGCTCCTCCGCCCATCGATGCCGCGCTCACCATCACCGATCCTACTTGTGCAGGAGATTGTGATGGAACGGCTTCGCTGACCGTGTCCGGCGGAACCGCGCCGTACGCATACCTGTGGACCCCGGATGTGAATGGACAGGGAACGCCTGATGCCATTGACCTCTGCGCCGGGAACTACACTGTGCTGGTCACCGACGCGGCAGGCTGCGATACGCTCATCGCGTTCACCATCACGGATCCGCCGGCGATGAGCGTGGACCTCACCATCACGCCGGCGAGCTGCGGCGGTGGTTGCGATGGAACCGCGACAGCTGTGGTAACCGGCGGCGCATCGCCCTACACCTACGATTGGCAGACTCCTCCGGGCAACGGTCAGGGCACGCCGAACGCCACGGATTACTGCCCCGGCGCGTACACGCTCACCGTCACCGATGCCAACGGCTGCCAGGTGGTCACGCCCTTCGCGATCACCACCCCATCGGGCATCGACGCGCAATTCTCCACCACGCCAACGAGCTGCGGCGATGCGTGCGATGGCACCGCGACGGTGACCGCCACGGGCGGCCTCCCGCCTTACACCTGGCTCTGGACGCCCGCGCCCGGAGCAGGACAGGGCACGCCGAACGCGAGCTTGATGTGCCAGGGCATCTACTCGTTGCAGATCACCGATGCCGCGCAATGCGATACGGTCCTCTTCATCAACATCACCGGGCCAACGCCGATCGATCCCGTCTCTTCGCAGACCAACGAGACCTGCAACGGGCCATGCGATGGAACGGCCACGGTGAATCCCTCGGGTGGTGTCGGCCCATACACGTTCGTCTGGGTTCCGCCTCCCCCTGTTGGGCAGGGCACGGGTAGCGCGTCGCAGCTCTGCCCGGGCTTGTGGAGCGTGACGATCACGGATGCCAGCGGATGTGATACCACCGTAGTCTTCGACATCCTGCCGAAGGTGCCCGTGGACAACAACCTGGTATGGACGGATGCCACTTGCCCGAACGCGTGCGATGGAACGGCCCAGGTGTTCCCTTCCGGTGGCGCACCGCCGTACACCATTGTTTGGAGCCCCACGCCTCCAGGCGGACAGCAGGGCAATGCGTCCATCACGGGGCTCTGCCTCGGATTGTGGGCCGTGGATGTGATCGATGCGAACGGGTGCGTGGGCGGCACACCCTTCTTCGTGGGCGCGCCTTCACCGTTCGATGCCGGTCTGGTGGTGACGCCAGAGAACTGCACCGCGCCATGCACTGGAACCGCCACCGTTTCGCCGACAGGCGGCACGGGCGCGATCACCGTGTTCTGGGATCCGCCACCGGGTAGTGGCCAGGGCACGAACATAGCCACGGGCCTGTGCGCGGGCATCAACTACACCGTCACGCTCACGGACTTCAACGGCTGCGACAGCACCTTCGCGTTCACCGTTGATCCGTTCGCGCCGATCCTGCCGAACAGCAGCACGACGCCGGTAAGCTGTTCGGGAGCCTGTGATGGCACAGCAACGGTTGGCCCGACCGGCGGAACTGGCCCCTACACCTACCTCTGGTCGCCCGGCGGGCAGGACACGCCGCAGGTCACCGGATTATGCGAGGGCGTGTACACGGTGACCATCACCGATGCGAACGGATGCAGCATCGATGCACAGGTGCTCATCACCGGCCCGCCTCCCATTGATGGCGGTGCGGATGTCACGCTGATTTCCTGCAACGGTGCCTGCGATGGATCCATCGTGCTGAGCACGACGGGCGGCGTAGGGCCATACATGTACGTGTGGACACCGGTTCCGCCGAACGGTCAAGGCCAGTCCAACGCCACGGATCTGTGCGCGGGCACTTGGGATGTGATCATCACCGATGCAACGAACTGCAGCACCGCGCTCTCCTTCACGCTCACCGATCCGTCCGCCATCACCCTCAGTGTGGCCACCACGCCGAGCGAGTGCCAGGTGTGCATCGGCGAGGCCGTGGCCACTGTGGGCGGCGGCACCGCGCCACTCACCATTGAATGGTACAGCGCGGGCGGAAGCCTGGTGGGCTCCGGCTCGTCGATCTCCGATCTCTGCGCTGGCCTCTACACCGTGGTGGTCACCGACGCGAATGGCTGTTCGCTGCAGCAGGCCGTGCCCATCACCGATTCATCCGGCGAGGACATCACCGCCGCGGATGGGAATACGAGCTGTCCCAACACCTGCGATGGCGCCGTCAACGTGTCCTTCAACTGCGCGGATGCGCCGTGCACCATCGCCTGGTTCGATGCGCAAGGCAACGACCTGAACCAGAACGGCAACTCGCTCTCGAATCTCTGCGCGGGCGATTACCTCGTGCAGGTGACGAACGCTTCAGGCTGCGTGAGCATCGATACCGCGACCGTGATCGCTCCGCCGCCCACCGATCTGCTCATCAGCAGCACGCCGGTGAGCTGCGCCGGTCTTTGCGACGCGACCGCGACGGTTGGTGTGAATGGAGGCACGCCGCCTTATACCTGGACCTGGTCGCCCGAGCCGGGAGACGGGCAGGGCACGCCGCTGGCCACGGGCCTTTGCGCAGGCGTGTACTCGGTGCTCATCAGTGACGGAGGTGGCTGCGACACCACTGCGCAGGTGCTCATCACCGAGCCGCAGCCGCTCGACATCGACGAAGTGGTGATCGGCATCTCCTGCGCTGGCCAATGCGATGGCAATGTGACCCTGAACATCACTGGAGGCACGGCGCCGTACAGCATTGTCTGGTCGCCAGAGCCGCCCAGCGGCCAGGGCTTCCCGGGCGCGTTCGGTCTATGCGCTGGCGATTGGACCGTGACGGTGATCGATGCCAACGGCTGCACCATCACCGAGACCTACACGATCACCGAGCCGCAGCCCTTGCAGATCAGCGTGAGCACCACGCCGAGCACATGCCCCAATTGCGATGGCGAGGCCACGGTGACGATCACCGGCGGTACGGCGCCCTATGATGTGCAGTGGTTGCTCGCAGGGGCACCGGTGGGCAGCGGCGAGACCATCACCGATCTCTGCGGCGGGCTATACACCGTGGCCGTGACGGATGCGAGCGGATGCAGCGCAGCGCAGGTGGTGCAGGTGAGCGACAGCAATGCGGAAGCGCTCACGCCAGTGGATGGACAGACCACGTGCGGGAGTTCCTGTGACGGAACCGTGAGCGTGAGCTTCGTGTGCACTTCACCGCCGTGCAACCTCACCTGGTACGACGCGCTCGGCAATGCGATCGCGGTGAACGTGGGCTCGCTGGACAGCCTGTGCGTGGGCGTGTACACGGCAGAGGTGATCAATGGCAACGGCTGCGTGAGCTTCGCCGATGCCGAGGTGCTGCCCTCGCAGATCATCAACCCCAATCTGAGCACCACGCCCGAGACCTGTGCTGGCGCATGCGATGGCACGGCCACGGTGGGCCCAGCGGGCGGCAACGGCCCCTTCACCTACCTGTGGACACCGGGCGGACAAGACACGCCGCAGGTCACTGGTTTGTGCGCGGGCGTTTATTCCGTGCTGATCACGGATGCTTCACTCTGCGACACGACCGTGCAGGTGCTCATCACCGCGCCTGATACGCTCGATATCACCGCCACGGTGCAGCATGCCCTCTGCGCCGGCGACTGCAATGGATCGATCAGCGTGATCGTCACTGGAGGCACCGCGCCATACACCTACGTCTGGTCGCCGGAGCCCGCTGCGGGCCAGGGCACGCCGACAATCCCCAACCTGTGTCCTGGTGTTTGGACGTTGACGGTCACTGACGCGAACGGCTGCTCGATGACGGAAGATTTCGAGGTGATCGATCCCCCAATCCTCGGGTTGAGCGTGAGCGTGGATCCGAGTGAGTGCGGCCTGTGCAATGGCATCGCGATCGCCGCGCCCACTGGCGGGACCCAGCCCTACTTCATCACCTGGATGGATGGTGCCGCGATCATCGGGACAGGCGACACGCTCACCGGACTTTGCGCCGGGTTCTACCAAGCCATGGTCACCGATGCCAACGGCTGCTTCGAGACCGCGCTGGTGGTGGTCACGGACATCGATGGCGAGCAGATCGCCATCACCGATGGCATCACGACGTGCCCGGGCGATTGCGATGCCAGCGTCAGCGTGGCCTTCAACTGCTCGCAGCCCGCGTGCTCCATCGCTTGGTTCGATGCGAACGGCACCGACTTGAACGAGCCCGGCAATTCGCTCGGCAACCTCTGCGCGGGCTACTATTTCGTGCAGGTCACCAATGGCATCGGCTGCGTCACCATCGACACGGCCTTCGTCACCGAGCCCGATCCCATCGTGGCGAACCTCAGCACAACGGGCGCCAGCTGCTTCGGCGTGTGTGATGGCGCGGCGACGGTGGGCCCCACCGGAGGTCAGCCGCCATACACCTCCTACGTCTGGGTTCCCGATGTGAACGGGCAGGGAACGCCCCAGGCCACCGACCTCTGCGCAGGCCAGTACAGTGTCACCATCACGGATCAGGCGGGTTGCAGCATCACGCAGGACGTGCTCATCACCGAGCCGACTGAGCTCACCGTGAGCGGAACCATTTCACCGATCACGTGCAATGGCGCGTGCGATGGCGCCATCACGGCCGTGCCCAGCGGAGGCACCGCGCCCTACAGCTTCCTCTGGACACCTGCGCCACCGGGAGATCCCACACAGCCCACGATCGCCGGCTTGTGCGCAGGGGATTGGACCGTGACCGTGACCGATGCGAATGGATGCACCGCGACGGCGACCT
>JAEUSX010000183.1 GCA_016788405.1 Flavobacteriales bacterium
TAACGATTTCTGGCCCGGCCCCTTGAGCACGGTGGATGCCAGCGTGACGCCCGATGTTTGCCAGACCTACGACCGCTTCTGGATCACCCAGCGCGCCGAAGCGGAGACGCACCTGCAATGGGCCCGGTGCGTGAACGACCCGGAGTGCGATGTGACGCAGCTCTTCCCGAACGGGTATTCAGTGCCGACCGCCTTCCTGCAGTGGCCGGCCATTGGTGACGTGGAAGCGGGACAGGACCTGTACATCGCCCCCTTCTTCGATGCGGACGAGGACGGCCAGTACAACCCCTATTCGGGCGACTACCCCGATTATGGCTTTGAGCAGACCGTGGAGGACTGCAAGAACAAGCAAGCCAGCGATCCCGTCTCCCTCTTCGGCGACTACAACATCTGGTGGATCTTCAACGACAAGGGTGACGTCCATACGGAGACGCAGGGCCTGCCCATCGGCCTTGAAGTGCGCGCGCAGGCGTTCGCTTTCAGCGCGAACAACGAGATCAACAACATGACCTTCTACAACTACACGGTGATCAACCGTGGGTCGCAGACGCTCACTAACACCTATTTCGGCAGCTTCGTCGACGGTGACCTCGGGTGCTCCAACGACGACTTCACCGGTTGCGACGTGCGTCGCGGCCTGGGCTACATCTACAACTGGGATGATGTGGACGAAGGCTGCCTGGGCGCGGTCGGATACGGCGGACCGGCTCCGCCCCCGCCTGCCATCGGCGTCGACTTCTTCGAAGGCCCCTATCAGGATGCCGATGGCGTGGACAACCCCGGCCCGGCGAGCTACCTCGACAACTTCGACTGCCTGCTCGCGCAGCAGCAGAACGGCATCCCTTACAAGGGCATCGGCATCGGCTACGGCGATAACATCCCGGACAACGAGCGCTTCGGCATGCGCGCCTTCCTGTACTTCAATCGCGAAGCGCCGAACGCGAACGTGACCGACCCGAGTGTGGCCGCCCACTACTACAACTACCTGCGGAGCATCTGGAAGAACGGCGTGCCCATGACCAACGGGGGCAACGGCTATGATGCCAGTGGCAACGGAGTGCGCACCTACTACATGTTCCCTGGCGACACGGACCCTGTTGGCTGGGGCACCAACTGCGTTCCGCAGACCCCGTGGTTCGACACGGATCGCACCTTCGTGGACCGCCGTTTCGTGCAGAGCGCTGGTCCGTTCACGCTGCTTCCCGGGGCTTTCAACAACATCACGGTCGGCGTCGTTTACGCCCGCTCACCGGTGGGCAGCGCGGCTTCGAGCCTTGCTCCGTTGCGCGTGGCCGATGACAAGGCGCAGGCCCTCTTCGACAACTGCTTCAAGATCCTCGACGGTCCGGATGCCCCGGACGTGAGCGTCCGTGAGCTGGATCGTGAACTCATCCTCTACTTGTCGAATCCGGATGGCAGCAACAACGAGGGTGAGGCATACGAGGAACTCGACCCGGTGATCCCGCTGAACGACGGTGCCGGTGGACCGCCGTACGATCGGTACTACCGCTTCCAAGGCTACAAGATCTACCAGATGAAGAATGCCGAGGCCAGCGTTGCCGACCTGGGCGACCCGAGCCTTGCGCGCTTGGTGTATCAGGGAGATCTGGATGATGGCATCGGGCAGATCGTGAACTTCCCGTACGATGCGCAGATCCAAGCCGCCGTGCCCACCGAAATGGTGAATGGATCCGATGAGGGCATCCGCCACGCCATCCGAATCACCACGGACAAGTTCGCGCAGGGCGATCCGCGCTTGGTGAACTTCAAGAGCTACTACTACATCGCCATCGCCTACGGTTATAACAACTACGCGGACTACAACGTCGGCGATGGAACCGGTCAGGCGTTCCCGTACGTGGCAGGACGAAAAGCCGCATTCGGATCCATCCGCACCTACGTGGGCATTCCGCACAAGCCCGGTCCGCAGGCCTTCGGTACGGACCAGAACTCAAGTTACGGCGATTACCTGCAAGTGACCCGTCTGGAAGGCCAGGGCAATGGCAACCTGGAGCTGAAGATCAACCGGGCCACGGAAGATGCCATCATGAGCGGCTTCCCATGGCGCAAGGATGAGTTGACCTATGAGCGTGGGCTCGCGCCCATCCAAGTGCGTGTGGTGGATCCGTTGAAGGTGCCCGATGCTCAGTTCGAGGTCTGGTTCCAGGACACGGCTACGGTTGGCGATCTCGACGATGCCTACTGGTTCTTGAAGAATACTTCCACCGGTGAGGTGGTGAACTCCGACCGTTCCATCGCGACGCCTTACGAGCAACTGTTCCTCGACTGGGGCATCTCGGTAACCGTGGGTCAAGCGTTCTACAGCGGCAACTACACCGTGGCGCTCAACGCCGATGTGGAATTCGATGATCCCTCGAAGGCTTGGCTCAGCGGCGTGCCCGATGGCGAGGGCGTGAACCCGTACAACTGGATCCGCTCTGGCGCTTTCGTTGACGATGTCATCGACCCGGCCACCTATTCCGATCGCGTTGGCGTGGACGATGCGGTTACGCAGCCTTACGAGAAGCTTCTGGGTGGCACATGGGCCCCATGGACACTAGTGGGCGGCGCTGACTTCCAGCCCGGTCAAAGCCCCGATGGCCAGCAGGCGAACACGCTCTCGCGCATCAGCGAATGCCCGAGCGTGCAGGTGGTGATCACCAAGGACAAGAGCAAATGGAGCCGTTGCACGGTGCTCGAGATTGAGGACAGCACGGCGATCAGTCAGGGCAATGCGGGCAAGCTCACTCCGCGCGCCTCGAACAGCGTGGATAAGAACGGCATCAAATCCGGTCAGCCGGGCTGCAATGAGAGCGAGGCGCAGCTGGTCAGTTCCACCGGCATGGGCTGGTTCCCGGGCTATGCCATCGACCTGGAGACGGGCGAGCGCTTGAACATGGCTTTCGGCGAGATCAGTTCATGGGGCGGCAGCATCGGTCGTGACATGATCTGGAACCCGAATTCGATCTGGGAGCTGCCCGCGCCGCAAGGCGAAGTGCCCAGCCCCTTCTTCGGTGGGGCGCATTGGATCTACATCTACAAGAACGATCGTCGCCAGAGCGGCCAGTCGAACCGAGTCGGACCGTACGATGATGGGGCCTTCGCCCATGCTGGCTTGGTCGCTGGAGGTGCGCAACGCTCCACGGTCCTGCGTGGCATGGCTTGGGTGGGCAGCGCCATGGTGGTGCCCGGGGCCGAACTGCTCGCCACCGATGTGCGCGTGCGCCTGAACGTGGCGAAGCCTTACAAGGCCTACACGGATTACACGGGCAGCCCTGCGCCCATCACGCCCGCGCTGAATGGCGGATTGCCCCTGTACCGTTTCGGTTCGGGTGAGTACGCTGTTCAGACGAACGTGGCGAGCGTCGCCGACGAGTTCCTCGATAAGATCAACATCGTGCCCAACCCGTACTACGCGTTCAGCGGTTACGAGACATCACGTTTGGACAACCGTGTGAAGTTCATCAACCTCCCGCAGAACTGCACGATCTCCATCTTCACGGTGAATGGCACGTTGGTGCGCAAGTTCAAGAAGGACAATCCGCTCACTTACCTGGATTGGGACCTGAAGAACTCCAACAGCATCCCTATCGCTGGCGGTGTCTACATCTGCCATATCGATGTGCCGAACGTGGGTGAGAAGGTGCTCAAGTGGTTCGGCGTGCTGCGCCCGCTTGACCTCCAGAACTTCTAGTGAACGACTCCCAAACGAAGACGAAGGACATGAAGCGATTCGCATCTCATAGACTGGCACTGGCAGCGGCGCTGGCGGCGCTGGTCACGATGCCAGCCCTGGCAGGGAATCCTGATCGCGCCGGGTCGGCGGGAGCCACGCAGCTGCTGCTCAACCCATGGGCGCGCTCCAACGGCTGGGGCCTGGCCAACACGGCCAGCTTGCGCGGCGTTGAGGCGATGTACGGCAACATCGCCGGGCTTTCCTTGGTGAACCGCACCGAAGTGGCCTTCTCGAACATGCAACTGCCGGGGGCAGGCCTCTCCCTCAACAGTGTTGGCCTTGGGCAGAAGCTCGGAGCAAGCGGTGTGCTGGGCGTCACGGCCACGGTGCTGTCCTTCGGTGAGCTTGAAGTCACCACCTACGATGTGCCCGAAGGCGGTCGTGGCACGTTCCGCCCGAACATGTCGAACATCGGCATCGCCTATTCGAAGAGCTTCTCCAACAGCATCTTCGGTGGCCTCCTGATCCGGGTGGTCTCGGAGTCGACCTCCAGCGTTCGATCAACCGGCGTCTGCTTCGATGCGGGAATCCATTACGTGACCGGAGAGAAGGACAATGTGCATTTCGGCATCGCGCTGAAGAACGTGGGCCCGGCCATGAGCTTCAGCGGCGACGGCCTTGCCGTGCAGGGCCTGCTCATCGCTGGCAGCGACCAGCTCACCTTGGAGCAGCGCTCGGGCAAGTCCGAGATCCCTTCGCTGCTCAACATCGGCGCCGCGTACGACTGGCACATCAATGAGGTGCACCGTCTGACCGTGGCGGGCACGTTCATCTCCAACTCCTTCACGCAGGACCAGGCGATCATCGGCCTGGAGTACGCCTTCCGGAAGATGGTCCACTTGCGCGGCGGCTACACCTATGAGAAGAAGGACAAAAGCGATGTGCGCGCGACCTGGTACACGGGGCCGAGCGCCGGCCTCAGCGTCGATTTCCCGTTCGGCGAGGAGAAGAAATCCACCGTAGCGCTCGATTATGCCTACCGTTCAACGAATCCCTTCAGCGGGATTCACTGCCTCGGCATCCGCCTCAGCTTCTGATTCCATAGCATCCCGTAGGAAGAGGACCTCTCGGGGTCCTCTTCCGTTCTTTCACCAAGCACCGAACCGACCATGAGTTCACCCGCCTACTACACCGAAGAGGGCTACAAGAAGCTGGTCGACGAGCTCAATCGGCTCAAGACCGTGGAACGCCCGCACATCAGCCAGCAGATCGCCGACGCGCGTGATAAGGGCGATCTGAGCGAGAATGCGGAGTACCATGCCGCGAAGGAGGAGCAGGGCCTGCTCGAGGCGCGCATCGCCAAGCTGGAGGAGGTGGTGGCCAATGCGCGCATCATCGACGACACGCAGGTGGATACTTCGCGGGTGTACATTCATACGCGCGTGATGGTGCGCCACGTGGAGAACAAGAGCGAACGGGAGTTCATGATCGTCGCCGAGAGCGAGGCGGATGTTCGCCTGGGCAAGATCAGCGTCACTTCGCCGATCGGCAAGGGGCTGCTGGGCAAGGCCCGGGGCGAGGTGGCCGAGGTGACCACGCCTGCAGGGACCACCCGATTCGAGATCATTGAGATCAGCAGGTAGGATGCCCAGCCTCTTCACCCGAATCATCAAAGGCGAGATCCCCTGCCACCGGATTGGCGAGGACGACCGCTTCCTCGCCTTCCTCGACATCGCGCCATTGCGCGAGGGTCATGCGCTGGTCGTGCCCAAGCAGGAGGTGGACCGTTTCTTCGACCTGCCGACGGATCTGCTGGCGGCGATCATGCCGTTCGCGCAGGGTGTGGCCGCGCGCATCCAACGCGTCGTGCCCTGCGATCGCATCGGGATCGCGGTGATCGGGCTGGAGGTGCCGCACGCGCACGTCCATTTGATCCCCCTCGATCGCATGAGTGACATGGATTTCAGCCGCCCGAAGCTCAAGCTCACGAACGAGGAGCTGGCCGCATTGGCCGAACGGATCCGCAACGCTTAGCGCACGCGATCGGGATTCGAGCGCACGAACGCGCCCCAGCCGCCTTTGCCACCGCCACTGCTGCGTGTGATGGCGCGTGAGCCACGGCCCGTGGATGCGAAATGGTGGCAGACCGCGACGGCCAGCGCATCGGTCGCGTCGGTGCTCGATGGCAGCTCCTTCAGCCCGAGGATGCTCAGCAGCATGGCGGCGACCTGCTCCTTGCTCGCATTGCCGTTGCCCGTGATGCTCTGCTTCACGCGCTTGGGCGCGTATTCGGTGATGGCGAGCTCACGTTGCAGCGCGGCCGCGATCGCCACTCCCTGGGCGCGCCCGAGCTTGAGCATGCTCTGCACGTTCTTGCCGAAGAACTGGGCCTCGATGGCCAGCTCGTCCGGGCAGTGCCGCTCGATGATCGCGAGCGTCTCGCGGAAAATGGCGCGCAACTTCAATGAGTGGTCATCCGTCGCGGGGAAGCGGATGGCCCCCGCTTCAATCAGACGCGCTTTGCCCTGCTCAACCATCAGGATCCCGTAGCCCATCACGGTGGTGCCCGGGTCGATGCCGAGGATGATGCGCTCAGCAGGTGAGGCCACCGGGGTACTTTTCGCCGTTATCACGCTAACGCGCCGAAGGTACCGTGAGCCGCCGCACACTTTTGTTGCTCCGTTGGGGGGTGTTCGTGCTCGCCTGTGCTTTCCTCTACGTCCGGCTCTCACGATGGGAGGACGAGTGGGATCCGCAGGCGCTGCTCATCGTGCTGCGCGAGCCAGAAGCGTTGGCTGCGCTTGCGGCCACCTGCGCGCTCATGCTGCTGAATTGGGGCCTGGAGTCAAGGAAGTGGCGCATTCTGGTGACCGATGTGGAGGCCATATCACGAACGCGCGCTTTCCTGGCCGTGCTCGCAGGCACGCCCATCGGGTTGATCACGCCCAACCGCGTCGGGGAATTCGTGGGACGCGTGCTCTTCCTTTCACCCGAGCATCGCATCGCGGCGAGCTTCGCCACGGCAGTCGGAGGGATCGCGCAGTTCGTTGTCACGGTGGTCATGGGACTGATCGGCTTGATGGCGCTCTTGTTCACCGCCGAGCATGACCGCGCCTCGCCTGCTGCCGCGGCCTGGGTGGGCCTGTGCGCGGTGGTGGCGGCTATCACGGTGCTGCTCTATTTCAACCCCGACCTGCTTCGCAGCGCGATCGCGCGCGTGCCGGTCGTCAAGCGGTGGGAGAGGCATGCCGTGGTGCTCGAGCGCTTCAGCAACCGGATGCTCCTGCGCGTGCTCCTGATCAGCACGGCCCGCTATGCGGTGTTCGCCTCGCAATTCATGCTGCTGCTGATCGCGTTGGCCGGTGTTCCCTGGGCGCAGGCCATCATGGCCATCCCGGCGGCGTTCCTCGTGAGCTCCCTCATCCCTACCATCATGCTCACCGAGCTTGGCGTGCGCGGTTCGGTGGCGGTTGCGTTCATATCGCCGGGGGGAGCGCATGATCAAAGCGTGTTCCTCGCCAGCACCGTGCTCTGGCTCATCAATCTCGGATTGCCCGCCATCACCGGTGGCGTCATCCTCCTGGCTGCGCGGATACGCAGCGCGCGCGAATGAGCACGGACCTGCTCATCGCCTTCACCTTGTTGGGCATCGCGCTGGTGCACGCGCTCGTGATCGGGTCGTGGCGTTCGGCGATCGCTGAACGAAGGAATCAGGATGCGGAGATCAAGGACGGTGCCCCGATGATGTCGGTGATCGTGCCGGCTCGGGACGAGGAGCGCGGGATCGCTCAAGTGCTTCAAGACCTGCACGCGCAAGCATTCCCGAAGGAGCGCTATGAGGTGATCGTGGTGGACGATGCCAGCAGCGACCGGACGGCGAGCATTGCCAAGGGCATGTGCCCGCAATGGCCCGGCTTGCGCGTGCTGAGCAATGCAGGCGCGGGCAAGAAAGCCGCGATCACCACAGGTGCCATCGCCGCCTCGCATGACCACATCGTCCTCACGGACGCCGATACGCGTTGCGGACCTGAGCGATTGAAGGCGATCGCCATGGCGATGCGCGAGCAACAGGCCGACCTGCTCATCCTCCCCGTACGCACCGAAGGACACGGCTTGCTCGGTTGGCTGCAATCAACGGAGCAGGCGGCGCTTCTCGGCATGAGCATGGGCAGCGCCTTGAATGGTGCCCCCGTGCTGGCCTATGGCGCCAACCTCGCCTTCACGGCGGCGGCTTTTCGCGAGGTGGGCGGATTCGCCAACGACCGTTTCGCCAGCGGCGACGACCTATTCCTATTGCGCCGCATGCGAGCCCAGGGCAAACGTATCGGCGTCCACTTCAGCAGTGAGTCGCTCGTCACCACCGCAGCAGTCGCCTCCTGGAGCGCCTTCTTCGCGCAGCGGTTGCGCTGGGCCGGGAAGATGCGCGGCGCTATCGGGGTCTTCAGCCTTTTGGGCGTGATCGGACTCGCGCTGCCCTGGATGCTCCTCGCCGCATCGGTGAATTTCAGCTTCGTGGATTCCATGGGCCAGCACGCGTTCCATCACTTGCTCTTCCTGGCGGCGGCCTGGATGCTCTGGGCCGTGCCGCCGCTCAATCTGGTGGCCGAGGTGCAGCGCGCGCTCGGTATGCGTGTCCGCTTCATGGTGAATGTGTTCGCGCTGCTCGCCTTCAGCGCGTACGCTCCGGTGATCGCGGTGCTCTCGCTCGTGCTGCGGACGAGCTGGAAAGGGCGCAGGATGTGATCCTCAGAATGGCAGGTCGTCCTCGCCTTCGGCCGTGATCGGCGGCATGTCGGCCATCGTGGGAGGAGGAGCGGCGTGCGCGCCGCCCGTGTTTGGCGATCCGGTGCTCGCTCCGCTGCGCTCGATCCGGTTACCGGCAAGGCTCAGGAAGTACTTCGTCACGCCGTCACGGCCGGTCCACTCGCGGCCGTTCACGTAGCAGGTCACGGTCACTTCGTCGCCCGGCTTGTAGCCATCGAGAAGGCTGGTCTTGTCCTGCTTGAATTCGATGGGGATCATCTGCGGGTACTGCCCGCCCTGCTCGGTCACTACGAGTTCGCGCTTGCTGAAGCGATCGTTCACTTGCTGGGTCTGGCCCACCGCCTTGA
This sequence comes from Flavobacteriales bacterium, assembly GCA_016788405.1. GTDB lineage: Bacteria > Bacteroidota > Bacteroidia > Flavobacteriales_F > PHOS-HE28 > PHOS-HE28. The sequence continues at coordinate 8,788 of JAEUSX010000183.1, forward strand.
TGGTGCCGGAGATGATGACTTGTGCCATGTTGGTTGGAGTTGCGTTGTGTACGTGTCAACGTGAGTTGTATGCGAGCAGCGTCTTCCATGCATCCTCGACACGTCCGTGGGAAAGGAGCTGTTGAGCGTTGCGGTGAAGCGCTTCCATGAGCTCCTGCGGCTTGTCCTGGAGCGCGATGAAGGTATCGCTAAGCTCAGTGAGCTTGAACTCGTTCACGCTGGTCTCATCGGGGATGGAGAGCGCTGCGCCGAGCTGCCCGAGCTCGTTGCCGGTGAGGATGGTGCTCAGGCGTGCTTCCGTTGGCAAGGCATCCACGCCCACGCCGAAGTTGGTGTTCGGCTGCGCCAGTTCGAAGAGCGCATCGCCGTGCGCGCGGCAGTAGAAATGCCCGCCCATGCGGCCCACCAGGTCGATCCTGCGCTGATCGATCCTGCCTTCGGCGTCCAGCACCGCTTCGCTCACATGGATCATCACCACTTCGCAGAGCACCAGGTTCCCGGCGCCGCCACCAGTGCCGGTCTCGATCACCTGCTTCACCCTGCACTCGAACTGCACCGGGCTCTCTTTCACCCGGAAGGGCCTCACCTTCTCTGAAGCGATCGGCGTGAGGCCGCTCTTGGTGAACTCGTTCACGCCCTCCGGGTACTCGCCGCTGGCCACGCTGATCTGCTGCACCATCCCATAGGTCACCACGTTGATCACCGCCTCCGGCACCGCCTTCACATTGTGGTAGCTGTGCTTGGTGGTGTTGTCTCTTCCGCGCCGCGCCGGGCTGAAGATCATGAGCGGCGGGTTGGCCCCGAAGACATTGAAGAAGCTGAAGGGGCTGAGGTTGGGCCGGCCTTGGGCATCCACGGTGCTGGCCAGCGCGATGGGCCGCGGTCCGATGGCGCCCACCAAGTGCCCGTGAAGCGCGCCGATGCTCAGCTCTTTCGGGTCGAAGCGAAGGTGCGCCATGGCGAAGGGCGACGAAGGTATACGGCATGCTTGCACCGCCAGAGCGGCAGTACATTCGCGCTCCATTTTCACGGACGTGGCGGAATTGGTAGACGCGCCAGACTTAGGATCTGGTACCGCGAGGTGTGGGGGTTCGAGTCCCCCCGTCCGTACGAACTGAGAACAACGACCACGAATGAACATCCTGAAAGAAGAGACCGGCGCGCTCACTGCCACGCTCAAAGTCAAGCTCACCCCGGAGGATTACAGTCCCGGCGTGGAGAAGGCGCTGAAGGAGCAGCGCAAGAATGCCGTGCTGCCCGGCTTCCGCCCCGGTCAGGTGCCCATGAGCCTGATCAAGAAGAAGGTGGGGAAGGCCCTGCTGGCGAATGAAGTGGAGCGCCTGATCGACGAGAGCCTACGCGAATACATCGGCGCCAACGGCCTCCGCGTGCTGGGACAGCCCCTGCCGAAGAACAGCAACGTGGACGGGAACAATTGGGAGAAGCCCGGTGATTTCGAATTCGCCTATGAACTCGGCCTCGCCCCGGCATTCGAAGTGGAGCTGGACAAAGTGAAGCTTGAGCTGCCCGTGGTCGATGTGAACGATGAGGTGGTGAGCAAGGAGGTGGAGGACATGAAGCGGCGCTATGGCAAACTCGAGAGCGCGACCACCAGCGAGGGGAAGGACATGCTGTTGGGCGACATGATCGAGCTGAACGCGGATGGCGTGATCAAGGAAGGAGGCATCATGCACCGCGCCACGGTGAGCCTCGAGTTCCTCGAGGATGACGAGACACGGCAACTGCTCACGGGCAGATCGGTCGGCGATGAGGTGGTGGTCGACCCCCACAAGGTGAGCCGCGATCATGACGACCTGGCCCGCATGCTGGGCGTTGATCACGAGCGCGTGCACCAGCTCGAAGGGAAGCTGCTGTTCCGCGTCGCTGAGATCAAGCGCATGCTTCCAGCCGAACTTGGCCAGGAACTCTTCGACCGTCTTTATGGCGAAGGCGTGGTGACGGACGAGGCCGGTTTCCGCGCGAAGGTGAAAGAGGGGCTGGAGGGCATGTTCCGCCGCGACAGCGAGCGCATCTTCCGCCGCATGGTCATGAAAGCGCTGCATGAGCAAGCGCGCATCGACCTGCCTGATGCCTTCTTGAAGCGTTGGATGGTGGAGACCAGCGAGAAGCCCACCTCAGCAGAAGAAGTGGAGCAGGGCTACGCCGGTTACGCCGAAGCGCTGAAGCGAAAGCTGGTCGAGGACCGGGTGGTGGAGAAGTACGGCCTGGAGGCCAAGGGCGAGGAGATCGATGGCTTCGCGAAGCGCTACGTCGCGGACCAGTTCGCGCAATACGGCATGCCGGCCCCGGACGATGAGCGCCTGCAGCAGTTGGCCGCCCGCATGCTGGCGGACCGGGAGCAGATCCAGCGCATGCGCGACAGCATCGTGCAGCAGAAGATGACCATTCACTTCCGCTCCCTGCTGGAGCCGAAGGAGCGCCGGGTCAGCCTCGATGAGTTCATAAACTTGGCCCAGTCGGCGTAAGCGCGCCCCGGTCGCGGGTGCATCTTCGCCCCATCCCGGATGCACGACCCCAACGAGTTCGAGCGCTATGCCGTGAAGCATCACGGCATTCCCAGCACCACCCTGAGCAGCTACACGCGCGCGCTGACGCCCTACATCATCGAGGAGCGTCAGCTCAATGTGGCGCAGATGGACGTGTTCAGCCGGCTGATGATGGACCGCATCATCTTCCTGGGCACGGCAGTGGACGATGAAGTGGCCAACATCATCCAGGCCCAGCTCCTGTTCATGGAGAGCGTGGATGCGAAGAAGGACATCCAGATCTACCTGAACAGCCCTGGCGGCGGGGTGTACGCCGGCCTCGGCATCTACGACACCATGCAGTACATCAACTGCGATGTGGCCACCATCTGCACCGGCATGGCCGCCAGCTTCGGCGCCGTGCTGCTTTGCGCGGGGGCGAAGGGCAAGCGCACGGCGCTGAAGCACAGCCGCATCATGATACACCAGCCGCTCAGCGGCACCCAGGGTCAGGCCAGCGACATGGAGATCGCCATGGCCGAGGTGCGCAAGGTGAAGAAGGAGCTCTACGACATCATCAGCCGGCACAGCGGCCAGCCGTACGAGCGGATCGAGAAGGACAGCGACCGCGATTGCTGGATGACCTCCACCGAAGCCAAGGCATACGGCCTTATCGACGAAGTGCTCGTGAAATCACGCTAGACCAACCCACCGACAAACCGATCCGCATGTTCCCCAAGGACGAATTCCAGAAGTACGCGGTGAAGCACCGCGGCATCAGCAGCAGCACGCTGCACAGCTACACCTCGTCGCCTATCACCAGCTCCATGACGCCCTACATCATCGAGGAGCGTCAGCTCAATGTGGCGCAGATGGACGTGTTCAGCCGTTTGATGATGGACCGCATCATCTTCCTGGGCACCGGCATCAACGACCAGGTCGCGAACATCATCCAGGCCCAACTGCTCTTCCTGGAGAGCGTGGATGCGAAGAAGGACATCCAGATCTACCTGAACAGCCCTGGCGGCGGGGTGTATGCCGGCCTCGGCATCTATGACACCATGCAGTACATCAACTGCGATGTGGCCACCATCTGCACCGGCATGGCCGCCAGCATGGGAGCCGTGCTGCTGTGCGCGGGGGCCAAGGGCAAGCGCAGCGCCTTGAAGCACGCCCGGGTGATGATCCACCAGCCCATGGGCGGCGCGGAAGGCCAGGCCAGCGATATGGAGATCACGGTGAATGAGATCAAGAAGCTCAAGAAGGAGCTGTATGAGATCATCAGCAGCCACAGCGGCCAGCCGTTCGAGCGCGTGGAGAAGGACGGTGATCGGGATTACTGGATGATCGCCGAGGAAGCCAAGGCCTACGGCATGATCGACGAATTGCTGGTGCGGAACAAGTAACCGCCTGCGGGCATGCGTACGGCCCCGTCGGGATCCGGCGGGGCCGCACTGTATCTTGGCGGGCCCATTGCGCCGTAGAAGGCCTTTCCAAGCATCCCATGGACAAGAAAGAGATCAAGTGCTCCTTTTGCGGGCGCGACAAGCAGGACACGAACGTCCTGATCGCCGGCATCACCGGGCACATCTG